>JBKQOO010000019.1:0-54368 GCA_052145475.1 Solirubrobacteraceae bacterium
GTTGCACGGCCGGCCGCGTCCCTGTTCAGGGGCGCGGCCGGTTCCGTCAGGCGGACTTCTCGGCCGCTTCGGGGGGCACGAAACGAGCCACGAAGTCGAGCGCCGTCTGGGCCACCTCACGCCAGCCGCTGTCGATTGTGAGGCCGTGTCCCCGGCCCGGGATCTCGACGATCTCGGTCGTGCCGGGGTTGTGGCGCTGTTTGTTGAAGGAGGCATGCGAGATCGCCCACGGCACGACGTGGTCCTTCTCCCCGGAGACGATCAGCAGCGGCCCGCGCTGCGGGTTGCGCGTGTCCACCTTGACCTCGGTGAACGGGTCGAGGTTCGCGGCCGCCGCCTGGAACAGCGGCTTGCCCGCGCCCGGGACCGCATAGGTGTCGTAGAGCTCCCTGGCCTCCTGCTCGGTGACCGTGTTGGCGAAGCCGTAGCGGAACTGCTCGTAGGTCAGCATCACGGCGCGTTTGTAGTTGGCCGGGTTGCCCAGCGCGGGCATCGCCGAGCGCAGCGCCGAGATGGGCAGCGGCAGGACGCCCCTGTAGGGGGCGGCGTCGAGGGCGACCGAGGCGGCCGAGAGCCCACGGCCGGCGATGATCTGGGTGAGCAGGCCGCCGAAGGAGTGGCCGATCACGGCCGGCTTGGTCTGGAGATGCCCGATCAGCTGGGCGTAGTGGTCCGCGGTCTGGCCGACCCCCTTGCCGGCGAATGCCTCCGGCGCGGCCCGCGCTTGCTCGACCGTCTGCGGGTCGTCGGGCCAGCCCGGCGCGAGCGGCGCGTACCCGGCCTCCTGGAACAGCGTCTCCCAGCGCTCCCAGCTGCCGGGCAGCAGCCACAGTCCGTGGATGAAGACGATCGGCGTCCGCCCCGAGGCGTTGGCCCGCTCGGTCAGAGCGGCCTCCCAGGGGGCGATCCCGCTCATCCCGCCGGCGCCTGCTCTCTGGCGCCGCGCACCATCCTGCGCATCCCCTTCAGCCAGCGCTCCGGGTCGGAGCCCTTCAGCGCCATGAAGCCGGCGACGTTCTCGTGCGGCAGGATCAGCATCCGCTCGGCCCGGATGCCGGCGACGACCGCGTCTGCGACGTCCTCCGGTTCGAGCAGCCCGCCGGCCGTCAGAGCGGCAGCGCCGGCTGCATCCTCCATCGCCAGTTCCAGCATCGGTGTGCGCACGCCTTGCGGGCAGATGCAGGAGACCCGCACGCCCTGTTCGGCGTATTCGATCGACAGCCACTCCGCCAGGGCGACGGCGGCGTGCTTGGTGACGCTGTAGACGAGCGAGGAGACCTGCGTCAGCAGCCCCGCGGCCGAGGCCGTGTTGATCAGATAGCCCTCGCCCCGGGCGACCATCTCGGGCAGCAGTGCGCGGGCGGCCCAGACGTGCGCCATCACGTTGACCCGCCAGGCTTCGTCCCAGACCTGGTCGGGCGCCTCGGGGCCGCCCATAGCGCCGGGCACGCCGGCGTTCGAGATGAAGATGTCGATCGGACCGTTCGCGGCGCCGGCCTGCTCGATCAGGCTCTCGACGCTGTCCTCGCTGCCCGCGTCCAGCTCGACGGCCATCGCGCCGAGGGGCTCGGCGATCGCCTGCGCGCCGGCCAGGTCGCGGTCGGCCAGCACCAGGGCGGCCGGTCCGTCCGCTGCGAAGCGCCGGGCCAGCGCCCGGCCGATTCCCCCCGCGGCGCCGGTGATGACGATGTGTCGTCCGGCAAGCTCCACGCGCTCACTCTACGCGAACGGCACGCTCCGGCCAGCGACAGGGCGTCGGGGCACATCGGCCATCGGGTGGATCGCTCCAGCGCGGGATAACGCGTCGGCCCGGCCGCGGATAGCCTTCGGCGCCGTGGCAGAGCACAACGCAGACGAGATGCTGGCCTACGCGGCCGGCCGCGCCCCGCAGCTGGCGGCCCCGGGCCTCAGCCCGCGCCCGGGCCGCCGGGTCGCCGTGCTGTCCTGCATGGACACCCGCATCGACCTGTTCCCGATGCTGGGCCTTGCCCGGGGCGACGCCCACATCATCCGCAACGCCGGCGGCCTTGCCAGCGACGACGCGATCCGCTCGCTCAGCGTCTCCCAGCGACTGCTGGGCACCCGCGACGTGGTCGTGGTGATGCACGAGGGCTGCGGTCTGATGGGCGCCTCCGAGGACGAGTTCGCCCAGGCCCTGGCCGCCGACGGGGCTCGCCCCAGCTGGCGCCTGGGGGCCTTCGAGGACGTCGAGGCCGCTCTGCGGGACAGCCTGATCCGTCTTCGCTCAGCGCCCGAGCTGCCCGCCCGCGATCACATCCGCGGCTTCATCTTCGACCCGGAGACCGGGACGCTGCGCGAGCTGGCGGCCGAGTAGCGGCCCGCTCAGCCCAGCAGGTCCAGCGCGGCGCCGACGATCGTCTCGGTATCGATCCCGAAGTGTCTGTAGAGGTCCTGCACGTCGCCGGACTGGCCGAAGTCCTGGACGCCGAGGCAGGCCGCCGGAGTGCCGGTGATGGCCGACAGGAAGGACAGCGTGTGGGGGTGGCCGTCGAGCACCGTCACGATCGGCGCGGCGCGCTCGCCGCCGAACAGGGGCTCGAGGATCTCGTCCTCCCCGTCGTAGAGCCCGCGGCGGCTCTGCAGCGCGCGGAACAGGAGGTCGGGCGAGGTGAGGCAGAGCACGTCGACGGCCACGCCACCATCGGTCAGCTCGGCCGCCGCGGCGAGCACCTCGGGCATCACGACGCCCATCCCCGCGAGCGTCACGGCGGGCGGGCCGGCACTCTGCAGCAGCCGGTAGCCGCCCTGCACGACCTGCCGGCGGCGTCGCTCCCGGGCGGCCGGGTCGGTCGGCACGCGCGCCAGCGCCTGGCTCACCGGTCGGGTGCTCAGCCGCAGGTAGGCCGAGGTCCCGTCGGCGCGCCCCAGCTGCGCCAGGGCGTGGAGCAGGATCCACTCCAGGTCCTGGCCGAAGGCCGGCTCCCAGGCCACGCAGCGGGGCTGCTCGAGGCCGACCGACGGGGTGATGATCGACTGGTGGGCGCCCCCCTCCGGCGCCAGCGTGACGCCCGCCGGGGTGCCGACCAGGATCGACTGGCCGCCGGCGTAGATCCCGAAGGACCACTGCTCCAGCGCCCGGTTGACGAATGGGTCGTACAGCGTGCCGATCGGCAGCAGCGGCTGCCCGTCGCGCGACCAGGTCGCCCCCAGCTCTCCCAGCAGGCCGACCATGTTGCCCTCGGCGATGCCCAGCTCGATGTGCTGGCCGTGCTCGGACTCGCGCCAGCGCAGCAGCGTCTCGTGGTCGTCGGCGAACCAGTCGATCCGCTCGCCGACGTTCCACACACCGGCGCGGTTGATCCAGCCACCCAGGTTCGTCGAGGACGCGACGTCGGGGCTGACGGAGACGACCGACGCGGCTGCCTCGGGGGCGTCGTGGGCGAGGTCCATCAGGAAGCGCCCGAAGGCCTGCTGCGTCGAGACCGAGCCGGCGTGCTGGCGCGCCAGCTGCGCGGGGATCACGGGCGGGAGGCGCCGCGCCGGCTCCTCCCTGGCCAGCCGCCGGGCCGCCGCCCCGCACAGGCGCGCCGCGGCGCCGCCCTCCGGGAGCGGCGCCCAGGGCCGGCTCGCGTCGGCGCCCAGCTCCTCGGCGAGCTGCTCCCACTGCGTGCTCGTCAGCAGCGCCGAGTGATTGGCCGGATGGCCCTCGGTGGGCAGGCTCCAGGCCTTGATCGTGTAGGCGAAGATCACGGCCGGACGCTCGCGCGCCTCATCGGCACGACGATAGGCCTCGAGCAGGTCGGCCAGATCGTGCCCACCCAGGTCCCTGATCGCGGCCCTGAGCAGTGCGTCGTCGAGCTCGGACACGAGGCGGCGCAGCGGGGCCGCGCCCGGGCCGCTGCCGGGCAGGCGCTCGCGCAGCTCGGCGGCGGGGCTGCGCAGCAGCCGCTGGTACTCCTCGTTCGACATCTGATCGATCCGCGCCCGCAGCTCGCGGCCGCCGGGTCGCTCGAACAGGGCGCGCAGCAGCCGCCCGTACTTGACCACGATCGTCTCCCAGCCCGCCGCTTCGAACATCGCGATGTTGCGGGCGATCGCCATCTCCGGCACGACCCTGTCGAGTGACTGCCGGTTCACGTCGACGATCCACAGCACCTCGCCGAGCCGCGCTGCCAGCGGGTCGATCAACGCTTCCCAGACCGCCCCCTCGTCCAGCTCGGCGTCGCCCAGGAGCGCGATCTGGCGCCCGCCCCGGGGGACCTCGAAGTGGCCCGCGACATACCGGTGCGCCAGCGCGCCCCACAGCGTCGCCGTGGCGCCGATCCCGACCGAGCCCGTCGAGTAGTCGACCGGGTCCGGGTCCTTCGCGCGGCTGGGGTAGCTCTGCAGGCCGCCGAAGGCGCGCAGCTCGGTCAGGTAGCGCGCGTCGAGCCGCCCCAGCAGGTGGTTGATCGCATGCAGAACGGGGCCGGCGTGCGGCTTGACGGACACCCGGTCGGGCGCTCGCAGGTGCTCGAACCACAGCGCCGTCATGATGCTGACCATCGAGGCCGACGAGGCCTGGTGCCCCCCCACCTTCACGCCGGAGTCGGTCGCCCGCACCCTGTTGGCGTGGTGCACCATGCTCGTGGCCAGCCACAGCACCCGCCGCTGCACGGCGTCGAGCGCGTCGAGCTCCGCGGCCGCGGCGGGCCGGGGAGAGAGCGCTGGAGCGCCTGAGGACATCGGCTCCATGAAAGTAGATCGGGCGCCTCGACTCAAGCGGCCAGACCCGAGCGCGATCGTGCAGCTCCCAGCCCGGGGGCGGACGCCTGGCCGGCGGATATGTTCTGGTGCGTGGTGGAGCCACCTGCCGAGCTCGAAGGCGCGGGCGACCGCGCAGCAGCGATACGGCCGTGACGCGGGTGGCCTTGCTGGGCGACGGGCCGGAGGCCGCCCAGATCGGCGCGGAGTACGCCCTGGGCGGGTGCTCGGTGCTCTCGCTCACAGCCGATCCGGAGGCCTCCCGGCTCAGCCTCGAGGACGCGTTGCGTGCCGCCTCCCAGCACGGCCTGGCCGGGCCGGCCGACCTGGAGCGGGCGCGGGCGCTGATCAGCCATCACGGCGTCGGGGACTCGACCGAGGACCGTCTGACGCTGATCGTCGAGGCGCTGCCGGAGCAGCTGGAGCTCAAGGCAGCCGCGATCTCACAGCTCGCCGAAGGCCACCCCGAGGCGCTCGTGGTGAGCGTCTCGGAGACGCTCTCGGTGACCGCGATCGGCGAGGCGGCCGGCGTCGGTGAGCGGATGCTCGGCGCGCGTTACGGCAGCCCCCCGCTGCTCACGCCGCTGGTCGAGCTGGTCGCGGCGCGCGATACCCCGCGGCGCCTGCTCGACCGCCTCTCCCAGCTGCTGAGGGCGATCGGCAAGCGGCCCGTCGTCCTCGAGCGCGAGATCGCCGGACTGCTGTCCCGCCGGCTCGAGCTGGCGCTCCTGCGCGAGTGCATCTGGCTGGCCGACCGAGGGGTGGCGAGCGCCGAGACGATCGACGAGGTGGTGCGCGACGGGCTGGCGCGGGGCTGGCGACTGGCCGGGCCGTTCGAGACGGTCGCCCTGCGCGGGCTCGACGCCCGCGAGACCGGCGAGGAGGAATGGGCGCAGCTCGCCGGCGAACCGCCTCCCAGGGGGAAGCTCGCCGGGCTCCTGCCCCACGACCCGGAGCTCGTGTCCGGCCTGCGGGAGCGACGCGACGTCGCACTCGCGGCCGAGCTTCGCGCCGAGCGAGCCTCGGCTTCCCGCCTTCGCGGTCAGGCCCGCTAGCCTGGTTGGCGTCAGATGTCGCGGCCGGGGGGCCGGGGCGGCCAGGTGAGCCGGCTTCGCCGTTGACTCCGCTCGTGGAAGCACGCCGGACCCGGGTTGCAAACCGGTCGTCCGGATGCGACGATGGACATGCTCCGGAAACGGTCACGGTAGGTTTGGCCGCGTCGTTTGGCAGCTCAGCAGGGCAAGGCGGCCGGGAGGAGCCGCCCAGGTGGGGACAGCAGGGCGCTACTCGATTGGAGGGAACGGCTTTGCCGAAGCTGGGGATGGGACCGATACGCCGGGAGCAGATCTGCCGCGCGGCGGCAGCCGTGATCTCGCGCGAGGGGTTCGCCGGGACAACGATGCGCCTGGTCGCCGAGGAAGCCGGCGTCAGCACGGGGATGCTCAACCACTACTTCGCCGACCGGCAGGACCTGCTGACACACGCGCTGGTGTTCGTCGCGGAACGCAGCCAGGACCGCTACGCCCGCGCGATGGAGGGAATGCCGCCTGGGCAGGCGCGCCTCGAGGCGCTGCTCGACAGCGTGATGGGCGCGGACCCGGAGGCGGTCGAGACGTGGCGCGTCTGGATCAACGCCCAGGGCGAGGCGCTGCGCCTGCCCAAGCTGCGCCGCACGATCGAGGAGCGGCTGAGCGAGTGGTTCGGGCTGGTCGAGCACGCGCTCGAGGGACTGACGGCGTCGAACCCGGCCGAGACGATCCCCTGGACCTGGCGTCTGGACGCCTTCCTCACCGGGCTGACGATCCAGGCACTCACCTCGGAAGCTCCCTTCGACGGGCCCCAGATCCGCGACGCGGTGGTGAGGATGGTGCTGAGCGCCCCCGAGCGCACGGCCGAGCAGGCGATCCGTCGCCGGGGCACTCGGCGCAAGCCGCTGGCCCGCTAGGCTGCACCGCCATGCGAGCGGTCACATTCCAGGCTCCCGGCGTGGTGAGCGTCGAGGAGCGTCCAGAGCCCGAGCTCCTCGACCCCGAAGACGCGATCGTCCGCATCGAGGCCACCGGCGTGTGCGGGTCGGACCTGCACATCTACCACGGTCGTGTGCAGATCGAACCCGGCTTCACGATCGGCCACGAGTACGTCGGCACGGTCGTCGCGGCCGGCCCGGCGGTCACGCGTGTGGGGGTCGGCGATCGGGTTCTCGGCTGCTTCCAGACGGCCTGCGGGAGCTGCTGGTTCTGCCGGCGGGGCCTGTACCAGCGTTGCGAGCAGTCGCGCACGTTCGGACACGGCGCGACGCTCGGCTCATTGCAGGGCACGCAGGCGGAGATGGCGCTGATCCCGCGGGCCAACCTGGTGCTGCGCAAGGTCCCGGAGGGCATGGGCAGCGACGCGGCCCTGTTCGCGGGCGACGTGATGGGCACCGGCTTCCACGCCGTCGAGGCGAGCGGGATGCGCCCCGGCGACGTCGTCGCCGTGCTCGGCCTCGGTCCGGTCGGGTTGTGCGCGGTGCAGGTGGCCCGGGCGGCCGGCGCCGCCAAGGTGTTCGCGGTCGATACCGTCCCGGAGCGGCTCGAGGTGGCGGCATCCTTCGGCGCCGAGCCTGTGCATCTGACCGAGCAGGACACGAGGGCCCTCGTGCGCGAGGCGACCGAAGGGCGCGGCGTCGACGTCTGCATCGACGCGGTCGGCGATCCGAGGGCGCTCGAGATGGCGATCCGCCTGACCCGCAACTGCGGCAGCGTGCAGTGCATCGGCGTCTACGCCGAGCGCGCCGAGGTGCACATGGGGCTGCTGTGGCTGAAGGCGATCACGCTGCGGGGCGGCCACGCCAACGTGTTGGCCCACGTCGATCCGGTGCTGGCGATGATGTCGGCCGGCGTGCTCGACCCGTCGCCGCTGGTGACCCACCACATGCCGCTCGAGGAGGCGCCCGAGGCCTACGCGGTCTATGACAGGCGCGAGGCGCTGAAGATCATCCTCACGCCCTGACCTCGGCCCAGTCGAGCGAGCGCTCGACGGCCTTGCGCCACTGCCCGTACTCGGCCTCGCGACGCGCGCTGTCCATGATGGGCTCCCAGCGGCGATCCTCGCGCCAGCGCTCGTAGAGCTCCTCGCGATCGGACCAGAAGCCGACGGCCAGCCCGGCCGCGTAGGCCGCGCCGAGGGCGGTCGTCTCGGTCACGGCAGGGCGGATCACGGGCATCCCCAGGGCGTCGGCCTGAAACTGCATCAGCAGCTCGTTGGCCGTCATCCCACCGTCGACCTTGAGCGCCGCCGGAGCGGTCGCCACGCCGCGGGCCGCGTCGAGCACTTCGCGGGTCTGCCAGGCGGTTGCCTCGAGCACGGCGCGCGCGATGTGACCGGCGCGCGCGTAGGCGGTCAGCCCGACGATCACGCCGCGGGCGTCTTCCCGCCAGCGCGGCGCGAAAAGGCCGGAGAAGGCCGGGACGAAGTAGACGCCGCCGTTGTCCTCGACGCTGCGGGCCAGGTCCTCGACCTCGGCCGCCGTGGAGATCAGGCCGAGCTGGTCGCGCAGCCACTGGACGGCCGCGCCGGTCACTGCGATCGAGCCCTCCAGGACGTAGCTGGCCGGCTCGGCTCCGACTTTGCCGGCGACGCTGGTGAGCAGCTCGGGGCAGCTCACGATCTGATCCCCCGTGTTGACCAGCAGGAAGGACCCGGTGCCGTAGGTGCTCTTCGCCTCGCCGGCCCGGAAGCAGCTCTGTCCGAACAGCGCAGCCTGCTGGTCGCCCATCACCCCTGCCACGGGCCGTCCCGCCAGAGCGCCGCCCGTCGTCTCGCCGAGCTGCTCGCCGGAGGAGCGGATCTCGGGCAGCATGGCGCGGGGGACGCCCATCAGCTGCAGGCTTGGCTCGTGCCAGTCGAGCGTTCGCAGGTCCATCAGCATCGTGCGGCTGGCGTTGGTCACGTCGGTCGCGTGCAGCCCTCCCCGAGGGCCGCCGGTGAGGTTCCACAACAGCCACGTGTCGATCGTCCCGAAGGCCAGCTCGCCCGCCTCGGCGCGGCCGCGGGCACCGGGGACCTGCTCCAGGATCCAGGCGATCTTGGGCCCGGAGAAGTAGGTCGAGAGGGGCAGGCCGACGTCTTCGCGGAGCCGGTCCGGTCCCTGCTGGCCGGCCAGCTCGGCGACCAGGCCGGCCGTGCGGGTGTCCTGCCAGACGATTGCGTTGTGCAGCGGGCGCCCCGTCTCCCGGTCCCACACGACGGTCGTCTCGCGCTGGTTGGCGATGCCGATCGCGGCGATCTCGCCGGCCTGGACACCGGCTGAAGCGAGCGCGGCTCCGATCACCTCGCCGGTGCGCAGCCAGATCTCCTGCGGGTCGTGCTCGACCCAGCCCGCGCGAGGGTGGATCTGCGCGTGCTCGCGCTGGTCCGAGGCCACGATCCGCCCGTCGCGGTCGAACAGGATCAGCCGCGTACTGGTGGTGCCCTGGTCGATCGCCGCCACGTAGCTGTTCATGGCCTGCACCCTATGCCGAGCGCTGGGGAGGCGGTCTGGCGGTCGCGACGCTCTCGGCCCAGGCCGCGGGGTATGGTGGGCTGCCGGTGGTCCCTCCTCCCTCAGCCCGGGACGGGCGCCCGGCCGCGAGGACGTCGAGGCCGGGACCGTGGGACGTGCGCTCGCGCTCGGCGCTCGCGCTGCTGGCGGTCACGGCGACGCTCCTGCTGGCGAGCCTGGCGGTGGCAGCGCTCGGCGGCCACCCCGATGCCTCGGCCGCCCACCTGGGCTCCTCGCCGCCGGCCGGGACAACGCCGGTCCCGCCGCCCCCGGCCGGGTCCCCGCCGGCCGCGGCGGGCGGCCTGTACAGGATCGTCGGCTGTCGCAGCTCGGGGACGGTCGCGCACCCGAGCGGCCCGTCGCTGCGCGAGGTGGCGGTCGGCTTCGACGACGGGCCGTGGCCTGACACGGGGGCCTTCGTACGGATGCTGGAGCGCAGCGACGCCCGCGCCACCTTCTTCATGATCGGCCGCCAGGTCGGCCCGCAGTACCGGGCGACGCTGCTGCGGGAGCTGCGCGACGGCGACGTCCTGGGCGACCACACCTACACCCACCCCGACCTCGAGCTCCTGGGGCGTGCAGCGGTGCGGGAACAGCTGCAGCAGACGATCGGCGTGATCAGGGCGCAGACGGGCTACACGCCGTGCGTGTTCCGGCCGCCCTACGGCGACTACGACACGACGGTGCTGCAGACGGCGCGCTCGGTCGGGCTGTCCACGGTCCTGTGGAATGTCGACCCGGCCGACTACACGCTGCCGGGAACGGCAGCGATCGAGCAGCGCGTGCTCGCCCAGGTGCGCCCGGGCTCGATCATCATCTCCCACGACGGTGGCGGTCCCCGCGGCCAGACCCTGGCGGCCTATCCGGCGATCTTCAAGGCGCTGCGGGCTCGCGGCTACAAGATCGTGACGATCAACGAAATGCTGGGCTACCGGCCGATCTACCAGCCGTGCCTGAAGCTCTGCGACGGCCTCGGCATCACGCGCAGCCAACTGCCCCGCAACGCGATCGTGACGCCCTCGCCCTGAGCCGGGCCCGCGCCGACCCGGGTCTGGCAGTCTTTGCGGCGTGATCGTCGATGCCTGGATGCAACATCCGACCCGCCGCTTCATCGGACACGAGATGTTCGCCTCGCTGCGGCGCTGGGGCGGCGGGGTCCCGCCGGAGGGCGAGCTGCCCCTCGAGGCGACGGTGGCGGCGATGGATGCCGCCGGGGTCGGCCTGGGCCTGCTGACGGCGTGGCACGCTCCGCGTGAGGGCGCGCTGATCGCCAACGACGAGGTGGCCGGCTGGGTCGCGGCGCATCCCGACCGCTTCGCCGGGGTCGCCGCCGTGCCACTGGACCGGCCGATGGAGGCGGTGCGCGAGCTGCGCCGCTGCGTCGAGGAGCTGGGCTTCGTCGCGCTGCGGATGCTCCCGTGGCTGTGGGAGGTGCCGCCCACGGACCGCCGCTTCTATCCGCTCTACGCTGCCTGCGTCGAGCTGGGAGTGCCGTTCTGCACGCAGGTCGGGCATGCCGGTCCGCTGCGGCCGTCGGAGCCGGGACGGCCGATTCCGTACATCGACCAGATCGCACTCGACTTCCCCGAGCTCGTGATCGTCGGCGGTCACGTCGGCTACCCCTGGACCGAGGAGATGGTCGCGGTCGCCCGCAAGCACGAGCACGTCTACATCGACACCTCCGCCTACACCAGCAAGCGGCTGCCGCCGGAGCTGGTCTCCTACATGAAGACGGGCAGCGGTGCGGCCAAGGTGCTGTTCGGCAGCAACTACCCGATGATCATGCCGGGCGACGCGTTGGCAGACCTCGATCGGCTCGGTCTCGACGGCCGGCAGGCCGAGCTGTACCTTCACGAGAACGCGCTGCGCGTGTTCGGGCTTCAGGCCGGTGAGGCCGCCCGCGCAGCGGCGGCGGCCTCAGCTAGGGCGTGAAGCTCTGTGCCGAGGCGACGGTGCCGGTCGGCGCGGTTCCGTTCGTGACCGTCACCCGACCGGTGCCGGCGTTCGCCGGGACGGTGGCCTTCAGCTTGGACTTGGAGAAGTAGCTGACCGAGGCGGCGGGAACACCGCCGAAGCTGACCGTCGAGGACGCGTTGAAGCCGACGCCTTTGATCGTCACGGCGCTGCCCGCCGCGGCGGAGGCCGGCGTGAACGAGGTGATCGACAGGGTCGCCGTGAACTTCGCCTTGCTGGTCGCCGAGCCGGCGGCAGTGGTGACGGCGATCTTGCCCTTCTTCGTCCCGTCCGGCGCGATGACTTCCAGGGTGGTCGGCGAGACGACTGTGAAGGCGGCAGGGAGGCTGCCGACCAGTACCTGGCTGGTCGTGTCGAGAGCCGTGCCGGTCACCACGAGCGTGCTGCCCGTGATCCCGGCGGGCGGGCTGATGCCGCTGATCGTCGGCACGTCGGACGTGACGGTCTGCGTCGCGGCGGAGTCGGCGCTGCCGTGCCCGATTTCGTTCTGTGCCGTCTCACGCACCCGCACCGTCTGACCGACGTCGGCGAGTGCCAGCGTGTAGGTGCTCGCGCTCGCCCCGGCGATCGCTTGGCAGCCCGTCCCCGACGGTCCGCACCGTTCCCACTGGTAGGTGAAGCTGGTCGGGCTGCCGGTCCAGCCACCGTGGTTCTCGCTCAGCGTCCGGCCCTGCTCGGCGACGCCGGTGATGGTCGGCGGCGAGGTGCTCTCGGGCGCACCGGCGACGGCGAAGGCCCCGAGGCCGATCGGGCTGCCCAGACCCGTCGGCCCGTCGAAGCCGGTGGTGGCTTTGCAGATCGTCGCGCTGTCGCAGCTGCCGTTGTCCCCTGAGACGACGTCGTAGAGGTCGGCGGCTTCGCCGGCGTGGTCGTAGAGCGTCGCGGCGGGATATGACACGCCCTGGGCGCCGCCGGCCAGGCCGAACTCGGCGGCGACGATCGGCGAGGCCACCGAGGTGCCGCCCCAGACGCCCCACCCCGTCGGTGCGCCTGGTTCTTCGGGCGTGCTGTCGTAGACGTCGACTCCCGTGTTGGGGTCGCCGATCGCGGCCACGTCGGCGATCGCCCGCTCACTGCCGCAGCCGGTCGCGGCGAAGTCGGCGACGCCGCTCTGCCAGAGGGGCGCGGAGAACACGGTGCTGCAGCCGCTCCCGCCTTCTTCCCAGGCGGTGCTGGTCCAGACGCCGCCGCTTTCGGTCAGCGAGGTCCCGCCCACGGCCAGCACGTCGCCCGAAGCGGCGGGGAAGTTCGCGCCGACCGTGTCTTCGTTGCAGAACTTGTTGAGGTAGCCGCAGTCACCCGAGCTGGCTGCGACCAGGATCCCGGGGTGGTTGTAGTAGGCCGTGTTGAGGCTGGTGAACGATTTCGCCTCGGTGCCCCCGTAGGAGTTGCTGATCTCGGTGGCGCCGGCCTTGGCGGCCGCGTTGACCGCCGTGCCCAGATCGCTGAATTCTTCCGATTTGGCCTCGACCAGCAGGATGTGACAGCTCTGGCAGATCGCCCTGGCCATCTGCACGTCGATCGAGACCTCACTGGCCCAGCCGCCTTCGGTTTTGGGCAGCGGGCCGGCGTTGCCTTCCTGGTTGACCTTCTTGAAGCAGCCGTTTTCGCTGGTGCAGGGGGCCAGCCCGAACTGCTTGTCATAGACGGCCAGATCGGCTTCGGCGGTCGGATCGTCGAAGGCGTCGACGACGGCGATCGTCTGAGTCGACCCGGCGGCCGTTTCGTTGGGCAGGCCGTAGGCTTCGTGCAGCCGTTCCGGGGTCAGGAACCCGGAGAAGGGTTTGCCGTAGGTGACGGCCGCTCTGGCGCCGGCGGCGCGCCCGGTGGCGGCGGGCTGTGCGCCGGCTGTGCCGGAGGGGACCAGCAGACGCATCGCCAGACAGGCGGCGCGGCCGGGCAGCGGGGCGGCGCAGGCGTGCTTGGCGGCATCTCGCGCGGCCAGCGCGCCGGGGCTGAGCAGCAGCGAGACGGCCAGCGCACCTAGTGCGACCGCGAGCAACGTGCTCCGACGCGCCCTGTGCGCGCGCGTCGCAGGCTCCCTCCCATGATCGTCTTCGCGCATCAGTCTTGGTCCCTCTGCCAAGGCGCTCTCCCGCCGCGCAGTCCAATCACGGTACGCAGCCGCCAGGTGGGTGTCAAGCTTGCTCGGTAGCTGTTGCAGCGCGGCACGCATGCACCGATGTCCTGATTAGATATGGTGCCGATCGCAGTCAGGTCGACAACCAGCGCCCGTAGCTCAGTGGTCAACGGTTCTCTTCGGGGAGCCAAAGAGCAGCGGTCTTTCAAGCCGCAGGCCGCGGGTTCGATTCCCGCCGGGCGCACCTTCTCCTCACCGCGGGCCTGATTCACCCGCGACGCAGCCGGGCGGACGAGCCGCTCGAGGCGTGCTCGCCTTCCTCGACACAGCGAGCGGAAACTCGGCTCCGGCCAACTGTCCCCAGGGATGGCTTTCCGAGCATTTCCCGTACAGCCATGTCAAACGGTCGGCTTAATTTGACATTCTGCGTAAGACCTGATTTATATGTCGCGGAGCAACCAGGGGACAGCGCAGAGGAGGGGCTGGACGTGGGGCTTGGGATGAGCGGGACGTCGATCCGCGAGAGGCGCGTGTAGCTGCTGTGGAGATGAGGCTCTCTGCATGCCACGAGCGGCGCATGGTGCGCTCGCTGCACGACCGCTGGCCCTACCGGCGTTCGCACTGTCGGCACGACCACCACTGGCTCGTGCGCGTGCAGGCGAAACAGTCCTGGTGCGTGAGCATGCGCACCCACTCGCTGTCGGGGCTGCGCGCCTGCAGCCGTCGACCCTAGGGCGCCGATCGGGGGGAGCGCGAGGGGAACCTGTCCCTGCGGGCCCTATCGGGGGATGGGGGCGGCCCGCAGGGGCCGGTCGCGCAGGCCGGCCGAGTCGGCCTCGAGCGCGTGCTGGGAGATCGCATCGGTCAGCTGCGGCCACAGCGCCCGGGGCAGGTCGTGGCCCATCCCCTGGATCGGCAGCAGCCGCGCACCCGGGATCGCCCGCGCGGTCGCACGCCCGCCGGAGGGCGAGACGAGCTTGTCGGCGGTCCCGTGGATCACCAGCGTCGGCGCCGTGATCCGTCGCAGTTCGGAGGTGCGGTTGCCCGCGGCGAGGATCGCCGCCAGCTGACGGCCCGGGCCCTCGGGATCGTGGTCGCGGTCGTAGCTCAGCGCCACGAGCTCGCGGACCTCGTCGAGGTCGCGCAGCGGGCCGGGCGAGCCGATCGCCTCGAACACGCGCACCATGTGCTCGATCGCGGCGCCGCGCTCGGCCGGAGCGTGGCGCAGGAAGGTCGAGTAGAGGCGCAGCGAGGGCTGGCCGCTCGTCCGGCTGCCCGTGTTCGACATGATCGAGACGAGCGAGCGCACCATGCGGGGATGGCGGGCGGCGAGCGTCTGGGCGATCATCCCGCCCATCGAGGCGCCGATCACGTGCGCCGGCGCGAGCGAGCACTCGCGCAGCAGCCCGGCGGCGTCCTCGGCCATGTCGGCCAGCGAGTAGCGGGCGGCCTGTCGCGAGCGGGTCAGCAGCTGTGCGACTGTCGGCGGGGCGCCGCTGACGTGGGTCGAGTGCCCGATGTCGCGATTGTCGAAGCGCACGACGTGCAGGCCGCGTTCGGCCAGCCCCGTGCAGAAGTCCTCATGCCAGGCGACCATCTGCGTGCCGAGGCCCATCACGAGCAGCGCGGGCGGGTCGGACGGATCCCCGAAGGTCTCGTAGCAGAGCGTTATCCCCCGGCCGACGTCGCAGAGCTGCTCGGACATGAGAGCTGACTCTACCCCCTGGGACGAGTAGTCACCGCTCAACGGGGTAGGATCGAGAGCGATGGCGGCCACGCGTCAAACGAGTGGACCAGTGGGCCAGGCGGCCGGGCCGGATCAGGCCGAGATCAGGCGCCTGTCGATCAACACGATCCGCGGCCTTTCGATGGACGCGGTGCAGAAGGCCAACGCGGGGCACCCCGGCACGGCGATGGCGCTGGCGCCGCTGGGCTACACGATCTACGAGCGCTTCCTGCACTGCAACCCGGGCGACCCTGCCTGGCCGGATCGCGACCGCTTCGTGCTCAGCGCGGGCCACGCGTGCATGCTGCAGTACTCGCTGCTGCACCTGACCGGCTACGACCTGACGATCGAGGACCTCGAACAGTTCCGCCAGTGGGGTTCGCGCACCCCGGGGCACCCCGAGCGGGGCCTCACGCCGGGCATCGAGATCACGACCGGTCCGCTGGGCCAGGGCGTGGCGAACGCGGTGGGCATGGCGATGGCGGAGCGCTTCCTGGCGGAGCGCTTCAACCGACCCGGGCACGAGCTGGTCGACCACCACGTCTACACGATCTGCTCGGACGGGGACATGATGGAGGGGGTGAGCCAGGAGGCCGCCTCGATCGCGGGTCACTTCGGACTGGGCAAGCTGATCGCGTGCTACGACGAAAACCACATCACGATCGACGGCACAACGGCGATCTCGTTCGACACCGAGAACCACGCGGCACGCATGCAAGCCGACGGGTGGCATGTGCAGCGAGTGGAGGACTCCGAGGACGTCGAGGCGCTGGAAGTGGCGCTGACGGCTGCGCGCGAAGAAGTCGAGCGGCCCTCGTTGATCGTGATCCGCTCGCACATCGCCTACCCTGCGCCCCACGCGGTCGACACGGCCAAGTCCCACGGGTCGGCGCTGGGCGAAGCCGAAGTGCGAGCGACCAAGGAAGTCATGGGTTTCGACCCGGATCGCAAGTTCTGGGTCGACGAGCGCGTCTACGAGCACATGTCGCTGGCCGAGCGGGGGGGACGGGCCAACGAGGAGTGGACCGGGCGCTTCCGCCAGTGGCGAGAGGCGTTCCCGGAGATGGCCGAGGACTGGGATCGTGCCTGGTCGGGCCGCTTGCGCGACGGCTGGCGGGAGGCGCTGCCGAGCTTCGCGGCGGGCGAGCAGCTGGCGACGCGCGTGGCGGGCCAGAAGACGATGGCGGGCTTCGCCGGTTTCGCGCCGACGATGATCGGCGGCGCCGCCGACCTGGTCGAGTCGACCAAGACCCTGTTCGACGGCGCCGGGGAGTTCTCCAGGGTCCACACGGGCCGCAACGTGCCGTTCGGCATCCGCGAGTTCGCGATGGGCGCGATCGTCAACGGAGCGTCGGCCCACGGCGGATTCGTCAAGCCGTACGGCTCGACCTTCCTGACCTTCTCCGACTACATGCGTGGCGCGGTGCGGCTCGCGGCTCTGATGGGCCTGCCGGTGGTGTGGGTCTGGACGCACGACTCGATCGGCCTGGGCGAGGACGGTCCGACCCACCAGCCGGTCGAGCAGTACACGGCGCTGCGAGCGATCCCAAACCTGTGGGTGATCCGTCCGGGCGATCCGAACGAGACGGTGGTTGCCTGGCGGGTCGCGCTGGAAAGGGAGGACGGCCCCGTGGCGCTGCTGCTGTCGCGACAGAACGTCGAGGTTCTGGACCGCAGCGTGGTGGCCGGTGCCGATGGGCTTCTGCGCGGTGGCTACGTGCTGTGGGACGCCCCGGGCGGGGAGCCCGAGCTGATCATGATGGCCACCGGCTCCGAGGTCGGGCCGACGCTGCAGGCGGCGCGCACGCTGGCCGACGAAGGCCACCGGCCGCGGGTCGTGTCGATGCCCTGCATGGAACTGTTCGAAGCGCAGGGCGAGGACTACCGTGAGGAGGTGCTGCCGGCGGCGGTGACGGCGCGCCTGGCCGTGGAGCCGGGTGCGAGCATGAGCTGGTGGCGCTGGGTGGGGAACGCAGGACAGGTGCTCGGCCTGGACAGGTTCGGAGCCTCCGCACCAGGTGCGACGGTTCTCAAGGAACTCGGCTTCAGCGTCGAGAACATTGCCGCCCGGGCGCGCGCGCTGCTCGGGTGACCTTCAACAAGGGAGACGCGATGCCCTCCGATTCGACAAATCCGCTGCAGCGACTCTCGAAGCTCGGACAGAGCGTGTGGGTCGATTACCTCTCGCGCGAATCGATCCGAGGCGGACACCTGCAGGAGCTGATCGATCAAGACGCCGTGGTCGGGGCGACGTCGAACCCGACGATCTTCCAGAAGGCCATGACATCGGGCAACGCCTACGACGAGCAGCTCAGCGAGCTGGCCGCCCAGGGCGTCGACGTGGCGGGCAGCTTCTGGGCGCTGGCCGAGCAGGACATCAGGGAGGCCTGCGACGTCTTCAGGCCGATCTGGGACGAGGGTCTGGGCCGCGACGGCTACGTCTCGCTCGAGGTCGACCCCCGTCTGGCCTACGACTCGCTCGAGACGTTCTGCGCCGCGATGCGGCTGCACGAAGAGGTCGACCGTCCCAACCTGCTGGTCAAGATCCCCGCCACCAAGCCCGGCCTGGCGGCCATCGAGGACGTGATCGCGAAGGGCCGCTCGATCAACGTCACGCTGATCTTCTCGCTGCAGCGCTACGCCGAGGTCGCCGAGTCCTACATCCGCGGCCTGGAGCGGCTGGTGGCGGAGGCCGGCGACCCGACGAAGGTCGCCTCGGTGGCAAGCTTCTTCGTCTCGCGGATCGACACCGAGGCGGACCGGCGACTGCAGGAGGTCGGTGGCCACGACGAGTTGCTCGGCAAGCTGGCGATTGCCAACGCGAAGCTGGCCTATGAGCACTACAAGGAGGCGTTCTCGGGTCCGCGCTGGGAGTTCCTGGCCTCGAAGGGGGCGAGCCCCCAGCGGGTGCTGTGGGCCTCGACCTCGACCAAGAACCCGGCCTACCCCGACGTGCTCTACGTCGAAGAGCTGATCGGCCCGGACACCGTCAACACGGTGCCGGAGGAGACGATCATCGCCTACCAGGACCACGGCGACCCCGAGCCGCGGCTCGAGCGCGACCTCGAAGAGGCGCGACGCGTCTTCACGCAGCTCGAGGAGGCGGGGGTCGACTACGACGACCTGACCGAGACGCTGGAGCGGGAGGGCGTCGAAAAATTCTCGGCCTCCTTCGACGAGCTGCTGAAGGCGCTGGCGGCCAAGCAGCGCTCGCTGGTCCCGGCCTGAGCTAGCTGTAGGGGACGGGCACGAGCACGCGGATCGTCAGCGGCCCGCTTGGGAAGGCGCGGGCGTGCAGGGTGAAGACGCGGAAGCTGCGCCCGCGGTAGAGGTAGGAGCCGCTGGCCGGGACCGTCCCGGGCTGGGGGCCGAGGCTGTTCTTGACCAGCCTGGGATGGCCGCTCGGGCCGTTCATGTACATCAGCACGTCCAGGCCGGCCAGCCGTCGTGTCAGGCGCAGGTAGCCTTCGTCGTCCTGGATCGAGAGCACGATGCTGCCGATCGTCCGTCCGCCCAGGCGCAGGCCGGCGTGGACGGGGGCGAGCACGAAGGGCCCGCCGTCGTCGGCCAGCACGGCGCCGCCGGCGCTGACCCGCAGGCGCACGAGATGGTGGTGCAGGAGCGCGGCGACGGCTTCCATCGTCGCGACCGGGTCGCGCCGCGCGACGGACTGGAGCAGCGCCCCGTCGGCCTGGACCCGCCGCACCTGCACCAGCGCGCGCGGCCCGCTCTCGCCTTCGTAGATCAGCTGGGCGACGCGGGTCAGCGTGTTGACGACGGTGTCCTCGGTGCTCGCCCCGCAGAGGGCCTGCACGGCGCTGACCGGCTTGAGCAGGTAGATCTGGACGGCTGCGCCGGAGGGGTAGGCCTGGCCGGCGAAGGAGGTGTACTGGTAGGCGATGCCGCGCCGTGTCAGCGTCCCCTGCTGGGGGAGCGGCCCGGAAGGCAGCTCGAGCGTGCCGCCGACGCTCTTTTCGCCGACCCGCAGGGCGAGCAGCCCTTCGGCGATCCCGCTGGCCTCCGAGGCGAAGCCGGTGTCGGCCCAGACGCTGGTCAGGTAGGTCGCGATCGGGCGCCCCGAGGCGCCGGCGATTTCGCCGTGCAGCGGCGCCAGCGCCGCTTGCCCCACCGAGACCAGTGTGCGCCCGCCGGCCTGCACCTGGAGGTTGGTCATGTGCCCGGTGGCGAGCAGCGCGGCGGCGGCGGCGCGGGCCGCTGAGCGGCTGCCCGATTCGATCGCCTTGCGCAGCGGCAGCGAATGCTCGATCAGCACCTGGGCGCTGGCGGTGCGTTCGCTGGTCACGCCCTCGCGGTAGACCCGTTCCAGCACGCTGCCAAGCGTGCCCATCACGGTCGTCCCGCAGGTGGCCGCCACGGGCGCCTGGCTGGCGCGGGCGGTCGAGCTGCCTTTCAGGTCCGAGCCGCAGCCGGCCAGCACGGCGAGCAGGGCGAGCACACCGGTGACCCGGGCGGGCGTCGAGGAAAGCATGCGGGCAACCATCCCGGCTGATCCTAAAGTTCCTCCTAAGTCGGGTGCGGCCCCCGAATCGGCACGACGGTCCGGTAACGTCGCGGCGGTGCCGCTCGCCCTGATCACCGGCGCCTCGACAGGAATCGGACGTGCGTGTACGTTGCGGCTGGCCGGAGCGGGCTGGACGGTGCTGGCGGGCGTGCGCGACCCGTCGGCGGGCGAGCGGCTGACCGCAGAGTCGCCGGCAGGGGGTGTGCTGCCTCTGCAGCTCGAGGTCACCGACCCGGCGCAGATCGCCGGGGCTGCCCAGCGCGTGAGCCTGGTGCCGGGCGCGTCGGTTGCAGGCGGGCTGGACGCGCTGATCAACAACGCGGGGATCGGGCTGGGCGGCCCGCTCGAGATCGTCTCCGATCAGGATCTGCGCCACCAGTTCGACGTCAACTTCTTCGCCCAGGTCGCGGTCACCAGGGCGATGCTGCCGGCGCTGCGCAGGGCCCGCGGTCGGATCCTGTTCGTGTCATCGATCGGGGGCCTGGTGGCGATGGCCTACAACGGCCCCTACGCGGCCTCGAAGTTCGCGATCGAGGCGATCGGCGACGCGCTGCGAGTAGAGCTGGCGAGCTCGGGCGTGCAGGTCGGGCTGATCGAGCCGGGCTCGGTCGCGACGCCGATCTGGGACAAGAGCCGCGGCGAGGCCCAGCGCCTGAGCGTGCCCCCGGAGCTGGCCCCCTATTACGGCCACGTAGGCGCCGCGGTGGACAGGACCCTGCAGAGCACCGCGGCGCGCGGCATCGCGCCGGATGTCGTGGCCGAGACGGTGCAGGGCGCGCTCGAGGCCAAGCGGATGCGGGCGCGCTATCTGATCGGGCGTGATGCCCGGGCGATGCTGCTGGCCAGGCGCCTGCTTCCCGACCTGGTGTTCGACCGGCTGGCCAAACGGGCGCTGGGCGTCTGAGCCGGCCTTCGCCGGATCGTGCCTCGCTCCGGCCGACCTGTCAGGCAGGCGGCCGGTAGACGGCCAGCCAGGCGAACAGGCTGGTGGTGGCCGCCTGGGTCTGCAGCATCCCCGGCAGGGCGTCGGCGGCGGGCAGCGTTTCGCCGTTCCAGGAGAGCAGGTACAGCCCTTCGCCGTTGGCCGCCCGCGTCTGCGCGTCGCGGGCGTTGTCGGCGGCCAGGTGGTAGAGCGTGGCGTCGCCGTCGCTCGCGTAGAGGGCCAGCATCCACTGCAGGTAGATCGCGTCGTACTGGGGCGAGAAGTCGAGCAGGTAGCCGAAGCGGTCGAGGGCGGTCGTCTTCAGGCGCTCGGCCAGGGCGCATTCGGCCGGCCTGTTCAGCAGCCGGCACAGCGTCGCCTGGGCATAGATCAGCGGTGCCTCGATGTAGTCGACAGGCTCGCTGTCGATGGTGCTGTCCACATACAGCCCACTCGTCGTGCTGAAGCCGGACGTGTTCCCCCAGGCCAGGAAGCGCTGCGCCTGGGCCAGATCGAAGCTCGACCCGGTCAGCTGGTAGAGCAGGGTCGCCAGCAGGGTGTCGGAGGCCAGCGCCGCCCCGGCTTTGTAGGGGTGCTGGGTGTTCCACCAGATCCCCCCGCCGGCCGGGTCCCAGCCGCTGCGGGCGATGTAGCGCAGCGCCTTCTCGGCGTCGGCCAGCCAGCGCGGTGACCCGGTCGCGCGGTAGGCCTCCACGAAGCCCAGGCCCCACCAGCCGTTGTCGTCGAACCAGGTCTCGGTGTTCGCTTCGCGGTCGCCCGGGTATGGCGAGTAGCCGGGCACGGGGCGCAGGCCCTTGTTCAGGTAGCGCTCGGCGCCGGCGGCGAAGCTGTCCACCGCTTTGCGGTGCGACGGCGTGGGCGAGGCGATCGCGATCGCGTCGAGCGACTGGAAGAGCGGCACGATGTCCCAGATCGTCGCGAGTGGGTAGCGTTCGTGGTCGTGCAGGCGGGCGTCGTACCACCCCCGCCGGGAGTCCCGCCAGTGCCCTTGTGCCCGCGCCACGCCGGCTTCGGCCAGGGCGAGGTAGCGCTGCTGGGCGGCCGTGAGCGCCGCTTCCGAGCCGGGCGAGGCGCCGGGGGCCTGCGCCAGCGCGCCGGCGGGCAGCGCGCAGGCGAGCGCCAGGGCGCAGACGAGCAGCAGGAACGCCTTCCTCATGCACGTGTCAACCCGCCTGGCGCTTCCGGGTAGCGCTGCGGCTACCGTTATCGGCCGATGGCGCCCGCCGAGACCTCCACGACAGCGCTTCCCGCGCATGTCCCGAGCCCGCCATCGGAACGGCGCGCCTGGGCGCTGGCCTGTGCGATCGCGGCCCTCGGGCTGACCGTGCTCGTCGCCGCGCTGAGCGGCATGGTCGGAGGAGCGCGCGAAGCAGCGCCGCCCCCCGTCCCGGTGCGAGCCCAGACGCCACTCCCCGCGGCCGCGAGCACGCTGGCCTCGGGCGAGGGCGCCGGCAGCCCGATCGTCGCGCGACCCACCACGGCTCAGCAGCGGGCCGATGCGAGGCGCTTCACCGCATGGACCCGCGTGCACATCTCGCGCCGCTGGATGGCGGGCTTCTACCCGATCTACACCACGGCGCAGCGGGCCTTCGGCGTCAACTGGCTGCTGCTCGCCTCGATTCACATGCAGGAGTCTGCCTTCTCGACCGCGCCGGGCGTCTACCAGGGGCTGAACTTCGCCCACTGCTGCGGTGGGCCGATGCAGTTCAACGTCACCAACGGGGGTGGGCGGGCATCCCGTTCCACCTGGGACCTGGTCAGCAACTCCTACGTCTATGGGAGGCGCCCGGCCGTCTACGACCACATGACGGCCACCCATCCCTCGATCTACGACGACTTCGACGCGATCATGGCGGCGGCACACCTGCTCTCGGCCGACGGCGCCGGCTTCCCACTCGACGGCTCGGCCTGGGCGGCCGCCTATGACTACTACGGTCACGATGCCACCGGCGTTCTGTATGCCGATCAGGTGCTGGCCCGCGCGATCGGCTGGTCTCAGCACGGGTTCTGCATCAACTGCGGGGTCGAACCGCGGATGGTGCGGGCTGTCGAGGACGCCTACGGAGCGCCCGTGATGGCCTCCCTGGCCGGGCAGGCCGCCCCGGCCTCCGCGGCGCCGCCCCGGCGCCGCGCGGTCACGCGCCCGGGCTAGGCAGCCTGGACGATCAGCTCGCCCGCGACGCGGTCGGTCGCGCCGCCGGTTCCTCCGAGCAGCCGCCGGGAGAGCTGAGCCCGCCTGAAGTAGAGCGGCGCGTCGTGCTCCCAGGTTGCTCCGATGCCGCCGTGCACGGAGATCATCGTGCGCGCCGCGTCGTCCAGGGCACGGCCGGCGACCGAGCGCGCCGCGCTGGCGGCAAGTGGGAACTCGCCGGGCGCACCCTGCCGCGCCCAGCCGGCGTAGTACAGCAGCGAGCGCCCGTTCTCGAGCTGGCGCAGGACCTCGGTCAGCGCGTGCTTGACGGCCTGGTAGGAGCCGATGGCGCGGCCGAAGGTGAACCGCTCCTTGGCGTAGGCGACCGACAGGTCCAGGGCGGTCTCGACGCTGCCCAGCGACTCTGCCGCGATCAGCGCCTGGGCCAGGTACCAGGCCGCCGCCAGCGTCTCCTCGGGCGTCTCCAGCTGCGTGGCCGGCGCGCCGTCGAGCACGACGTGGCCGAGTGAGCGGGTGGCGTCGTAGCGCCTGATCTCCTCGATCGCGACGCCCGGTCCGCCGGTCTCGATCGCGACGCCCACCGGGCTCCCGTCGAGCAGCGCCATGCCGACCAGCAGGTCGGCGCCGGGCGCGTCGGGGACGAAGCCGAGCGTGCCGCTGACCCGCAGCCCGTCGCCGTCGCGCGTGGCCGTCGGGGCGGCCGAGCGGGCCAGACCGCCGAGCGGGTCGGCGGTCCACTGCTGCTCCACGTCGCCTGGAGGGCTCACGGGCAGGTAGGCGGCCCGCTTCTCACCGGTCGCCAGCTCGTCCAGCATCGGCGCCTCGCCGGAGCTGGCATCGAGGATCGCGGTGGCGGGCAGGTGCCCCAGCAGCGGGATGCCGGCGACCACGCGGCCGCACTCGCCGAGCACCAGCATCGCGTCGAACGCGTCCAGCCCGGCGCCGCCATGCTCCTCGCCGATCAGCAGCCCCGGCCAGCCGGCCTCGCAGGCGGTCGGCCACAGGTCGGGCAGAGCGCTCTCGTCGCCGTCGAGCGCCTCGCGGGCCGCTTCGAGCGTCTTGTAGCGGGAGAGGGCGCCACGGGCGGCCTCGCGCAGGAACACCTGCTCGTCAGAAAGCGCCAGGTTCATGCCGCCGCTCCTTCCTTTGAACGCAGCTCGGAGAATGGGATGCCCTTGTCGAGTCGTGGCTCAGGCGGCAGCCCGAGGACGCGCTCGCCGATCGTGTTGCGCAGGATCTCTTCCGTTCCGCCGGCTGACTTCAGGCCGGGCAGGAAGGAGATCATGTAGGCCCACTCGCTGTCCTCCGCCAGCGCGTCCGGACCGAGCACGTCGGCGATCAGGTCGCCCGCCTTGATCGCGCCGCTGACGATCGTGACCTTCGCCAGGCCGGCCTCCGGGCCTGGGACCTGGCCTTTCTGCAGGGCCGTCAGGGTGCGGTAGCCGGTGAAGCGGATCGCGAGCAGCTCGGCCGCGATCTCGCCGAGGCGGTGGCGCACCTCGGGGTCGCGGCGGGCCACCTGGTCGGCCGCGATCGCGGTGGCGAAGCGGGTCGAGTTGTAGCCCATGCCCTCGCTGCCCAGGCCGATCGTGACGCGCTCGAACATCAGCGTGGTCAGGGCGGTGCCCCAGCCGTTGCCGACGCCGCCGACCACGGCGCCGTCCTCGAGGGCGACATCGTCGAAGAAGACCTCGTTGAACTCGGCCTCGCCCGAGATCTGGCGCAGGCCGCGAACCGTCACGCCCTCGGCGTCCATCGGCACGATGAACATCGTCAGCCCCTTGTGCTTGGGCACGTCGGCGTCGGTGCGGGCCAGCAGCAGGCCGTAGGAGGCGAACTGGGCGTTGGTCGTCCAGACCTTCTGGCCGGTCAGGCGCCAGGTGCCGTCCTCCTGCTGGCGGGCCCGCGCCTGCACGGCCGCCAGGTCGGAGCCGGCGGCCGGCTCGGAGAAGAGCTGGCACCAGACCTCATCGCCGTGCAGGAGCGGTGGGAGATAGCGGGACTTCTGGTCCTCCTGGCCGTGGGCGATGATCGTCGGCCCGAGCATGCCGACGCCGATCGCGTCGAGGATGCCGGGGACTTTCGCCCGGCCGATCTCCTGGTTGCAGATCACCTGCTCGATCGGGCCCAGGCCCTGGCCGCCGTACTCCTTGGGCCAGGTCACGCCGGCCAGTCCGGCCTCGGCCAGCTTGCCCTGCCAGAGGCGGCGCGCCGCGACGATCTGATCCTCGTCCCGAAGGGCTCCAGGCCCCTGCAGGATCGGCGCTTCTGACTTGTGCTCCTCGAGCCAGCTCCGTACCTGGGCTCGGTATGCGGCCTGCTCGGGTGTGTCGTCCAGATCCACGTCTTCTCCTTTGGCTGACTGGCCAGTCAATCCTCGCAGGAAACGGTAACCGATCCTTCGCGATGACCCCTCAGAGGTCGGCCGCGCCGCCGGTGGATACCAAGGCGCACGCGCTGACGAAGCCGATTTTCCAGGCGCCCGCGCTGTAGATACCAACGCGCACGCGGCAACGAAACCGACTGTCCTGGCACCCGCGGCGTCGATACCAACGCGCACGCGGCCGACGCGAGAGAGAGTCCCCGGCCGGCCAGCCCCGGCGAGCCCTCTCAGGCGCCCGCAGGCATCGCAGGCTCGGGCACGGGCTTCAGGTGGTAGACGTCGGTGAAGCCCAGGTCGAGCAGCTGGCTGGCCTGGGTCCCGGGGGCGTCGGAGTTCAGCACGATCGCGCCGAGGCGTACGCCGTCCCGTTCGGCGGTCGCGACCAGGCACCTACCGGCCGCTTCGGTGTAGCCGGTCTTCAGCCCCGTGGTGCCTGGATAGTGGTAGATCAGCAGCGGGTTGTTGTTGTAGAGGTAGAGCTTGCCGCCCTTGATCGGGAAGGGCAGCGCGGCGGTGTAGGTGTGCGCGACACGAGCGATCCGCGGCTGTTCCAGGTCGACGTGGGCGAGCAACGCGAGGTCGGCGGCGCAGGAGAAGTTGCCCTGGTCGTAGTAGCCGGAGGGCGAGGAGTAGCGGGTGCAGCCCATCCCCAGGTGTGCGGCTTCCGCGTTCATCCGTTTGACGAATTTGTTCACGGTTCCGGCGACGTGCTGTGCCAGCGCGACGGCGGCGTCGTTGCCCGAGGGCAGGAGCAGGCCGTAGAGCAGGGTCTCCAGGCGCACGTGCCGGCCCAGCGGCAGCACGCCGACCTTCGAGCCGCTCATGTCGACGGCCTGCCTGGTGATCAGGACGGGGGCGTCCGGCGGGGCCGAGCGGACGGTCAGGAGCGCGGTCATCATCTTGGTCAGGCTGGCGATCCGCACCCGTTCGTAGGCGTTGCGCTGCCACAGAACCTGACCGGTGCTGAGGTTGAAGAGCAGGCCGGCCCGGGGCGGCGTGTGAAAGCTCAGCTGGATCGGGTCGCTGGCCGGAGTTGCGATCCCGGTCAGCTTCAGGGCGGGTTGGGCGAGCACGAGATGGTCGGGCGAGCGGGCTGGCGCGGCCGGCCTGACACGCAGCGAGCGGTGGGCCGCGGCGGTCGACTCGCGGTGATGGGGGCCGGAGCGGGTGGCCATCGCCGCGATCGCGCCGGCGAGCACCAGCAGGACCAGCAGGCACAGTCCGGCGATGCGCCGCCTGCGCCGTCGCCGGGCCGCGCGGAATCGGCGATTCCGGCTCTGTCCGGGGGTCATGAAGGGGGAGCTGCTCACTGGCCAGGAGGGTTGCGCAGGGCACCGACGATGCCGATCCCCAACAAGGCGAGGATAAAGACGGCGACGAGCGTGGCCAGCGAGACGCCCTGTTCGATCGCGGAGGCGACGGTCAGGAAGGCGAAGCCGGTGATGAAGAGCAGGGCCACGCCGAGGACGATGGTGCGGCTCATCGCGGGCCCGTCGCGCGCATTCGCCTCATGCGTCCAGCAGCACCGGCGGGCCGGCTGCCTTTCGCTTGACGAAGGCGCGGATCGCGACCAGCCCGAAGACGAAGCCGCCGATGTGGGCGAAGTAGGCGACCCCTTCGCCGCCGCCGAGCGGGCTGGCGAGGCCGGCCGCGCCGAACCAGAGCTGGGTCGCGAACCAGAAGCCCAGCAGCACCAGCGCGGGAAGCTCGACGATCGTCACGAAGAACACGATGAAGATGAGCGTGATGATGCGGGCGCGGGGATAGAGCAGTATGTAACCGCCCAGCACGGCCGCGATCGCACCCGAGGCGCCGAGCGTGGGCACGGTGGAGCTCGGATCGACCGCGACCTGGGCCGCGAGCGCGACGATCCCGCCGAGCAGGTAGAAGGCGAGGTAGCGTGGCCGGCTCATCGCGTCCTCGACGGTGGGGCCGAAGATGGCGAGGAACAGCATGTTCCCGAAGATGTGCAGGAAGCTGCCATGCAGGAACATCGAAGTGAGGACCGTCACAGGGGTCGCGGGCTGCGGCGCGGCGCGGCCGGCGACGCCGTGCTGGGTGCTGCAGGCCACCGCGCTGAGTTCGCCGTGGAGGACCAGTTCGCAGTGGCTGCCTGGATGGGTCAGCTCGTAGGGGATGGCGCCATAGCGCACCGCGACGCTCTCGCTGGGCCCACCGAAGAAGCTGCCGCCGTGACGGATCTCGAGGAGATAGGCGATCACGTTGATGGCGATCAGCGCGATCGTGACCGCAGGCAGGCGGGAGAGCGGGATGTTGTCTTTGATCGGGAACATCCGCTCTGATCGAACGCCGGTGCGCGGTCGGCGCGAGTGGCGTCTACGCTCGTGCTGCCAGGGGTCCCTCGCCGGCGCGCGTCTGGGGGACGTGCTGGTCGGCGTGGTAGGAGGAGCGAACCAGCGGGCCGGCCGCGACGTGGTCGAAGCCCAGCTCGTAGGCGGCCGCCTCGAGGGCGGCGAACTCATCGGGGTGCCAGTAGCGCACCACCGGCAGATGGTCCCGGGAGGGCCTCAGGTACTGCCCGACGGTCAGGACCTGCACGCCGCTGTGGCGCAGTTGCTCGAAGGTCGCGACCATCTCCTCGTGGGTCTCGCCCAGCCCGACCATCAGCCCCGACTTCGTCACGACCTCTCCCTCGCCCAGCTCGCCGGCCAGCCTGAGCACGCGGCAGGAGCGGGCGAACTCGGACCCGCGACGGGCCACGGGGTAGAGGCGTGGCACCACCTCGACGTTGTGGTTGAACACGTCGGGACGCTCCGCGATCACCTTGGCCAGCGGCATCTCCTGACCCTGGAAGTCGGGCGTCAGCACCTCGACCTGGCAGCCCGGCGCCTGGCGGCGGATCTGCCGGATCACGCCGACGAAGGCCGCGGCGCCCTTGTCGGGGAGGTCGTCGCGATCGACAGACGTGATGACGGCGTGACGCAGTCCCATGCGCGCGATCGAGCGCGCCACCCTGGCAGGCTCGAGCGGGTCGTTCCAGGTCGGCTTGCCGGTCTTGACGTTGCAGAAGCCGCACCGCCTCGTGCAGGTGTCGCCGAGGATCATGAAGGTCGCCGTGCCTCGCTCCCAGCACTCCCCGACGTTCGGGCAGGCCGCCTCCTGGCAGACGGTGTGCAGGTTCTCCGAGCGGATCAGCTCGGTCAGCTCGCGGTAGCGCTGACCGCCCGGCGGCGGCACCTTGAACCAGGGGGGCTTGCGCTCGCGCAGCGGCCGCACGTCGGAGCCGAGCACCTTCAGCACGTCCATCCCACCCGGCTTCGACCTGGATCGAGTCGCGCCCACCCCGCCCACCCGATCCTCCCCGCTCATGCCGGGACCCTCTGCAGCGGGGAGATCGTGTCCCTCGATGTCTCCGTCCCGCGATGGGGCGAGGTGTCGATCCCCAGCCGCCCGGGGGAGACGAGCCGCTGGCGCGCGCCCTGTGCCTGGCAGAAGCAGTGGGCGATCCGCTTGCGGAAGCAGGGCAGGCCCTCGCCCGCGCCGTCCGTCTCGGCGGCGAGCGAGGTCATCGCGACGTCGGGCAACCCGCAGGCGACGACCCAGGAGAAGGGCTCGAGGTCGTTGGTCACGTTGACGGCGAAGCCGTGGGTCGAGACGCCGCGCGAGACGCGCACGCCGATCGAGGCGATCTTGCGGTCGGCCACCCACACCCCGGTGTAGTCGATGCCCTCCCGATGGCGCGAGCGTCCCTGCACGCCGGCCTGGGCGAGCGCGTCGAGGATCGCCTGTTCCATCCTGCGCAGATGCAGGTGGACGTCGTCCAGGCGCATGATCGGGTAGCCGACCAGCTGCCCGGGGCCGTGGTAGGTGATGCGACCGCCGCGGTCGGTCGTGTGGAGCTCGATCCCTTTCGCCTCATAGAACGCCGCCGGGAAGGGCAGCTCCTCGGCGAGCGCCCGTCGGCCGCGGGTGTAGACGGGTGGGTGCTCCAGCATCAGCAGCAGGTCCGGCAGCTCGCCGGCCTGGCGGCGGGACCGCAGCCGCTCCTGGATGGCGACTCCCTCCGCGTAGGGGACGGTGCCCAGATGGCACACCCAGATCTCGTCGGCTGCCCCGCTCGTCTCGCTCATGCTCGCTACACCCAGGCTAGCGCCCGGGGCGCCGGTACCGTGCCGGGCGAGCGTGCTCACAGCGTCAGCGCGGCGGGCGTCTGCAGCAGCTCTCTCACCCGCTCCAGGTAGCGGGCGGCTTCGGCGC
Source organism: Solirubrobacteraceae bacterium (assembly GCA_052145475.1). Taxonomy (GTDB): domain Bacteria; phylum Actinomycetota; class Thermoleophilia; order Solirubrobacterales; family Solirubrobacteraceae; genus Palsa-744. The sequence goes on from JBKQOO010000019.1 coordinate 29,225, forward strand.
CGAACAGGATCCTGTGATCGCAGACCAGGGTCAGGGTCAGCATGTGGCGCGCCGTGATCGTCTCCTCGTCGGCGACAACCGGACGGCGCTCCAGCGCTCCGACCGACATGATCGCGGCCTGCGGCGGGTTGATGATCGCTGTGAAGCTGGCGATCCCGAACATGCCCAGGTTCGAGACGGTGAACGTTCCGCCCCCCAGCTCGGGCGGCGTGATCGTCCCGTCCCGCACCCGCTGGGCCAGCGCCCGCGCCTCCCTGGCGATCTCGCCCAGCGCCTTGGCGTCGGCGTCGAAGACGGTCGGCACGACCAGCGCGCCCTCGGCCGCGACGGCGACGCCGACGTTGACCCGCGAGTGCAGCTGGAGCCGGCCGTCCCGGTAGCTGCCGTTCGCACGCGGGTGCTCCCGCAGCGCCAGGGCGCAGGCCTTCACGACCATGTCGTTGTAGGTCGGCGTCGACTCGCCGCCCCCGGCCGGGCCCTGCGCGGCCACGCGCTTGAGCTCGGAGCGCAGCGCCACGCAGTCCTCCATGTCGACGTCGATCCGCAGTGTGAAGTCGGGGATCGTCGCCTTCGACTCCGCCATCCGCCGCGCCACCGTCTGCTGCAGCCTGGTCAGCTCGACCTCGGTCGTCTGCCCCTTGGCCGTCGCGACCGCCTCGGCCTGCACCGCGCCGGGCGCCGTCGCCTCGCCCCGATCGGCCGGGCGCGATGCGGCCTGCGCTCCGTCCGCGGCGCCCGTCGCCTCCTGCGCCGTGCCGGCGCCGCCGGCAAGCACGTCGGCCTTGACGATCCGCCCGCCCGGCCCGCTGCCTCTCAGCCCGGCCAGGTCGATGCCGCCCTCGCGAGCCATGCGCCGCGCCAGCGGCGAGGCCTTGATCCGCTCCTCCGACGCCGTCGAGCCGAGCGGAGCCGCTTCTGCGTCCTGGCTCGGCTCCACGCGGCCGGGCGCCTCGGCCACGACCGCCCTCGTTCCGCCGTCGTCCGGCGCGCCGCCCGCCGGCGCGATCGACCCCGCCGCCGCCGGCTCCCTGTCCGCCGTCTCATCCTCGACTGCGGCCGAAGCGGCCGCGCCGGCGGGCGCGCCGACCTCGGCGATCGTCTGGCCGACCGCCAGCGTGTCACCCTCGGCGGCGATCAGCCGCAGCGTCCCGGACTGGTCGGACTCGTAGATCATGGTCGCCTTGTCCGTCTCGATCTCGACCAGCTCCTCGCCCCGCTCGACGCTCTCGCCGTCGCTCTTGAGCCAGCGCAGGATCGTCCCCTCCTCCATCGTGTCGGACAGGCGAGGCATGACGATCTCCGTCATCGCCCCGGGCCCCCGTTGCGGCTCAGCGTCGACAGCGCCGCCGCCACGACCTGCGGCTCGTGCGGGTATGCGATGTCCTCGAGCGGCTTCGAGTAGGGCATCGGCACGTCCGCGCCGGTGACGCGCTGCACCGGGGCGTCGAGGTCGTCGAAGGCCTGTTCGCCGATCAGCGCGGCCAGGTTGGCGCCGACGCCGCCGTGCGGCCAGCCCTCCTCGACGGTCACGCAGCGGTTCGTCCTGCGCACCGAGTCGAGGATCGTGTCGAGATCGAGCGGGCGCAGCGTCCGCGGGTCGATCACCTCCGCCTCGACGCCGTGCTCGGCCGCCAGCGTCGCCGCGGCCCGTTCGGCCGTGATGGCCATCCGCGAGATACCCACGATCGTCACGTCCGAGCCCTCCCGCGCGACTCGTGCCAGGCCGAACTGGACCAGGTGCTCCTCCTCCTCGGGCACGTCTCCCCGGACTCCGTAGAGCGACTCGTGCTCGATGAAGATCACCGGGTTCTCGTCCCGGATCGCGGTCTTCAGCAGCCCCTTCGCGTCGGCTGCCGTCGCCGGCACCGCGACCAGCAGTCCCGGGACCTGCAGGAACATCGCCTCCAGGCAGTGCGAGTGGGTGGGGCCGAGCTGGTGACCTGCACCCTGGGGCATGCGCACGACCAGCGGCAGGCTGGCCTGGCCGCCGAACATGTAGTGGATGTGGGCCGCGTGGTTGACGATCTGGTCGAAGGCCAGCAGCGAGAAGTTGATCGTCATCAGCTCGACCACCGGGCGCAGCCCCGTCATCGCGGCGCCCACGCCCATCCCGACGATCGTGTTCTCCGAGATCGGGGTGTCGCGCACCCGCCGCTCGCCGAACTGCTCGAGCAGCCCCTCGGTCACCTTGAAGGCGCCCCCGAAAACGCCGATGTCCTCGCCCATCAGCATCACCCGCTCGTCCCGCTCCAGCTCCTCGCGCAGCGCCGCCCCCAGGGCCTCGCGGTAGCGCATCTGCGCCATCAGGCCGTCTCCGAGCGCGGCGTCGGAGCCCGTTCGAGGCCGTCGCCTTCTTCGCCTGCGGCCAGCGCGCTGGTCAGCTGCTGGGGGACCTCGTCGTTGGCCGACTCGAGGTCCAGCCGCCCTGCTCCCTCGGCGCGGTCGTCCGTCGTCTCCACCGAGTACCAGCCTCGTGACTGGCGGCCCAGCACGTAGACGTCGTCGAACAGCGTGTCCGGGTCGGGGAAGGGGGAGCGTTCGGCGAAGGCGACGGCCTCGTCGACGCGGGCCAGCGCATCGGCGTCGATCCGCTCGAGCTCCTCGCGCTCCAGCACGCTCTCGGAGACCAGCAGCTCGCCGAACGCCGGGATCGGGTCGCGCTCGCGCCAGGCCGCCACCTCGTCCTTGCTGCGGTACTGCTCCGGGTCGGCCATGGAGTGACCACGGAAGCGGTAGGTGAGCGCCTCGATCAGCAGCGGCCTGCGTTCCTCGCGCACCCGCTCGACCGCCTCCGAGACGACCGCGTGCGTCTCCACCACGTCCATGCCGTCGCAGCGCATCCCCGGCACGCCCAGGCTCTCGCCCTTGCGCTGCAGGTCCGTCACGGCCGAGTGGCGGCCCAGCGCCGTCCCCATCCCGAACTGGTTGTTCGTCACCATGAAGACGACCGGCAGCCGCCACAGCGCCGCCAGGTTGAGCGTCTCGCCGAACGTGCCCTGGTTCGAGGCGCCGTCTCCGAAGGTGCACAGCGTCACCTCGTCGCCGCCCAGATAGTCGCTGGCCAGCCCGATGCCCGCCCCGATCGGGAGGTTCCCCCCGACGATCCCGTAGCCGCCCATGAAGCGCCGGGACAGGTCGAACATGTGCATCGAGCCGCCCCGCCCGTGACAGCATCCGCCGACCTTGCCGAACAGCTCGGCCATCACGTTCTCCGGCGGGGTGCCCCGCGCGATCGCGTGGCCGTGGGAGCGGTAGGTCGAGATCAGGTAGTCCGTCTCGCGCAGCGCCCTGGCGCCACCCACGATCGTCGCCTCCTCGCCGATCGACAGATGCAGGAAGCCGCCGATCTTGGCCCGCGCGTACATCTCGCCCGCCCGCTCCTCGAAGCGGCGGATCAGCGTCATCGTCGCGAGCCACTCGCGAGCCTGCGCCGGTGGGGGGAGGGCGCCCATCAGTGCTCCACGGTACTCCAGCGCGCCAGGAACTCCTCTGCCTGCAGGCTGTTCATGTCGGCCCGCACCGCGCGGGCCAGCTTCGAGGCCGCATGGGGTGCCCGGTCCCAGAACAGGATCGCTTCGCCGCTGTCGATCTCCACCACCTCGATGTGGTCGACCCGCTGCGGGTCGGCCAGCAGCGCCGGCGCCCGCCCGCCACGGGTCACGATCAGGCGGTAGGCATCCTTCGCCCTCATCCCGCCGCCCCCCGGGCGGGAAGCTCCCGCATCGCCGCCGCCGCCTCGGAGAGGGCCCGCTCGCCGGCGAACACGCGGCCCGCGACGACGAGGGCCGGCACGTCGCGCACGCCCCGCTCGGCCGCCTCGCCGGTCGCGGCGGCCAGCTGCTCGGCCACCGAGCGCAGCCCCGCACCCCGCAGAACCGCGGCGGGGTGCATCTCGCAGGCCGCAGCCGCGATCAGCACCGAGTCCTGATCGGCCAGCGAGCGCCCGCCGGCAAAGGCCTGGCGGAAGGCCGCCTGAGCGAACGGCACCGCGCGGCCGATCGACTTCGCATACGTCGCGACCCGCATCGCCAGGGCGCTGTCGAACGGGAACGGGTCGGGCCAGCGCAGCGGCTGCAGCCCCAGTTCCGCGGCCCGGCGGGCCATCTCATCGCGGAAGATCTCCTGCTCGGTCTGGCAGCGCGCCGACTCGAAGCTCCCGCCGCCCGGCAGGTCCGCCGCGAGCACCGGTTGCCACTCCGCAGGCGCCGGCAGGACCTGCAGCACCTGCTCGGCCGCCAGGTAGGCCAGCGGGCTGGCCAGGTCGAAGTAGAAACAAGCCCCGGCCGGCACCTGGCCCTGCACCGCCTCAGCCGTGGATCAGCCACCCGTCGGTGGCTCTGCCGGCCTCCATCACGGCCTCCGACAGCGTGGGGTGCCCGTGGATCGTGCGAGCCAGCTCGGCGTACCCGCCCTCCAGGGCCCGCACGTTGACCAGCTCCTGGATCAGCTCGGTCGCCCGCGCGCCGACGATGTGCCCGCCGAGCAGCTCGCCGTAGCGCGACTCGCCCACGATCTTCACCAGCCCGGTGCGGTCGCCGTAGACAGTGCCGCCGCCGACAGCGCCGTAGGGGACCTTGCCGACCACCACCTCGTAGCCCTGCTCCACAGCCTGCGCCTCGGTCAGGCCGAAGGAGGCCACGTTCGGCGTGCAGAAGGTCGCCCGCGGGATGTCGATGTATGCGATCGGATGGGTCGGGAGGCCGACGCTGTCCTCCGCCGCGATGATCCCCTCGTCCGAGGCCTTGTGGGCCAGCGCGGGGCCGTGGACGAGGTCGCCGATCGCGTAGACGCCCGCCCGTGAGGTGCGCATCGCCCCGTCGACCCGGACCAGGCCCGCCTCCAGCTCGACGCCGGCCTCGGCCAGGCCGAGCCCCTCGACGTCGGCGCCGCGGCCGGCGCAGATCACGAGGTAGTCGACCTCGATGCGGTGCTCGCCGACCATCAGGTCGACGCTGCTCTCGCTCTGGTGCACGTCGGAGATCGGCGTCCCGGTGTGGACGGCGATGCCCTGCTTCTTGAATCCCCGCTCGACCAGCCGCGAGATGTCGGCGTCCTCGCTCGGGAGCAGCCGGTCGAGCGCCTCGACCAGCGTCACCTCGCTGCCCAGGCGGGCGAAGCCGGAGGCGATCTCCGCGCCCGAGGCACCCGCCCCGACGACGGCGAGGCGGCCCGGCACCTCCTGCAGGGCCCACGCCTCCTCGGTCCCGATCACGCGCGGGCCGAACTCCACGCTGGGGATCGCCCGCGGCACCGAGCCGGTCGCCAGGATCACGGTGCCCGCCCCGATCGCCTGCTCGCCCACGCGGACGTCGCCGTCGGCCGTCAGCGTCGCATCCCCCTCGATCAGGTCGATCCCGTTTTTCTTGAACAGTCCCGCCACGCCCGAGGTCAACGTCGTGACGACCTTCGCGCGCCGCGCCTGGATCGCCGCGTAGTCGACCTCGACCGACCCGACCTTCAGCCCGAAGTCGCCGGCCTCGCGGATCTCGCTCAGCAGGTCGGCCGAGCGCAGCACCGCCTTGGCCGGGATGCAGGCGTAGTTGAGGCAGCGCCCGCCCACCTTGTCGCGCTCCACCACAGCCGTCCTCCTGCCCAGCTGGGCCGCCCGGATCGCCGCCACGTAGCCGCCCGGGCCGGAGCCGATCACGACGCAGTCATAGGAGTCCGAGGCCATGGCGCGTGAGCCTATCGAAGAGGTCGCCGCCTCCCCGGCCCGCAGGCGCTAGTGCTGTTCGCCCGCCTGGATCCGGCCCATCACCCGGACCAGCTTCCAGAACAGCCACCCTCCCAGGAATATCGCGACGGCGCAGATCGCGGCCGCGAGGACCGTCGAGGCGACCACCAGGGCGAGCGAGGTGACGATGATCTGGAAGGCCAGCAGCGCCTCGAAGGCCAGCACTGCCCAGTAGCGGCGGCGGTACATGCCCATCGCCAGCAGCAGCAGGGTCGCCGCGATCAGGATCGCCCCGGGCAGCGAGCCGCCGTGACTGCGGAGGTCGTGGACCGTGGCCGCCCCCACCAGCACGCCGACGGCGAGGACGACGCAGACCGCGACGGCGACGAGCAGCGAGGTCGGGCGCTCGTGCTCGCCCAGCGGGCGCAGCGCCGCGCGGGCGCGCTCGTCGCGCTCGGTGCTGCCGCCGCGGCGGCTCCCACCGGGCGCGGTCGGCGGGCTCAGGGCGCCGCCCCGGCGACGGCCCGCTCGAGCATCTCGTGAAGCTCCCGGGCCGCCTGTTCGGGGTGCTCGGCATCGGCGATCGCCCGCAGTACCACGACGCGCCTGGCGCCCGCCTCGATCACCTCGCGCAGGTTGCCCGCGTCGAGGCCGCCGATGGCGAAGAAGGGCACCGGTGCGTGCGCCGCCGCGTAGCGCACCAGCTCTGTGCCCACGGCGGGGCGGCCCGGCTTGGTCGGGGTCTCGTGGACGGGACCCACGCCGATGTAGTCGACCAGGTCGGGGTCGACCGCGTCGATCTGCTCTGGCGTGTGGGTCGAGAGGCCGACGAGCATGTCCGAGCCGACCAGCTCCCGCACCTCTGCCACGGGCAGGTCGTCCTGGCCGACGTGGACTCCGTCGGCGCCCGACTCGACCGCGACGCCGGGACGGTCGTTGACGATCAGCATCGCGCCGATCCGCTCGCACAGCACCCGCGTCGCGTGGCGACCGCCACCAGCTCGTCGTCGGGCAGCCGCTTCTCCCGCAGCTGCACGATCTCCACCCCGCCGGCCACGGCTTCGCGCACAAGCTCGGCCAGCGGGCTCGGGTCGGGGGGGTCGCCCTTCAGTCCGCAGACCAGGTAGAGGAGCGCCGCGTCCAGGCGGTCCTGTCGCTGCTCTCGTGTCTCGCCGACGGCCATTCCCCGGAGAGTCTAGGCGCGGCGGGCGGACTAGCATCAAACGCATGCCCCCGCAGCGGCATCCCGACCTGCTCGTCGTCGGCGGCGGCGTGATCGGGCTCACCCTGGCCTGGCGCGCCGGCGCCAGCGGGATGAGCGTCACGGTGATCGAGCGCGATGGCCTGGGCGAAGGGACCTCGCGCGTCGCCGCCGGGATGCTGGCACCGGTCGCCGAGGTCGAGTTCGGTGCGGCGGGCCGGCGGCTGCTCGACCTGGGCCTGCGCTCGGCCGCGCTGTGGCCCGGCTTCGCGGAACAGCTGGCCGAGGTCTCCGGGGTCGCGGTCGGCCTGCGCCGCACCGGCACGCTGCTCCTCGCCCGCGACGCTGACGAGGCCGCCGAGCTCGAGCGCCAGCTCGCCTTCCGCCGTTCGCTCGGACTCGACGTACGGGCGTTGCGTCCCAGCGCGGCGCGCGCGCTCGAGCCGGCGCTGGCGCCGGCGCTCCGCATGGCGCTGGAGGTGCCGGACGACCACGCCGTCGATCCCAGGCTGGTGCTCGCCGCGTTGCGGGGAGCCTGCCTGGCCGGCGGCGTCGCGCTGCGCGAGCACGCCCCGGTCGCGCGCGTCGTGCACCGCCGTGGGCGGGTCAGCGGCGTGACCCTGCAGGACGGCGAGCAGCTGGCGGCCGACACGGTGGCGCTGGCCGCGGGCGCCTGGACCGAGGAGATCGGCGGTCTGCCCGCCGCGCCGCCGGTGCGCCCGGTCAAGGGCCAGATCGTGCGCCTGCGCGATCCGGCCGGTCCGGGACTGCTCGAGCGGGTCGTGCGCTTCGACGGCGGCTACCTGGTGCCGCGCGGCGACGGGCGCCTCGTGCTGGGCGCGACCGTCGAGGAGCAGGGCTTCGAGCTGGGGGCCACGGCGGGCGGCGTCTACGAGCTGCTGCGCGACGCTCGTGAGCTTGTCCCGGGCATCGCCGAGCTGGAGATCGAGGAGCTGTCGGTCGGGCTGCGGCCCGGCACCCCGGACAACCTCCCGGCGATCGGGCCGGGCGCCCTGGAGGGCCTGGTCTGGGCGACCGGCCACCACCGCAACGGCATCCTGCTCGCACCGCTGACGGCCGAGCTCGTCCTGGCCGCGCTGGCAGGGGAGCGCGATCAGCTGCTCGACTGCTGTGATCCGGCCCGCTTCGACACGACCGTCGGCGAGCCCGCCCGGCGCGCGAGCAAGATCGGCGCGGGGGTGCGGGGGTGATCGTGCTCAACGGACGCGAGTGCCGGTTGCCGGCGCCCGAGACGCTGGCCGGAGCACTGGCCGAGCTGGGGCTGGCTGCGGACGCCCGCGGCGTCGCCGTCGCGGTCGACGGCGAGGTGATCCCGCGCGCCGCCTGGGCGCTGTTCCCGCTGCCCGAGGGCGCCCGCGTCGAGATCCTCACGGCGATGCAGGGAGGATGATGTGAGCGTGCCCGAGTCGCTGCAGCAGGCCGCCCAGGACGGTCGGGATGCCGCACAGGCGCCCGACCCGCTCGTGATCGCGGGGTGCGCCCTGCGCTCCCGGCTGCTGTTGGGGACGGGTGGGTTCCCCTCGCTGGAGCTGCTCGCCGAGGCGATCGCGTTGAGCGGCAGCGAGCTGGTGACGGTCGCCCTGCGCCGCGTCGAGGCCCACGCCCGCGGCTCGCTGGTGGAGGTGCTCGAGAAGGCCGGCGTGCGCCTGCTCCCGAACACGGCCGGCTGCCACACGGCCAGGGACGCCGTCATCACTGCCAGGCTGGCCCGCGAGGCCTTCGGGACCGACTGGATCAAGCTGGAGGTGATCGGCGACGAGGACACCCTGCTGCCCGACGCGCCCGAGCTGCTGGCCGCCGCCGAGGAGCTGGTCGGCGAGGGCTTCGTGGTGCTGCCCTACACGACCGACGACCCAGTCCTGGCCCGGCGCCTGGCCGACGTGGGATGCGCCGCAGTGATGCCGCTGGGCTCGCCGATCGGCAGCGGCATGGGCATTCGCAACCCGTACAACATCTCGCTGATCCGCGAGGCCGTCGAGGTGCCCGTCGTGCTCGACGCCGGCGTCGGCACCGCGTCGGACGCCGCGCTGGCCATGGAGCTGGGCTGCGACGCCGTGATGGCGGCCTCGGCGATCGCGCGTGCTCAGGATCCGCCTGCGATGGCGCTGGCGATGCGCCGGGCCGTCGAGGCGGGCCGGCTGGCCCGCGGCGCCGGGCGGATTCCGCGGCGGCGCTACGCGCGGGCGTCGACCAGCGACGAGGGCCTGCCCGAGCTCACTTGATGACTTCGATCGTCCCGTTCATCGTGGCGGGATGGTTCGTGCACTCGTAGTGGATCAGGCCGGGCTTGGTCAGCCTGATGCTGAAGCGCGCGCCTTCGCCGAAGTTCTTCGACGCGAAGCGCTGCGGGCCGCCCTCGGTCGTGACGTTGTGCTCGACCGCGTCGTAGTTCGTCCAGACCACGGTCGAGCCCGCCTTGACGCGCAGCGTGTCCGGGCTGATCGTGATGTCGTGGTAGGAGATCGGCACGATCCCGCTCTGGACAGGCGCCGACCCAGAGGGCGTGGCGAACTTGGGGGTGCCCGTGATCCTCAGGCTGCTGCCGCCCCGACTCGTCGAGCTGCCCGCGGCCGTCGAGGAGGTGGCGGCCGTCGAGGAGGTGGCGGCCGGCGCCGTCGTGCCCGAGCCCGAGCCGGAGGACCCGCATCCGGCGATCAGCCCGGCCAGCACGAGAGGCAGGAGGACCGCGGCCGCCGGCCTGCCCCAGCGCGAGCTTCGGTCGGTCCTCGGGGCGAGTCTCATGGGGCCAGACGATCCCACATCGGCTCCTCGCCCGAGCCGGCCAGGCCGGGCGCGCCCGGCGCTCCCCTGAGGCGGGGCCGGCGCGTCGGAGCGCCTAGACTGGCCGGTCCGATGTCCCCTCGCCACTTCCTCACCGGGGCCGAGCTCGACCCGGCCGAGCTGCGCGGGCTCCTCGACCGGGCGCTTGCGCTCAAGCAGTCGCCGCTGTCCAGCAGGGCGCTCGACGGCCTCAGCGTGGCCCTGATCTTCCAGAAGCCCTCGACCCGCACCCGCGTCTCGTTCGAGGTGGGCGTTCACGAGCTGGGCGGGCATCCTGTCGTGCTGCGCTCCGACGAGCTGCAGCTGTCCCGCGGCGAGGCGCTGCGGGACACCGCTCTGGTGCTGTCCCGGCACGTGGCCGCGATCGGCCTGCGGACCGGTCCGGACGAGGTGCTCGAGGAGCTCGCCGCCGACAGCTCGGTGCCGGTCATAAACATGCTCAGCGCCAGGCACCATCCCTGTCAGGCGCTGGCTGACCTGCTCACGCTGCGCGAGGCCTGCGGGGAGCTGGATGGACTGCGGCTCGCCTACGTCGGGGACGGCAACAACGTCGCTCGCTCGCTTGCCATCCTCGGCTCGCTGGCCGGCCTGCACGTGGCGATCGCTGCGCCGGAGGGCTACCAGCTGGAGCGGGACCTGGCCCTGCCCGGCGCTGGCACCGGCTCGGTCAGCCTGCACGCCGATCCGGTCGAAGCGGTGCGGGGGGCCTCGGCCGTCTACACGGACGTGTGGGTCAGCATGGGCGATGAGAAGACGGCCCAGGAGCGGCGCGAGGCGCTGTCGTCCTATCGGGTCGACGACGATCTGCTCGACCTCGCGGCGCCCGGCGCCTTCGCGCTGCACGACCTGCCGGCACACGCCGGCGAGGAGATCACGGCTGAGGTCCTCTACGGCGAGCGCCAGCGGATCTGGGACCAGGCGGAGAACCGCCGGCACGCGCAGAAGGCGCTGCTCGAGCTGCTGGTGGGGTCAGGGTGAGCAGCGCGTCGCTCGAGTCACCACGCCCGCAGCGGGGAGACGAGCTCGAGCTGCAGATCGAATCGCTTGCCTTCGGCGGCGAGGGCGTGGCGCGGCTGGGCGCCAACGGCTACGTGGTGTTCGTCGCGGGCGCGATTCCCGGCGACCGGGTGCGCGCCGTCGTGCACAAGCGAAAGCGCAGCTACGCCCACGCCCGCACGCTCGAGGTGCTCCAGCCGAGCCCCGAGCGGATCCCTCCCGTGGCCGCCCATCCCGGCGTGGCCTGGCAGGTGATCCCGTACGAGCGCCAGCTCGAGATCAAGCAGGTCCAGGTGCGCGAGGCGCTCGAGCGGATCGGGCACCTCGAGGGCTTCGAGCTGGAGGAGATCGTGCCGGCGCTGGAGCAGTGGCGCTACCGCAACAAGCTCGAGTACTCGTTCGGCAACGCCCCCGGCGGAGGGCTCCTGTGCGGCTTTCACGCGCCGGCCGGCGGCAACGAGGTGCTGGCGATGGACGACTGCCTGCTGGCATCCGAGCTGGGCAACCGTGCCCGCGACGCGGCCGCGGCGTGGTGCCGGGAGCAGGGCCTGTCGGCCTGGGAGCGTGGGCGCGGGGGCGCATCGCCGCGGCAGCGGGGCGAGCGCGTCGGGCCCGGCCCGGACGGGCGGGCGCGGTTGCGCAACGTCGTCGTGCGGGAAGGCCGGCGCACGGGCAGGCTGCAGGTGCGGCTCGTCACGACCGAAGGCGAGCTCGAGGTGGGCGAGCTGGCCGCGCGGCTGGCGGCCGAGCTTGGCGAGAGTCTCGACGGCGTGCTCTGGACGCGCTCGGACCGCCCCGCCGAGACGACGGCCGGCGGCCAGACCGAGCTGGTCTGGGGGGAGGCCGAGCTGCCTGAGCGCCTGGGCGAGCTCGACCTGCGGATATCCGCCGAGGCCTTCTTCCAGACGAACACCGAGATGGCCGAGATCCTCTACGGGATAGCGGTCGAGTACGCCGCGCTGGAGGGCTGGGAGCGGGTCTTCGACCTGTATTCGGGGATCGGGACGATCGCCCTGACCATGGCCCCGCGGGCGGGCGAGCTGTGGGGTATCGAGCTGGTCGAGCAGGCGGTCGCCGACGCGATCGAGGGGGCCCGCCGCAACAACGTCACCAATGCCCGCTTCTTCGCGGGCGACACGCGCCTGGCCCTGCCCGAGCTGCTCGGGCGGGCGGGGCGCCCGGACGTCCTCGTCGTCGACCCGCCGCGGGCCGGCCTTTCCAAGAAGGTCGTCCATCGGATCATCGACGCATCGCCGCGGCGGATCGTCTACGTCTCGTGCAACCCGACCACGCTGGCGCCCAATGCGGCCGAACTGGTCGAGGCGGGCTGGACGCTGCGGCGGGTGCGCCCGGTCGACATGTTCCCCCAGACCCATCACATCGAGTGCGTGGCGGTGCTCGAGCGGGCCTGACCGCGATGGCCCCCGGCGGATAACCTGCGCCGGTGCGCGCAGCGACAATCCGCGACCAGCAGATCGTGATCGAGGAGCATCCCGACCCCGTGCCGGGGACGGGCGAGGTGCTGGTCAGGGTACGGGCGGCCGGTCTGAACGGTGCGGACATGATGCAGCGCCGGGGGCTGTATCCGGCGCCGCCGGGCTCCCCTGCGGACATCCCGGGCATGGAGCTGGCCGGAGAGGTCGCCGGACTCGGCCCGGGCGCGACCCGCTTCCAGGAGGGCGAGCGCGTGATGGCGATCGTCGGTGGCGGCGCCCAGGCCGAGCTGGCGCTGGTCCAGGAGCGCCAGCTGATGCCCGTCCCGCAGGTCCTCGACTGGCCGGCCGCCGGAGGGCTGCCCGAGGTGTTCACCACTGCCCACGACGCCCTCGTCGTGCAGGTCGGGCTGCGCAGCGGCGAGCATCTGCTGGTCCAGGGCGGCGCCGGCGGCGTCGGCACGGCGGCGATCCAGCTGGCCCGCGCGGCGGGCGCTCGTGTCACCGCGACGGTGCGCAGGGCGGAGCTCCGCGATCAGGTCGCGGAGCTGGGGGCGAGGGCGATCGCGTGCGAGGACTTCGCCGGGGAGGGACCGTACGACGTGATCCTCGAGCTGGTCGGCGGGCCGAACATGCCCGAGAACCTGCAGGCTCTGGCGACCGGTGGACGCATCAGCGTGATCGGCGTCTCGGCCGGGGCGAAGAGCGAGCTCAACCTGCTGGCGCTGATGGGCAAGCGGGCACGGATCTTCGGCTCGACGCTGCGGGCGCGCCCGCTGGAGGAGAAAGCTTTGACGGCGCGGCTGGTCGAACACGAGGTGCTCCCGCTGTTCGAGTCGGGCGCGCTCCGCGTGCCGATCGACGAGACGTTCCCGCTCGAGCAGGCTGCCGACGCCTACGAGCGCTTCGCAGCGGGCGGCAAGCTCGGCAAGATCGTGCTGCTGCCCTGAGCCGGCGCCGTCGCGCCGGCCTCAGTAGGGCGGCTGCGCGGCGTACCAGTCGCCGAGCACGCGGAAGGCCGCCCAGAACTCCTGCTTGGCCGTCTGCTCGTCGAGCGACTCGTCTATGTCCGGGACGTACAGCGCGTCGATCGTCGGTGTCAGCTGCTGGACCTCGCCCAGGACTTCTCGCAGCGGGTGGGCCAGCGGGATCTCCATCTCGCCCAGCGCGGCCAGCGCGTCGGGGCCCATCACGACGATGATCTTGGGCTGCACGATCGCGATCTCCTCGATCACGCGGGCGATACAGGCGAAGTCCGCCAGCGAGACGTCGCTGAGGGGGCACTTGACGCAGAGCGTGCCGTAGACGGCCAGCGGGTCGATCTGCAGCCGCTTCAGTGACTTCATGACAGCGCTGCCGGCCCGCCCGTAGAACGCGACCCCCTCCTCGATCTCCGACGGCATGGGAGCGTGCTTGAGCAGCATGATGTCGGCCTGCGGATGGCCCGAGCCGAGCACCGGCATCAGGTTGCCGCGGGGGCAGTGCGGACAGGACTGGAGGTCCCTTGTGAGGCTGTTCAACTCGCGGATCGCGCGCTCGAGGTACTTCTCGCGGATCTCGTCGTCGGTCACGGGCATCGGTCCGGAGGGATTTGACGGTGCTTCGTCTTGTCCTTGACGATGCATCAGTAGTTGCGCCGCGGCGGAGGGGGCGGGGACCTATCTGCGGCTGCTCTGGCCGGGCGCGCCGCGCACGCGGCGCAGCCGCCGGGCCTTGCTGGCGCGGCGGGCCGAGCGCGGCGTGGCGCGGGTCTGCAGGAACTTGAGCGCCTGGACATACAACAGCGAGGAGGGGCGCGTGAGGATGTCGGCGTCGCGCAGCGACTGCAGGAACTCGGCCGGCCCGTCGAAGTCGCGCATCCTGATCCGTACCGAGCCGAGCCCCTGCGCGACGTGCGAGTCCGAGCCGGCGCCCGCGACGATCCGGTACTTGGCCGCGAAGCGGGCTGCCTCGTCGTTGAAGACGCCGATCGCCACGCGCGGGTTGAAGACCTCGATCGCGTCGATCTCGCCGAGGTTGGCCAGCAGGTGCTCGTAGTCGGGGACCGAATGCATGCGGTCGAAGGGATGGGGCACGTAGACGAGCCCCCCCTGGCTGCGGATCTCGGCGATCGTCTCGGGCAGGCTCAGGCCGCGGGGGATCTTCTCCCTGATGAACAGGCCGATCACCTCGCCCTGGCCGTCGGTCTTGATCTCCTCGCCCACGATCACCTTGACAGGCGGATTGGGACCGGATCGCGCGGCGTTGGCGTGGGCCTCCAAGGCACCGGAGATCTCGTTGTGGTCGGTCACCGCGATCGCGCCAAGCCCCTGTTCGCGCGCTGTCGCGAGCAGCACCTCGACGGGCGTGGCGCAGTCGCCCGAATGGTCGGTGTGCATGTGCAGGTCGACGTCGATCAGCGGGCGGCCGGCCAGCGCGGCGCGCAGCTCCTCATCGCCATCCGCGCTGTGACGTCGGGCGGCCAGCTCGATGTAGATCGCCTCGAGCGCCTGAGCCGCGCCGTCGCCGTCGCCGACGAGGCGGTAGTCGCCCGGAAAGTGGCGCTCCATCAGCTCGGCCGTTGCCGGCAGGCTGGCGACGCGCGCGTCGAGCCGTCCGTAGAAGCTCTCCACGAAGCGGCGCGCCACCAGCGTCGAGAGCAGCCGCTCGGCCGAGGAGTGGAACGAGCCGACGTTCAGCGCCCGCGAATGGCGCAGCGCGGCGTTGGAGGTGCTGGGGGCGAACGGCTCGTGGACGTGGACGAAGTCCAGCTCGACCGTACCCAGCAGTTCCTCGACCGTGCGGGCCACGTCGATCGGCAGCGCCGGCGGGCGCCGGCGGGCGCCCGGCACGACGTCGAGCACCTCGCCCACGGCGAGCACGCGGGGGTTGCCCAGATCGGTGCCGTCGAGCAGCGACGCGCCGCCGTCCTCGGCGGCCCGGGCCGATCGCAGCGCGCGACGGGAGTCGCGCACCCGCTCCTGTGAGCGCGACGGCGCCAGGATCAGCACGCGGTGCCCGCGCCGGGACAGCTCAGCGGCGACGCGGGCGATGTGGGCGTTGACCTCGTTGTCCTCCGCCTCCCACGGATAGGGCGTCACGTGGGCGATCGAGAACGACGGGGTCATCGCCGCGAGCTCAGCCCCGCACCGGCGCGCGTAGGGTGTCCACGGCGGCGGCTAGCTCCCGGCCCGCGCTCTGGACCTCGTCGCAGAGGCGGCTTTGGCGGCGGGCGCTTTGCGCCCCTTCGACTTCTTGTCGGACTCCCACCCCCCCCGGCCGGCGTACTTCGCGATGAACTGCTCCGTGTCGCGACGGGCCTGGTCGTCGGGTCGCTGGTTGTGGGGCGACTTCATCAGGTAGGAGGAGGGCCCGTCGAGCTGGCCGCCGATCCCGTGATTCAGGGCCAGCTTGCAGCAGCGGACCGCGTCGATCACGATGCCGGCCGAGTTGGGCGAGTCCCACACCTCGAGCTTGAGCTCGACGTTCAGCGGCACATCGCCGAAGGCTTGGCCCTCGACCCGGATGTGCGCCCACTTGCGATCCGTCAGCCACGGCACGTAGTCGGACGGACCGACGTGCACGTCGGTCGCGGGCAGCTCGTGATCCATGATCGAGGTGACCGCATTGGTCTTGGAGATCTTCTTGGACTCGAGGCGCTCGCGCTCGAGCATGTTGTAGAAGTCCATGTTGCCGCCGACGTTCAGCTGCGAGGTGCGCTCCACCTCCACGCCGCGCTCGGCGAACAGGCGGGCGAGGCTGCGGTGGACGATCGTCGCGCCGACCTGCGACTTGATGTCGTCGCCCACGATCGGCAGGCCGGCCTTTTTGAAGCGCTTGTCCCAGTAGTCCTCGCGGGCGATGAACACCGGGATGCAGTTGACGAACCCGCAGCCCGCCTCGAGCACCTGCTCGACGTACCACTTGGTCGCCTGCTCGGAGCCGACGGGAAGGTAGGAGACGACCACGTCGGTGTGGGTGTCCTTGAGGATCTTGACGATGTCGGCCGTCTCGCCGGGCGCCTTCTTGATCTTCTCCTTGAGGTACTTGCCCAGCCCGTCGTGGGTCATGCCGCGGTACACCGGCACGCCGAGCTTCTTCGGCACCTTGGCGAACTTGATCGTGTTGTTCTGGCCCGCCCAGATCGCTTCGCCCAGGTCCTTGCCGACCTTTGTCGCGTCGATGTCGAAGGCGGCCGTGAACTCGATGTCGCGGACGTGGTAGCCGCCCAGGTCCACGTGCATGAGGCCGGGGACGCGCTGGGTGGGGTCGGCGTCTTTGTAGTACTGGACGCCCTGCACGAAGGCCGAGGCGCAGTTGCCGACGCCGACGATGGCGACGCGCACCTTCTCGGACTGGTAGCGGGCGGCGCCGTTTGTGGAGGCGGCGCCGTTGGCGGCGCTGCCGTTGCTGTGCTCCTTGATCACGAGTGCGATGTCCTTTTGCGGGGGCGCGATGGCCCGGTCGAGGAGGCCGGAGGGACCTCCTGCTTCTCAGGGGACGGCCGGCGAGGGAAGCGATGTGCTCGCCCGCTCGCTCGCAAGACACTACTCCGCGAGCGGGAGAAGGTCACACGGCGAGCTGGCTGCGGACGTGCCAGATGCGCTGGAAGACCGTGATCACGCTGAGCGCGGCCAGCACGTAGACGGCGGGTTCGAGGAGTTCGAAGTTCCCCAGCGATGCGCCCTTGGCGAAGAGCAGCCCGATCGAGAGGATCACGACCCGCACGGGCCGCGTGGCGATCCCGACCTTGCACTCGACCCCCAGCGCCTCGGCACGGGCGCGGGTGTAGCTGACCATCAGCGAGGCCAGCACAGCGATGACCACGCCGGCAGCCGCGACGCGGTTGCCCTGCAGGGCGAAGTAGCCGGCGACGGCGGCGAGCACGATGCCCTCCTCGATCCGGTCCAGGGTCGAGTCCAGGAAGGCCCCGAACGGCGTTCCCTTGCCCGACATCCGCGAGTAGCGCCCGTCGAGCGTGTCCATGGTGGAGCCGACGATGAAGGCGATCCCGCCGAGGAAGAACAGGCTTTCCCAGACCAGCACCGCGGCGAGGAGGTTGAGGGCGAAACCGGTCAGCGAGATCGCGTTGGGCGTGAGGCGCGACTCGATCAGCCTGTTGCGCACCAGCTGGCGGCGTTCGCCCGAGCCGATCGGAGCGCGCGGGCGCCTTCCCGGGCGGGATCCGCTGCGCCGAGCCCGGCGCGAGGGAGCGTGCTGCCTGGGCGGCATCGGTGCGCCCGCCGCTACCCGCTGGCCGTGAGACGAGGGGTGACGCCGGAGAACTGCCAGACGGTCGGGCGCACGCGGGCCAGCCATCTGGCGCCGCAGGCCGAGGCGCCCGCGGTGAGCGCGCCGAGGATCGCGTCGAAGATGAAGTGGTTGGCCGTCACGATGATCACGAATGCCATCAGGAAGGGGTACAGCAGCCACAGCACCCGCGCGATGCTGTGGCGGGAGAGGCGCGCCAGTGTCCAGCCGATCATCAGCGCGAAGGCGACGTGCATCGAGGGCACCGCTGCGTAGAGGTTGGTCAACGCGCTGATCGAGCTGCTGGCATGAGCGTGCATGCCGCCGATGCCCACGCCGGTGAAGTCGGCGACGCTGTCGGCGAACCCCCACTCGGGCATGAAGCGCGGGGGCGCGGTCGGGAAGACGGCATAGCCGATCAGCGCGATCGCCATCGCGATCATGAACATGTTGCGCACGAAGTAGAAGTTCTTGTTGTGGCGGACGTAGAGGTAGACCAGGGCGCAGACCGTCACCGACGTCTGCGCGTTCACGTAGATCCAGCTGGCCACGACCATCAGCACGTGGCTGCCCGAGGCCCAGGCCTGGATCGAGGGCTCGACGAACAGGTGGGTCGTGCGCTCCAGCGAGATCAGGTCGCGGGCGTGCGCGAAGGCCTCGTTCGCATCGCCCTCGACCAGGCCGCGCACCAACCTGTAGGCGAGGTAGGCGAGGCCGAACAGGGAGACCTGCCGCAGCGCGTCGAGCCAACCGTGCGGCAGGACGCGCTCCTGCAGGAGGCGAGCGCGGGCGACCATCGGCGGAAAGCCTAGTCGATGCTCAGGGGCAGCGGACACCGTGCTCGAAGATCCGCCCGATCGAGAAGCGGATCACGACGTGGACGGTGCCAGGTCGACGAGCCTGCACGAGCGTCCATTCGCCGGGCGCCTGCGCCACGCAGGCGTCGCCGCGAGCCACGGCCCAGTACGGCGTGTAGTGCAGCCGCACCTCGTAGCTGCCCGGCGCGGGTGCCTGCAGGGTGAAGGACTGCGTGTCGGCGGCGGTGAGTCGCGCGGGCGGCTGAGCCAGCGGAGCGGGCCGTCGCACGGCGAACAGCCGCCAGTGCGCCGAGTGCCAGACTTCCCGCAGGAAGCCGCCCGGCCCGTTGGCCGCAGATCCGGCGACGACGCGCGCCTCGGCTTTGCCCGAGTAGTCGAGCGGCGCGTCGGGCAGCGCGACGTATGAGATCGCCTGGGCGCCGAGCCAGGCGCTGTAGCGGGCCGGGGTGAGGGGGCGTTCGTCGTAGAACAGGCCGTTGCGGAAGCCGTCGAGCTGTCGCTCCCAGCCGCGCGCCATCATCGCGGCGGGCGCCACCCAGCGCGCCTCCCAGTGGTCGGCCGTCGCGACGACCTCGATCCGGGCGGGCCGCCGCCCGTAGCCGATACCGAGCGTGTGCAGCTCGCCGAGCAGGGGCGTGTAGAAGGAGGCGCGCACCGAGCGGTTGGAGACCGTCGAGGCGAAGTCGGCGACAGGAGCGTTGGCCTGCCAGTAGAGCAGCAGTGGCGCGAGCACGAGCAGCAGCTTGGTCCGCCACGAGGTCTCGGTGCCGGCGAGCACGCAGGCGGCCAGCGGCCCGGCCGCCAGCGCCCCGAGCCGGTCTGCGTTTCCGCCGACGGCGGTCGGGATCGCGTAGGCGCCGATCAACGCCAGCAGGTAGAGCAGGGCGCCGATCCGCAGCGCCCGGTGCTCGGGCGCGATCACGAGGCCGATGACCGCGACCCCGGCCAGGGCGGGGAAGAAGGCGGAGGCGACGAACGGCTGGGTCCCTCCTTCCGGGAAGGCGAGCGTCAGGATCGCGATCGGCGCCAGCGCGAGCAGGGTCAGCGCAGCCGGCCACGCCCGGTCCGGGCCACTCAGCGCCCAGGACAGCATCGCCAGGGCGAGGAACGCGCCGGCGACCGGGCTGGCCAGCGAGGCGAGCACGGCGAGCAGCGCCGCCGGCAGCCAGCGGCGCCGCTGGGCGAGAACCACCGTGCCGAGGCCGAGCGCCAGCCCGAGGTTGAAGGGCACGCGGCTGGAGAGCAGCGCGATCGACGCCCCGACGGCGAACCAGATCGACGCGATCCGCACGGCGCGATCGGGGAAGCGGCCGGCTATCGCCACGGTGAACAGCGCGGTCGCGACGATCATCGAGATCGCGGCCAGCGGCTGCGGGCCGATCAGGGCCCCCAGACCGGGCGCCAGCACCGAGTAGGCGGGGAGATGGTGCCCGCCGTACCAGGAGTTGTCCCACAGCGAGAAGCCGACCTGCGAGAACAGGTGGCTGCGGTAGTCAGCCGCGGCCAGGTCGGGGCTGGCGGGCGCGGCGATCAGGTAGGCGACGCTGGCCGCCGCCGTGATCGCCCAGGCCGGGATGCGGGCGAGCGCCGAGCCCCACGGCGGCAGGCGCCTGCCCGACGAGCTGCGGGCGCGCTTCGGGGTCTGCCCGCGCGGAGCGCGGCCGGCCGGGTCGGGTGCCACCCGAGCGGGGGTCTGGCCCGTGCTGGGGTCGGCGCTCACCCCGGGCTCAGGAAGTCCGCCACGCGGTCGATCATGTCGGGCCGGTCCAGCCATGGCCAGTGGCCCGCGTCGGGGTACTCGACCAGCTCGGCCTGGGGCAGCACGCGGCTGTACTCGCGCCCGAAGCGCTCCGGGATGTAGGGATCACGCTGTCCCCAGGCGACGAGCGCGGGCACCCGCAGCTCGCCGAGCTTCGCGCCCGCGGCGGCCAGTGTCTCGGGCGGGGAGCTGCGGTACAGGCGCAGGATCGCGCGCTGGGTGCCCTGGTCGAAGTGCGCCAGGGTGCTGCCGATCCACTCGTCGGGCAGCGGGCCCTTGGCGACGTTTGACTCGCGGGTCAGCAGCCTCAGGGTGAAGCGGTTGGTGGCCCCCATCGACAGCTCGCCCAACCCGGGGGTGCGCCAGATGCGCGCGGTGCGGTGCCAGTCGTAGCCGGGCAGGAAGGGCACGGCGTTGATGATCACCAGGCGCGCGATCCGCTCGGGCCGCCGCTGGGCGAAGGCCAGGCCGACGGCGCCCCAGTCGTGGACCACCAGGCTGACCTGCTCGACCCCGAGCTGGTCGAGGAAGCGCTCGATGAAGCGGTCGTACTCGTCGATCGTGTAGCGCAGGAAGCCCGGCTTGCCGGTGCGCCCGAAGCCGGGCAGGTCCGGCGCGATCCCCCCGCTGCGGGCGAGAAACGACAGCCAATCGTCCGAGCTGGTGGGGACGCCGTGCAGGTACAGGGGCGTCGGCGCGCCTTCCGGCACGGGCGCGCTGCGCCAGAACACGGGAAGCCCCTCGACGTCGCCGTTGTGGTCGCTGATCTGGGGCACCGGCCCAAAATACAGCCCCGCCGCCCACGCCCCGCCGGTGCGGGGCGGATACGGTGATCGCGTGAGCCCCGCCCCGCCGACCTCGTCAGCCCGTGGCGTGGGCGCGACCTGGCGGCCGCCGACGCGTGCCCGGGTCGGCAGGGTGGTGCGGCGGCTGCGTGAGATCTACGGCGTGCCGCAGATGCTCCCGCACGGGCGCCCGATCTCCGAGCTGATCCTGACGGTCCTGTCGCAGTCGACCAACGACCGCAACCGCGACGTTGCCTTCCTGCGGCTGCGCGAACGGCTGCCGAGCTGGGAGGCGGTGCGCGACGCGCCCGTCGCGGAGGTCGAGGAGGCGATCCGCCCCGGCGGGATCTCAAAGGTGAAGTCGGCCCGCATCCAGGCGATCCTCAGGGACATCACCCGGGATCCGCGCGACCCGGGCCGCGAGCTCTCGCTGGACTGGCTTCCGCGGGTGCCGATCGAGCAGGCCCGCGACTACCTGGTGGCGCTGCCCGGGGTGGGGCGCAAGACGGCGGCGTGCGTGCTGCTGTTCGCCTACGGACTGCGCGACGTGCCGGTCGACACGCACGTCTCGCGCGTCGGCACGCGGCTGGGGCTGCTGCGGGCCGGGGCGCCCTTCCACGAGCTGCATGACCAGATGCTCGCGCTGACGCCCCGGGGCGGCGAGCTCGAGCTGCACGTCAACCTGCTGCGCCACGGGCGGCGCACCTGCCACGCCCGCCGTCCTGCCTGCGACGCCTGTGCCCTGGCGCGCATGTGCCCCAGCCGCGGGCTGTTCGCCTGAGCACGGCAGCGGCGCCCCGTGGGCGTCGGGCTCAGCCGTGGGGCAGCACGGCGAAGGCGATCACGGCGTAGTGCAGCGCCGCGGCGGCCAGCACGAGGGCGTGGAAGACCTCGTGATAGCCGAACACCTTCGGCCACGGGTTGGGGCGACCGGTGGTGTAGATGATCGCGCCGATCACGTACAGCAGCCCACCGGCCACGATCCCGGCGACGCCGAGCCAGCCGATCGCGGCGGGCAGCTCCCCGAGCACGGCCGCGGTGACCAACCCGAGCACCACGTAGACGAGGGCGAACAGCCACTTGGGCGCGTCGATCCAGACGAGCTTGAACACGACTCCGCCGAGCGCACCGGCCCACAGCACGATCAGGATCGTCGTCGCCAGCGACCCCTTCAGCGCGAGCAGCGCGACCGGCGTGTAGGTGCCGGCGATCAGCACGAAGATCATCGAGTGGTCCAGCCTGCGCATCCAGCGCCGTGCTCCCGGGCGCCAGGTCACGCGGTGGTAGAGCGCGCTGGTGCCGAGCAGCGCGGAGACGGCGCAGGCGTAGATCGCCGCGGCCACGCGTGCCCGCCCGTCCGAGGCGGCGAGGATCAGGGCGGCGCCGCAGCCCAGCGAGACGAAGAAGGCGTACTCGTGTGAGACGCCCCGCAGGCGCGGCTTGACCGGTCCGGCAGCCACCACGTTCATGGGCAGACGGTACCGTGCCCGGTCCCGGTGCGGGCGCACCGACCTGCGCCCAGGCCCTCAGAAGGTCGAAGCGCCTCAGCCCTGGGCGGAGGGGGAGGGCGCACGCGAGGGCGCCGGGGCGGCGAGCTTGGCGGTGGCGCGCTCCGGTGTGACCTTCACGACGTCCCAGGCCAGGCCGACTCGCTCCATGCCGAGGATCAGCCAGCCCGAGGGGTCGAACTCGTACCAGCGCAGCCCGTGGAAGGCGGACTGGGGGAAGGCGTGGTGGTTGTGGTGCCAGGCCTCGCCCAGCGAGGGTAGGGCGAGCCAGAAGACGTTGGTCGACTCGTCGTCGGTGTCGAACCGTCGCCGGCCGAAGAAGTGGCAGATCGAGTTGATGCTCCAGGTGATGTGGTGCACCAGGAAGATGCGCACGAGCCCGCCCCACAGGAGCGCCGACAGGCCGCCCGCGACGAGCGAGCCGCCGCTCAGGGCGAAACCGGCGAGGAACGGGACCAGCAGGCTGGCCAGCGCCAGCAGCGGGAAGCCCCTGTTGATGCGGCGCATCGTGGGGTCCTTGACCAGATCGGGGGCGAAGCGTTTCGAGGAGGCCTGGCCGTGGGTCTCGAACAGCCAGCCGACATGTGCGTGCCACAGCCCGCCGACCATCCCCGAGAGGCCGGCGCCGGCCCCGGCGTGGGGGCTGTGGGGATCGCCCTCTTCGTCGGTGAAGGTGTGGTGCTTGCGATGGTCGGCCACCCAGTCGATCACGCCGCCCTGCAGCGACAGGGAGCCCATCACGGCCAGGGCGTAGCGCAGCCATGCCCGGGTTTCGAAGGCGCGGTGGGTCAGCAGGCGGTGGAAACCGACCGTCACGCCGATCGCGCTGAGCGCGTACATGACGGCGAAGATCGCCAGGTCGCGCGGCCCCAGGAAGTGGTGCCACAGCAGCACCGCCGCGCCGATCACGCCGAGGAAGGGGATCACGACGGCGGCGATGTTGGCGTTGCGCTCGAGGCGGGTCACTCATATGGACTACTCGCCCGGGGGCTCCGGGTTACGCGCGGGGCCGCGATTACACGCGATCTTCACCGGGCGTTTGGTGCTCGTCACCCGGCGGCGGCCCGAGCGGGCGGGCGCCGGGCGACAGCCGAGCGTGCTTGCACCGGCTGAGCAAATCTGCGATAATCCGACTTAGATTTATAAAGCGTACTTGAAGGAGCACCATCAAATGGCAAAGACCATAGGCATCGACCTCGGCACGACGAACTCGTGCATGGCGGTGCTCGAGGGCGGCGAGCCGACCGTCATCGAGAACGCCGAGGGCGGCCGCACGACTCCCTCAGTCGTGGCTTTCGCGAGCTCCGGCGAGCGCCTCGTCGGCACCGTCGCCAAGCGCCAGGCCGTCACCAACCCCCAGAACACCGTCTTCTCGATCAAGCGCTTCATGGGTCGCAAGGAGGCCGAAGTGCGCGAGGAGGAGTCGATCGTCCCCTACAAGGTCGTCGCGGGACCGAACGGCGACGCGCGGGTCGAGGCGGGCGGCGAGCAGCACTCCCCGCCGGAGATCTCGGCGATGATCCTGCAGAAGCTCAAGTCCGACGCGGAAGCCTATTTGGGCGAGACGGTCGACTCGGCCGTGATCACCGTCCCGGCCTACTTCAACGACGACCAGCGCCAGGCCACGAAGGACGCCGGCACGATCGCCGGCCTCGACGTCAAGCGGATCATCAACGAGCCGACCGCGGCCTCGCTGGCCTACGGGCTGGACAAGGAGTCCGACCAGACGATCCTCGTCTTCGACCTGGGCGGCGGCACGTTCGACGTGTCGGTGCTGGAGATCGGCGACGGCGTCTTCGAGGTCAAGTCGACCGCGGGCGACAACCACCTGGGCGGCGACAACTTCGACAAGGCGATCGTCGACTGGCTGGTCGCCGAGTTCAAGAAGTCGCAGGGCATCGACCTTGCCTCCGACCCGATGGCCCTGCAGCGTCTCTACGAGGCGGCCGAGAAGGCCAAGATCGAGCTCTCGACGACCCAGGAGACGCAGATCAACCTGCCCTTCATCACGGCCGACTCCTCCGGGCCGAAGCACCTCGACACGCGCCTGACCAGGGCGAAGCTCTCCGAGCTGACCTCCGACCTGCTGGACCGCGTGGTCAAGCCGGTGCGGCAGGCGATGGACGACGCGAAGAACAAGGGCGTCAAGGAGATCGACCACATCGTGCTGGTCGGCGGCATGACGCGCTCCCCGGCCGTTCAGGAGAAGGTCAAGGAGCTGACCGGCAAGGAGCCCCACCGGGGCGTCAACCCGGATGAGGTCGTCGCCGTCGGCGCGGCCATCCAGGCCGGCGTGCTGGCGGGCGACGTCAAGGACGTGCTGCTGCTCGACGTGACCCCGCTGACCCTCGGCATCGAGACCAAGGGTGGCGTGATGACGAAGCTGATCGAGCGCAACACGACGATCCCGACCCGCAAGGGCGAGGTCTTCTCGACCGCCGAGGACAACCAGCCCTCGGTCGAGATCCACGTGCTGCAGGGCGAGCGCGAGATGGCGCAGTACAACAAGTCGCTGGGCAAGTTCCAGCTGACCGGTATTCCGCCGGCGCCGCGCGGCATCCCGCAGATCGAGGTCGCCTTCGACATCGACGCCAACGGCATCCTCAACGTCTCCGCCAAGGACCTGGGGACGGGCAAGGAGCAGAAGATCGAGATCAAGGCCGGCTCAGGTCTCTCGGACGAGGAAATCAAGAACATGGTCTCGGACGCCGAGTCGCACGCGGAGGAGGACCGCCGCGCCCGCGAGCTGGCCGAGGCCCGCAACAACGGCGAGAACGCCGCCTATCAGGCCGAGCGTCAGCTGGGCGAGCTGGGCGATCAGGTCGACGCCGACTCCAAGACACGCATCGAGGATGCGATCAAGGAGCTGCGCGAGGTGCTCGAGTCCGAGGACCCGGACGCGATCAACGCCAAGGCCGAGACCCTGCAGACCGCGTTCC
>JBKQOO010000020.1:0-17360 GCA_052145475.1 Solirubrobacteraceae bacterium
GGCGGCGCGCGCGCTGGGCGTGGACCGCGACGAGCTGGTGCTGTGGGTGAGCATCCACGAGATCACGCACGCGGTGCAGTTCTCGGGCGCGCCGTGGCTGCGCGAGTACCTCGGCGGCATGATCAAGGAGCTGATCGAGGGGCTGCAGGTGACGATCTCAGGCGGATCGTCGAAGGAAGACAGCGAGACGGCAGGCGATGACAACGGCAAGCGGGGCGGCTGGGTGCCGAGCATGCCGAAATTGCCTGACGCGGCTGAGCTGCGCGAGATGGTCGAGCGCGCGCGTCGCGGCGAGCTGCTGCGCTTGACGCTCGGCGAGGACCGCTGGCAGCTGGTCGAGCGCATGCAGGCGGCGATGTCGCTGATCGAGGGCCACGCCGAGCACACGATGGACGCCGTCGGCGCCGAGGTGCTGCCTTCGCTGCCCCAGCTGCGCGCCGCGATGAACCGCCGGCGGGCCCAGAAAGGGCTTCCCTGGCGGGTGCTGGAGCGGCTGCTGGGCCTGGAGCTGAAGATGCGCCAGTACGAGACGGGACGCCGCTTCTGCGACGCCGTCGTGCGCGCCGGGGGCCCGGAGATGCTGGCCCTGGCCTGGACCGGACCTGAGGCGCTTCCCAGCGCCGCCGAGCTCGAGCGCCCCGCCCTGTGGACCGCCCGGGTCGGCGTCGCGGCCGCCTAGCCCGAAGCAGCCCCGGCCACAGGAGATCCACGGCTTCGACGCCGGGAGCAGCGCAACCTTCGGCGACTGTCGCCGGCGGCGAGATAAGCAAATCCGATCCTTCCCCGTGAAACCCCTATTGGACCAAGCCCGGAGATGTGCTCAATTGCACAGTCGGCACGCCGCGCGAGCGGCAAGATCGGCCCAACAGCAAACCGGCAACCACCAAGGGGGGATCATGTCCCTGTCAGCAGCAATCGCCGTGATCGTGGCCCTCGACGTCATGCTGATCGGCTTCCTCGCGTGGATGATGTCCCACCCGCGGCACCTCACTCCGCATGTCTCGCGCCGCGAGCAGACCCTCGACGACAGCCCACTCCGCCAGCGAATAGTGCACAGCAGCCAGTCAGCGAGGGAGCTCGAGCCCGTCGCCTAGAGACGTCCACTCGCATTCGACCAGCGGCCGGTCTCCCCAGGCATGCCGCTGGGCAGCCTGCGAGGTGCGCCCCGCTGGAGGCGTCCCGCTGGAGGCCCGGGAAACCGGGCCTCCCCCGGGATCGGGGCACTGCGCGAAGGCCGCGGCGGTCCCACTTGCCCGGACCCGGCATCGAACGCACGTTCCACCTGTTACAAGCGTCATCCGCTAAAGAGCCCGTGGTTACAGGGAGTTCACGGGATGGTAGGATGGCTGTGTAACGATCTTCCGCGAACGGGTTACAAACAGGTGTTCGCCTGCAAGGGCAGGCGGTAGGAACCGAACAGAGCAACCCCAGACCCGTACCTCGCGCCCGGCGAGGAGGAAATAGGAGATCACTCCCAAGATGCCCACCGCCACCACATCGAGCAAACCCGCCGTGAAAGCCGCCCGCAAGACCGCTGCGCGCAAACCGGCCAAAGCCGGCGCCGCAAAAGCCAAAGCTTCCCGCGCGAAAGCGTCGCGGACCCGAGCGGTCCACCAGACCCAGTCGAGCGTTCGCCAGAGCGAGGCTGCCGGCCGCGAGACCGCTGCCGTGCTCGGCGACTATGCCGAGCGTGCCGTCCTGATCCCTGTCGGCGCCGCGCTGATCGCGCGTGAAAAAGTCGTCTCCGGCGTCTCGGACACCCTCGCCAGCTACTCCTCGGGCAGCAAGGCCCAGGCGCAGCTGCGCCGCTTCGAGCGTCGCGGCCTCACGGCCCGCAAAAGGCTCGAGCGCGAGGTGCGCAAAGCCCGCGTCCGCGTCGAGCGCGAACTGCGTCAGCGCCGCGTCCGCGTCGAGCGCGAACTGCGTCAGCGCCGTCGCGAGATCGAGAGCACGCTGAGCGAGAGGGTCAGCGACCTCGACGAGCGCCGCGGAGCGATCACGAAGAACGGCAGCGAGATCGCCGGCCGCGTGCCGGAGCTCGCCAACCAGGTCCAGGAGCGGATCCTGAGCCTGGTCTAGGCAACCCCTTACCCCGCCCGGCCAGGAGAGCCGGTCGCGGGAGAGTCTGCCGGCCTCATATCCCGCCGGCAGTAGTAGCACCCTCTCCTCCCTCGACCCCCGGGCGGCCCCACCGCCCGGGGGTCATTTTTTGCGCTGCCATCGAACCCCGAGGGCGGGACGCGCCGGCGGCCCAAGGCCGAGCCCGTGCCCGGAGCGGCGAAGCGGGTCCCTACAATGTGGTTCCGTGCCCACCCAGGACCAGATAAGCAAGGCGCTCGAGGTCGTGATCGACCCCGAGCTGCACCGTTCGATCGTCGAGCTCGACATGGTGCGCTCGATCGAGATCAGCCCCAACGGCGTCGTCGACGTCACCGTCTCGCTGACGACGCCGGGCTGCCCGATCAAGGGGCACTTCCAGACGGCGGTGGGCGACGCGGTCGCGGCGCTGGACGGCGTCAGCCACGTCAATGTCTTCTTCGACGTCCTCACCGACACCCAGAAGGCGGCGCTGCAGCAGAAGCTGGGACGCGGCAGCCTGCCGGCCGGAGCCCTGGCGCAGGTCGGCAACGTGATCTGCGTCGGCTCGGGGAAGGGCGGCGTGGGCAAGTCGACCCTGACCGCCAACCTGGCCGCGGCGCTCGCGGCAGAGGGCAAGCGGGTCGGCGTGCTGGACGCCGACGTGTGGGGCTATTCGATCCCGCGCATGTACGGGCTCGGCTCGACCAGGCCCTCGGTCTCGGCGCAGCGCAAGATCGTCCCGCTGGAGGCGCACGGCGTGAAGGTCATGTCGATCGGCTTCTTCGTCGAGGAGGACTCCGCCGTGGTCTGGCGCGGCCCGATGCTGCACAAGGCACTGACCCAGTTCCTGCAGGACGTCGAATGGGGCGCGCTGGACTACCTGCTCGTCGACCTGCCGCCCGGCACCGGCGACGTCTCGATGACGCTCGCACAGCTGCTGCCGCAGGCGCGCTTCCTGATCGTCACCACCCCCCAGCAGGCCGCCCAGAAAGTCGCCCGTCGGGCCGCCCAGATGGCGGACAAGGTCGCACTCGAGATCGCCGGCGTGGTCGAGAACATGTCGGGCTTCACGACGCCGAGCGGCGAGCGCTTCCAGATCTTCGGCGAGGGCGGCGGCCAGGAGCTGGCCGACGAGCTCGATGTGCCCCTGCTGGGCAGGGTGCCGCTCACGATGCCGTTGCGCGAGCGGTCCGACGCGGGCACGCCGTTGACCGTCGAGGACCCCGACGACCCTGCCGCGCAGGCGATCCGCCAGGCCGCTCGCGGCCTCGTCGCGATCGCGCCGCCGCAGCTGCCCACCCTGCCGCTGGTCGAGGCGTCTCCTCCTCCTCCGTCCGAGAGCAGGAAACCCGTGGGCATGTCGCTGCCGATGGCCTGACCGAGGGCCGGAACGCGGACGACATGCCCTTCTCCGCTCGCGGGACCGTGCCCGTGAGCTTGGCCGTGGCCGTGCCCGTGGGCACGCTCGGGGCCGCTTGACAAGCACCCGTCAACTGGAGGATCGTCTTCGAGATGTCGACACAGGACCAACAGGAGAAGGACCCGGCCGCCGAGGCCGGTGAGCAGGAGCCGGCGAGTCCAGACGCCGAGCCGGCGGCGCAGAACGGCGCGGCGGGCCAGCAGGACGCCGACGGCCTCGTCGAATTCGACGAACGCCGCGCCAAGATGGAAAGGCTGCGGGCCGAAGGGATCGACCCCTACCCCGCGGTCACGCTGTGGGGCAAGCGCACCCGTATCAGCGAGATCCTCGCCGCCCACGATCCGGCGACGCTCGACCAGGGCGCTCACACCGACATGAGCTACCTGATCGCCGGCAGGTTGATCTCGCGGCGCGGGCACGGCAAGACCGCGTTCCTGGACGTGCGCGACCTGTCCGGCACGATTCAGGTCGTACTGCGGGTCGACTCGCTCGGGCAGGAGGCCTACGACCGGATCCTGAACCTCGACATCGGCGACATCGTCTCGGTCGACGGCTGCGTGTACGTGACCCAGCGCGGCCAGCTCGCGCTCGAGGCCGTCGAGTGCAAGCTGCTGACAAAGACGCTGCGCCCGCCGCCCGACAAGCACCACGGGCTCGGGGACACGGGGACCCGTTATCGCTACCGGGAGCTCGACCTGATCGCCAATCAGGAGACGCGTGAGCTGTTCATCACGCGCAACAAGATCATCCTCGCGATCCGTGAATGGCTGGCCGAGCGCAACTTCGTCGAGATCGAAACGCCGGCTCTGCAGTCGCTGGCCGGCGGCGCCGGCTCGCGGCCCTTCACGACCCACCACAACGCGCTCGACCGGGACCTCTACCTGCGCATCTCGGTCGAGCTGTTCCTGAACCGCTGCATCGTCGGCGGCATGGAGAACGTCTACGACATGGGCAAGGTCTTCCGCAACGAGGGCATCTCGCCGAAGCACTCGCCCGAGTTCACGATCATCGAGTTCATGTGCGCCTACTCGGACTACAACGATGTCGCGACAGTGACCGAAGAGATGTTCCGCGACGTCGCCCAGAAGGCGCTCGGTCGGACCGTGATCAGACGGGGCGGCGAAGAGATCGACCTGGCCAAGCCTTGGCGGCGGGTGACGATGCGCGAGCTGATCCTGGAGCGCTTCGGCCTCGACTTCATGGAGTCCACGCGCGAGCAGCTGGCCGAGATCCTGGACGAGCCGATGGACCCGAATGCCACCTGGGCCGAGGTCGTCGCCGACATCTACTCAGAGAAGATCGAGAGCACCATCAACCAGCCGACGCACGTTTTCGACTTTCCGCTCGAGCCGTTCCCGATCACCAAGCGCCACGCCGAGCACCCCGAGCTGGCCGAGCACTTCGACGCCGTGATCGGCGGCATCGAGCTGGTCAGCGGCGACACCGAGCTCAACGATCCCGTCGATCAGTGGCAGCGCTTCGTCGATCAGCGAAAGCGACGCATGATCGACGATGCTGACGTGCCCCATCCCAACGACGAGGAATACGCGCGCGCGATCGAGTACGGCTACTCGCCCACGGCGGGAGGCGGCATGGGCGTGGACCGGCTGGTGATGATCCTCACCGAACGGGACACGCTGCGCGAGGTGATCCCGTTCCCGATCGTGCGAGATCTGCGATGAGCGGGGCGGGCGGCACACGTTCGAAGCTGAACCTGGACCCGGGGGTGATCGCCGCATGCCGCCAGGCCGCCAGGCGGATCGCCGACGACGTCGCCGAGCAGATCGCCGGGCGCACGACGCTGTCGGTCGAGCGCAGCGTGACCAGGCTGCTCGGGGTCGATGGCGCCGACGAGCTGGAGGTGCCGCTGCCCAACGTGCTGGTCGATCACGTGCACGAGCGCGGTCGGCTGGACCGCGGGATCGCCTACTGGCTGGGCAACGCGATGATCCAGACCGGACTGGGTCCCCAGCAGATCACCGAGGCCATCAGCGCGGGGGAGCTCGACCTGATCGCGCTCGAGCAGGCCGAGGAGGGCGCGATCCGCGAGCGGATGCTCTCCGAGACGCAGCTGCGCCTCGACGAGATCATCCGGCGATTCGAGGAGCGTGCGGCGCTGCGGGAGCGGCTGGGCGACGACTCCAGCCCGGAGCGTCCCACGCTGCGCTACGTGCTCACGGCCACCGGCGATGTCTACGAGGACGTCGTGCACGCCAAGGCCGTCGCGCAGGCCGGCGGCGACATCGTCGCCGTGATCCGCTCGACCGCGCAGAGCCTGCTCGACTACGTCCCCTACGGCCCCACCACCGAGGGCTACGGCGGCACATTCGCCACCCAGGCCAACTTCCGCATCATGCGCGAGGCGATGGACCAGTGGTCGCAGGAGCACGGCCGCTACGTGCGGCTGTCCAGCTTCTGCTCGGGGCTGTGCATGTCGGAGATAGCCGCGATGGGCGCCTGGGAGGGGTTCGACAACATGGTCAACGACGCCCTCTACGGCATCCTGTACCGGGACATCAACATCGTCCGCGGGCTGATCGACCAGCGTGTCTCGCGCATGATCAACGGCTACTTCGGCGTCACGATCAACACCGGCGAGGACAACTACCTGCGCACGGCAGACGCGATCGAGGCGGCGCCGTCGGTGACGGCCTCGCAGTTCATCAACCACCAGCTCGCTCGCGACTCGGGCGTCCCCGACGCTCAGATCGGACTGGGCGACGCCTTCGAGATCGACGTCCCCGTCACGAACGGCCTGCTCTACGAGTGGGCGCAGGCCCAGCTGACCCGCGAGCTGTTCCCGGACTGCCCCGTCAAGTACATGCCCCCGACCAGGCACATGGACGGCAACCTGTTTCGCACCCACGCCAGCGACACGCTGTTCAATCTCGTGACGATCGCCACCGGCCAGGGCATCCAGACGATCGGCGTCCCCACCGAGGGGATCTTCACCCCCCACATCCACGACCGGGTGCTGGGGCTCCAGAACGTCGACTACGTGTTCAACGCGGCCCGCGACCTGGGCGAGGAGATCGAGTTCAAGCCCGGCGGCATCATCCAGACCCGTGCCCAGGAGGTGCTGGCGGGGGCCCACGCCCTGCTCGAGCAGATCGCCGAGCAGGGGCTCTTCGAGGCGATCGCCCAGGCGACCTTCGGCGACGTCAGCCGCACCGTCGACGAGGGCCGCGGCCTGGAGGGCATCGTCACGAAGAGCGAGGACTACCTCAACCCGGTGGTCGAGCTGATGGGGCAGGCCAGCTATGCCTAGGGAGGTCGACCTGTCGTCCGTGCAGCCCTACGCCGACCACCTCGGCGACGGCCTCGTGCAGATGAGCTTCACGCTTCCCGTGCCCTACTCGCTTGCCGCCCGCAAGGCGGCGCTCGAGCTGGCCACCGCGATGGGCTTCGAGCAGCCCGAGGTCGTCCACTACGAGTCGCTGACCGACGGCTACACGTACTTCGTGATGTACGGCCGGTGCGTGGCCTCCGTCGACTTCGCCTCTCTGCAGGACGAGGGCTTCGACATCGAGTACATGAGCGAGGACGAGATCGAGCGGTTCGTCGAGCACCAGCTGGGCCGGCGCATCGTGGTCGTCGGCGCCAGCACCGGCTCGGACACCCACAGCGTCGGAATCGACGCGATGCTCAACCTGAAGGGCTACCACGGGCATCACGGGCTCGAGGGCTACCACAGCTTCGAGACCTACAACCTGGGCAGCCAGGTGCCCAACAGCGTGCTGCTCAGCAAGGCGATCGAGGTCGGCGCCGACGCGATCCTGGTCTCGCAGACGGTCACCCAGCAGAACCTGCACGTCCAGAACTTGACCGAGCTCGTCGAGATGGTCGAGGCGGAGGGGCGCCGAGGCCAGATGATCCTCGCCTGCGGCGGCCCACGCGTGTCCAACGAGCTGGCCAAGGAGCTGGGCTACGACGCCGGCTTCTCGAAAGGCACATATCCGCACCACCTCGCGACGTTCATCGTGCGCGAGCTGGCGGCGCGGATGTCGGGCGACCGCGTCTCTGCAGCCGGCTGAATCGTTGGCCTCGCTCAGCCAGCTGACCGCCTCGGCCCGCCGGCTGGCGCTGGTCGGGCTGGCCAAGAACACCGGCAAGACCGTGGCGCTGGCGACACTGCTCGAGGAGCTGGGTGCCGCGGGCCGGCGCGTCGGCGTCACGTCGGTGGGACGCGACGGCGAGCAGCACGACGTGATCGACGCCCGCATCGACAAGCCACTGGTGAAGCTGGGAGCCGGAGCGATCGTCGCCACCACCGACGGGCTGCTGCGGGCGAGCGGGATTCCCCACGAGCTACTGGCCAGGACGGGGGCGCGCACGCCCCTGGGGGAGGTGCTGATCGCGCGGATGAAGGGACCAGGCGCGATCGAGGTGGCGGGCCCGTCGACCGCATCGGAGGTCGCCCAGGCCGCCGAGGCGATGCTGTCCTTCGGCGCCGAGCAGGTGCTGATCGACGGCGCCATCGACCGCCGGGCGGCCTCCTCCCCCGACGTCTCGGACGCGCTCCTGATGTCGACCGGGGCGGTCCTCGGCGACGAGCTGGGGGAGGTGGTCGCCCGCACCGTCGACGCGGTCGCGCTGGTCAGGCTGCCGACCGTCCCCTCCGACACCGCCGCCGGCAGGCGGCTGCACGAGCTGGCCGCAGCACACCGCCTCGAGCCCCGCAGCCTGTTGGTCGGCGCCGGGGTCGAGCGAGACCCGAGCGTGCTCCCGCCGCGCTTCGTCCTGTCCGCCCAGGCCACCGAGATCGGCTCGCTCGTGTCCCAGCACCCCGATGCCGACACGCTGCTCGTCGCCGGGGCGCTGCCCGAGGCGTTCGTGCGCGACCTCGCCCTGGCCGCGCGGCGGGGCCAGCGCGAGCTGACCGTCGTGGTGGCCGATCCGACCCGGGCGTTCCTGTCCGAGCGGGGACCGGAGCACTACCGGCGCCAGGGTGTTGCGATCGAGACGCTCCGCCCCGTCGACCTGCGGGCCCTGACGGTCAACCCGCTCGCGCCGCGATCGCACAGCTTCGACTCAGTCGAGATGCGGGCCCTGCTCGGCCAGGCCATCCCCGGGTTGCCGGTCTTCGACGTGCTGCACCCCGACTACGGCGCCGCGCAGCAGCGCCCCGGGCCGGATCGGGCCGCAGCGGACAGCTAGCTCGACACGCGCTCCCGCTTGCGCACAGCGCGGGCGGAGTCCGAGGGCCGGGCCTCGAGGCTGCGCCGCGGCCGCGGCGACGCGGGCGACCGCGGCGGCCTGCCCGCAGCAGCGTGCCCCGCCGGGGGGGGGGGCACGGCTGCGGAGAGCTGGGCCGGAGAGCGCCTGCCGGCGAGCGACGCGAGGATTCGTGACGCCCAGCCTGCCCGGGCCGGGCGGGCTGCGCGCAGATCCCGCTGTCGCTCGGCAGCGAGCTGTGCGGCTATGTGGTGGCTGGTGACCATGGGGCCACTCTCGCGTGCCCTGACCGGCGGGCTAACACATTTAGACTGGGCTAAATAGTTGGCCCGCGTGCGGCACCGCGACGACGATCGAGATGAGCGCCACATGATCCTTGCCCGCTTTGACACCGAGGCCCTCACCCGGGTCCGCTTCGCGATCTCGCCGATGTTCGAGATGACGCGGAGCATCAAGACGCTCAACGACCCGGCCGGCGCGGCGCTGCACCTGCCCTGGGTCGAGCAGGCCGTGCCGGCGCTGTCCGGTCTCGACCTCGCACCGCTCTCAGCCCTGCAGTCGGCGCCCCGTTACAACCCGGATTTCGTCAACCCGCCGCCCACCAGCCCACTGGTGGAGTTCGAGGACGAGCTCGCGGTGATGGTCGCCACGCCGCCCGGGCAGATCGCAGCGGAGGTGCGCTATGCCTACCGCGGCGCGCGGCTGCCCCCCGTGCTCGCGCCGTTCCTGAGCGAGCCGCGCAAGGCGATCGAAGAGCTGGCCGAGCTGATGCGCGAGTACTGGCGGCGCTGCCACGCCGAGCACTGGCCGCGCATGCGCTCGCTGCTCGAGCACGACGTCCTGTACCGCGCCCGCCAGATCGCCGACGGCGGCACGGCGCGCCTGTTCTGCGATCTCGACCCCCAGGTGGGCTGGAGCGAGGGCGTGCTGCAGATCGAGTGCGGAGGCAGCTGCGACGAGGACATCGATCTGGACGAGCGCGGGTTGCTGCTCGTTCCGAGCGCCTTCGTCTGGCCGAAGGTGACTGTCCTCAGCCTCGAGCCGTGGCAGCCCACGCTGGCCTACCCGGCGCGCGGGATCGGGATGCTGTGGAGCCCGGAGGCATCGGGCGTCCCCGACGCGCTGGAGCGGCTGGTCGGGCGCACGCGGGCGAGCCTGCTGGCCGCGCTCGACTCCCCGCGCTCGACGACCGAACTGGCGGGCGAGTTGGGACTGACCCCCGGTGGTGTCTCCCAGCACCTGACCGTGCTGCGGGACGCCGGTCTGGTCTGTGGGCGCCGCGTGGTCCGCTCGGTGCTCTACCTGCGCTCCGCCAAGGGCGATGCCCTGCTCGACGCCTCGGGCGCGGGAGACGACGAGCGCGTGATCCGGCTGCGCGCCTAGACCCAGGACACTAGCCGGCGGCCGCCGCGCCGCCGCCCTGGGAGAAGTACTCGGCGTTGATCTGCACGTACTTCTGCCACTCGTCCGGCAGCTGGTCCTCGGCGAAGCAGGCATCCACCGGGCAGGCCTCGACGCAGGCGTCGCAGTCGATGCACTCCTCCGGGTCGATGTAGAGCATCTCGGCCGCGTCGTATCCGGGCTCGTCGGGCGTCGGGTGGATGCAGTCCACGGGGCACACCTCGACACACGAGTTGTCCTTGGTGCCAATGCACGGCTCGGCGATTACGTAGGCCATTCGCTTCTTTCTTCGTCGGTTTCCGGAGAGCTGTTGGGCAGGAGGGGCATATTGTACGAATCATGCTCCTGCTTACCGGCGCGACCGGCCTGGTGGGGTCCACCCTGCTCCCCCGCCTGCTCGCCGAAGACAGGCAGGTGCGCTGCCTGGTCCGCGACCCGCGCCGTCTCGGGACCCAGCGGGTCAGGGTTCAGATCGCTCTCGGCGACCTCACCGACCCGCCGTCGTTCCGCAACGCGCTGAGGGGTGTCGAGGAGGTCGTGCACCTGGCCGCGGCGATCCGCGACCAGCCCCGGGGCTCGATCGAGGAGCTCGACGGGATCGCGACCTGGCGGATGGTCGAGGCGGCACAGCGTCAGGGCGTCGAGCGCTTCGTGTTCTTCTCCGCCCTGGGCGCCTCCACGCACCACCGCACTCGCTGCCTGCGCGCCAAGGCGCTGGCCGAGCAGGCGGTCGCCGAGGCCGACCTGCAGACGATCGTCTTCGCACCGTCGATCGTCTACGCGCCCGGCGATCCCTGGCTGACGCTGCTGGAACGCATGGCTCTGCTGCCGCTGGTGCCCGTATCGGGTCGCGGCCGGGCTGAGTTCCAGCCGATCTGGGCAGAGGACGTGGCCGACTGCGTGATGGCCAGCCTGCGCTCGAGCGACGGCCACCGCCACCAGCGTTACGAGCTGGCCGGCCCCGAGACGCTCAGCCACAGCGAGATCGTCCGCACGGTGCTGCGGGCGATGCAGCGCAGCCGGCCGCTGTTGCACGTGCCGACGCCGCTGGTCTCGCGTGGCCTGCGCCTGCTCGAGGCGGCGCTGGGACCGCGCGCCTTCGCCACCTGGGACGAGGCCGAGCTGATGGAGGTCTCGATGGTCTCGGCGCGCGGCAGCTCCGACGCGCAGCAGCTGGGGGTCGCGCCGCAGCGGATGTCGGTCGTACTGGACGCCGCCTGACCCCGGCTAGCCGCTCACGCCGCTCCCGACGGCGGGACGGCGCCCCGCCCACGGCTGCGCCGCTTCGAGCTGGCCGGCAAGCGCCAGCAGGCGCTCCTCGCCGGCCGGCGCGCCGACGATCTGCACGCCGAGGGGCAGCCCGTCCTCGCCCTCGAACAGCGGCAGCGAGATGGCGGGCTGACCGCTGGCGTTGAAGACGGGGGTGTAGGGCGTGAACAGGCCCGAGCGGGTGAACGTGGACATCGGGTCCGGCGCGGCCGTGTCGAGCGTCCCCAGCGGCAACGGCCGCTCGGCCAGAGCCGGCGTGAGCAGGGCGTCGTACTGGGACAGCCAGGCGACCAGGCCCCGCGCGAAGGCCTGCAGCCGCACGACGGCCGACTGCGCCTCGAGCGTGCCGAGCTTGCCGATCATCGAGAAGATCGCCCAGCTCATCGGCTCCATGTCCTCGGCCGTCGGCACCCTGCCGGCGACGTGGCCCGAGTAGGCGATCGAGAGCGCGATCTGGCTGGAGAACACGACGCCGAACAGCTCGGACAGGCCGTCCTCGAGCCAGGGCGGGTCGACCTCCTCGACGTCGTGTCCCAGCGAGCGCAGCAGCTCGGCCGCCGTGTCGGCCGCGCCGGCACAGAGCGGGTCGAGCTCGGCCGCCGGGACCGGGGACAGCTTCGTCATCGCGATCCGCAGACGGCCGGGATCGCGCCGCGCGGCCACTCCGAACGGCTCCGAGGGCGGCGGGGCCCAGGTCGCATCGCCGGGCTCGTAGCCGGCCAGCACGTCCAGGATCGCCGCCGTGTCGGCGACGGAGCGGGTCAGCATCCCGTCGATCCCGAGCGAGGAGTCGCCCAGTTCGGGCGCGACCGAGACGCGACCACGGCTTGGCTTCAGGCCGACCAGGCCGCAGCAGGCCGCGGGGATCCTGATCGAGCCGCCGCCATCGTTGCCGTGGGCCACAGGCACGAGCCCGGCCGCGACCGCGGCGGCCGCTCCTCCGGACGAGCCGCCCGGGGTGCGCTCGAGGTCCCAGGGATTGCGCGTGGGCCCGAAGATGCGAGCCTCCGAGGTGGGCAGGATCCCGTACTCGGGCAGCGTCGTTGTGCCGACGATCACGAAGCCGGCGTCGCGCAGGCGACGCGTGACGTTGTGGTCGTAGTCGCAGACGTAGTCCTCCATCAGCTTGCAGCCGTAGGTGAGGCGCAGGCCCGCCACCGGCCGGTTGTTCTTGATCGCCACCGGCACGCCGGCGAACGGTCTCGGGTCATCTGCTCCGATGCCCTCGGCCGTGGCGAGGGCGCGCTCCTCGTCGACCTGGACGAAGGCGTTCAGCATCGGGTTGAGTTCTTCGATCCGCTCCAATGAGCACCGCACCAGCTCGCCGGCCGACACCTCCCCCGAACGGACCATCTCGGCGAGCTCCACGGCCCCGCGGAACATCAGATCGCTGTCGGACATCTGCCCTCCTCGAAGGTCTCGCTTGCGACGCCGGGCCGCGCCCTCGTCGGCGGCCCGATCGCCCTGGAGCCTACTCGCGCTCCCATTCCTGCGACGATGTGGCCCTGCCCACAAGGCAGCCCCCCCGTCAAGCATCAAGCTCAGAAAGCGAGTGCCATGAGCGCGGTCGAGTCAGCACCGGAGGTTCAGTCGGGCCTGGAAGGCGTCGTCGCCTTTGCGACGGAGATCGCCGAGCCCGACAAAGAGGGTGGCGCCCTGCGCTACCGCGGCGTCGACATCGAGAACCTGGTCGGCAGGGTCCCGTACGAGCAGGTCTGGGGCCTGTTGGTGGACGGTCGCTTCAAGCCCGGGCTCCCCCCTGCCGAACCGCACGCGCTGACTGTCCGCTCGGGCGATCACCGCGTCGACGTCCAGTCGGCGCTGGCCATGCTCGCTCCGGAGTGGGGCTTCGGGCAGCTGATCGACATCACCGACGAGGAGGCCCGCGACAACCTCGCCCGCGCCTCCGTGATGGCGCTCTCCTTCGTCGCGCAGTCGGCCCGCGAAGCCGGGCAGCCGCCCGTCCCGCAGAGCGAGGTCGACGAGGGACGGACGATCCCCGAGCGGTTCCTGATCCGCTGGCGCGGGGAGGCCAACCCGGATCACGTCAAGGCGATCGACGCCTACTGGATCTCGGCGGCCGAGCACGGCATGAACGCCTCGACCTTCACCGCCCGCGTGATCGCCTCGACCGGTGCGGACGTGGCGGCGGCGCTGTCCGGCGCCGTGGGCGCCCTGTCCGGGCCGTTGCACGGCGGCGCGCCCTCGCGCGTGCTGAAGATGCTCGAGGAAGTCGAAGCGACCGGCGACGCCGAACGCTGGGTCTCCGACGCGCTCGACCGGGGCGACCGGCTGATGGGCTTCGGACACCGCATCTACCGCGCCGAAGACCCCCGGGCGCGCGTGCTGAGGCGAACCTGCGCGGAACTGGGCTCGCCCCGCTTCGAAGCGGCCGAGGCGCTCGAGAAGGCGGCTCTGGCCGAGCTCCAGGCGCGCCGGCCCGACCGGGTGCTGGCGACCAACGTCGAGTTCTGGTCGGCTGTGATCCTCGACCTGGCCGAAGTGCCGGCGGACCTGTTCACGCCGATGTTCACCTGCGCACGGGTCGCCGGCTGGTCGGCTCACATCCTCGAGCAGAAGCGCGAGGCCAAGCTGATACGACCGACCGCCAAGTACGTCGGCGCGGGGCCGCGCGATGTCAGCGCGGTCGAAGGGTAGGTCGGCTCAGCCCAAGAGCACACGTCTCGGCGGGAGCGCCGGCACGATCAGCTCGACCGAGTAGCCCCTGCCGGCGACGGTCGTGCGAGCGAGGAAATAGGCGGGGCCGCTGCCGCGTGCGGCCGTGAGCCGCACGCTGAGCTCGGCGCCGGGCGTCAGGCGCGCCGCGACGAGTCTCGAGCCCGGGTTGCATCCGTCGAGGCTGGAGACAGTGACACCGGCACCGGCATGCGCGGCGGCGGAGAGCCTCAGGTCGACCACCGAGGAGCCCGGCCGGGAGCTGTCCGAGGCGATCTGGAGCAGACCCGGAACCTGCACGACGTTCGAGGGCGTGGTCCCGATCATCACGCGATATGAGCCCGCCGATCCTCCGGCCCGCCCGGGCACCCGCAGCTCGAAGTAGCCGCTGCCATTGACCCGGCCCGCCGCGACGGGCCTCCAGGCGCTGCTCGCGGCGGAACGGCGGAGGGCCACCACAGGCTGCCCGAAGTGGCGCTGGACGGCTGCGCCGAACAACAGCACCGAGCCGGCGGCGGGGCGCGCCGAGACCAGAGTGACGGGCCGTCGCGGGCACAGCGTCGGCTGGGGACGGGCCGGGACCTCGACCTGGGCTTCGGCCGGAACAGCGATCGACCCGTAGTGGGCCGAGACGGTGCAGGTCAGCGACTTGCCTCCATCTGCTTCGCCGACGGTGTGGGAGGCCGTGGTCGCGATGGCGGCACCTTCCCTGCTCCACGTATAGGTGTAGGAGTCCGGTGCCCCTTCCCACCGTCCTGGAGAGCATGTGAGCCGGCTCCCGGGGACGGGCCTCCCTGCGATCGCCGGGGCCTGGGTGTTGCGGTACGGGCCCCCGATCGTCACCGGTCGGGATTCGCCGGTCGTGACCACGGAGCTCGCGGAGCTGGCAGGTGTCCACATGACGATCGAGCATGAGATCTGGCGCCCGACGGCCGTACCCGGCACGGTGAGGTTGGCTGCGAGGTCCCGGCCGAGTTCTGCGTCGAGCTGTTCCGCCAGCCGTTCCGGGCCAGGAGAGCTCAGGGATGACGACGTTGCCCGCTCCACAGTAAAGAGGACGTTTCGCCACGAGTACTGGAGGGGGCCCCGCGGCTCCCACAGCGGCCCAGGTTCTCGGCTTCCAAGACCGCAGGTGAGAGTCCCCCCGGCCTGCATCGCTCCGGTGACCTGCCGCGCCAGCGCGACGCTCCCGCCGGAGATCGCGATGGCACCGTTGGCCCCGTACGCGATGGTCCAGGGCGAGCCCGGCCCGGGGCCGATCACGTGCGTGAAATAGCCCTGGGGTTCGGTGGCGCTTTCCATCAGCAGAAAGCCGGCGGGCGGCGAGGCCGGGCTCAAGGAGATGGTCCCGTCGAGCGACACAGGGCCGCTGACTCGCAGCAGGTGGTCGCTCAGCCCCGCGTCGGCGGAGTCCTCCCGTACACGCAGCGTGCCGCCGGGGCCCTGTGTGTAAGAGGCGACGCCAAGGCCCCCGGGCACCGTCCCGTCGCCGGGTTCGACGGTGCCGCCTTCGTTCGAGACGAGCCCGGCGACGCTCCCCGTGCCGCTCAGCGTTCCGCCCGCGATCGTGACCGGAGATTCGATCGATCCGTCCACGAGCACCTCCCCGCCATCCATGACCGTGGAGGCGGATGCCAGCTTTCCGTGCACTTCGAGCACCCCGGCTCCGCTCGTCTGGATCTGGCCGCCCAGTGTCGAGGAGTCCGAGCCGACGCCCGTCAGATCGAGCCTTCCGTCCCCCAGCACGACGACCGTGCCCCCACTTGCGATCGAATCGGCATTCTGCGCGCCTTCGGCGACGACCACCGTCTTCGACTCCTCCCAACAGGCGATCGTGGCCGGCCCCGGGATGCCCGCGCTCCAGTTCGATGCCGCGCTCCAGGCGCCCCCGCTCGGCCCCGTGAATTCGTCGCTGCAGGCGGCCGCCCCCGCGGGTGCGGCAACGCCCAGGAGAGTCGCGGACGCGAGCGCCGCGAACCCGGCGCCGATCCCCGCTGCCCGGGTCGTCACGGCCATCTCTGCTCTCCCCTGGATCGCTCCCCTTGGCGGGGAATCTAGCGCCCCGGCTGACCCGCCCGCAACCGTGCCCCGTAAACGTTGAGGGCCCGGAATCATGCCGGGCCCTCGGGTCCTTATCGGCAGAAGGACGGGCTGGCTACATCATGCCGCTCATGTCCGGCATACCGCCACCGCCACCGCCGGCGCCTTCCTTCTCGGGCACTTCGGCGACGATCGCCTCGGTGGTGAGGATGTTCTTGGCGATCGAGGCGGCGTTCTGCAGGGCAGAGCGCGTCACCATCGCCGGGTCGATGATGCCGGCGGCAACGAGGTCGACGATTTCGTTCGTCGCAGCGTTCAGGCCGTGGCCTTTCTTCGCCTTGCGAACTTCGTTGACCACGACCGAGCCCTCCAGGCCCGCGTTCTCGGCCAGCTGGCGCAGCGGCTCCTCGAGCGCCCGCAGGACGATGCGGGCACCGGTGCGTTCGTCGTCGGAGCCGTCGGCCGAAGCGCCGTTGCTGTCGATGCTGACCGCCGAGGAGGCCTGCAGCAGCGCGACGCCGCCACCGGGCACGATGCCCTCCTCCAGGGCCGCCCGGGTCGCCTGCAGGGCGTCCTCGACACGGTGCTTCTTCTCCTTCATCTCCGTCTCGGTGGCCGCGCCGACCTTCACCACGGCGACACCGCCGGAGAGCTTGGCCAGTCGTTCCTGGAGCTTCTCCCGATCGAAGTCCGAGTCGGTGTTTTCGATTTCGGCTTTGATCTGGTTGATGCGGCCTTTGATCGCTGCAGGGTCACCCGCGCCGTCGACGATCGTGGTGGTGTCCTTGGTCACCACCACACGACGGGCCCGCCCGAGCTGCGAGAGCTGGGTGTTCTCCAGCTTCAGCCCGAGCTCCTCGGTGATGACCTCGCCGCCCGTCAGGATGGCGATGTCCTCCAGCATCCGCTTGCGGCGGTCGCCGAAGCCGGGAGCCTTGACCGCCACGCCGGTGAACGTCCCGCGCAGCTTGTTGACGACCAGCGTCGCCAGCGTCTCGCCCTCGACGTCCTCGGCGATGATCAGGATCGGCTTGCCGCTCTGGATCACCTGCTCGAGGATCGGCAGGATGTCGCGCACCGAGCCGATCTTCTGGTTGGCGATCAGGATGTACGGTTCCTCGAGCACACCCTCCATGCGGTCCTGGTCGGTGACCATGTAGGGCGAGATGTAGCCCTTGTCGAACTGCATGCCCTCGGTGAACTCGAGGTCCATGCCGAACGTCTGGCCCTCCTCGACGTTGACCACGCCGTCCTTGCCGACCTTCTCGATCGCGTCGGCGATCACGTCGCCGATCTCGTC
>JBKQOO010000021.1:0-5697 GCA_052145475.1 Solirubrobacteraceae bacterium
AGATCGGCGCCCTGTCGCTGATCGAGGGGATGCTCGCGCTCTCGCTGGATGTCCTCGGGCCGTCCCCCGCTGTCGGTGGCCTCGGGAGAGGTCACCGGACCTTCCTCAGCTGATCGCGCCGTTGATCACCGGCGTGGTGATCGCCCCGGCCTGGACTCCCCACTTGGTCAGGATCTGCATGTAGGTGCCGTTGGCCACCAGCTCCTTCATCGCGGCCAGGACCGGCGTGGTCATGCCGCTGGTCTTCGGGATCGCGATCCCGTACGGGGCGAAGGCGT
This sequence comes from Solirubrobacteraceae bacterium, assembly GCA_052145475.1. Classification (GTDB taxonomy): domain Bacteria; phylum Actinomycetota; class Thermoleophilia; order Solirubrobacterales; family Solirubrobacteraceae; genus Palsa-744. The sequence continues at coordinate 279 of JBKQOO010000021.1, forward strand.
AGCTTTTCCCGATCAGGTGGAACTGGCCATTGGACTGTTTGATCTGGTAGGCCACGACCGGCGAGTCGGCCATCCCGAGCTGCGCGCGACCGCTGGACACGGCGAGGTTCACCGCGTTCTGGCCCGGGAAGCTCAGGATCGTCACCGACGCCTTGCCCGCTTTAGTGCAGGCCTTGCTCTGCTTTTCGGATTCTTCCTGCTCGACCGTGCCCTTCTCGACCGCGACGGTCTTCCCGCACAGGTCGGCGACGGTGGTGACGCCCGGGTTGGCGGACACCTTCGCGTAGAAGGAGATACCCGCGCTGAAGTAGGTCACGAAGTCGACCGTCTTCTCACGTTCCTTGGTGTCGGTGAACGAGGAGACGCCGAGGTCGTAGCGGCCGGCGGCCAGGCCCGGGATGATCGTTTCGAAGTTCGCGTTGATCATGTTCGTTTTCAGGCCCATCACTTCGCCGAGCGCCTTGACCAGGTCGGCGTCCATCCCGATGATCGTGTGACCGTCCGGGGCGATGAACTCGTTGGGCGCGTACTGGGCTTCGGTCGCGACGTTCAGCGTGCCTTTCGATTTGATCGTGGCCGGGACCAGGGCGACGATCGACGCAACGGCGGCGTTCGAGCCGGACGACGCGGTCGTCGTGGTCGTACTGGAGCTGGTGCTGCTGCTGCTTCCGCAGCCGGCGAGCACGAGCATGGCAAGGACGGGCACGCCGAAGCGGGCGACCAGCTTGCTCATCGGAACCTCCTCAGGATGTAGAGCCCGACCCGGAGCGGTCGCGGCCGCGCAAGTATAAGACTGCGCCCTGGGGCCGCGCCCGGGCGCTGCGGACCGCTGGAGGGGCCCGATCGCGAGCGAAGCCTGGCTCGGTGTCCACACGGGCTAAGGGAACTCCCCGGGGCTGCCGATGAGCCCCCGTGACCATCTTCGCGAGATCGCTGGCCAGGCTCACAGGCACGGGCACGTGCAGCCGCGCCATGCGGGCCGCCCTTGCCATCGCGACGGCTCCGCTGCTCGCACTCGTGCTGGCCGCTCCGGCGGGCGCGGTCGTGACGGAAATCGGCGGCACGGCGTTCGGCGTGCAGCCGCGCAACGCGGAAAGCATCGGACAGCCGGGCGAGAGCCCAGCGACGTTCTCGAACAACAGCGGCAACGCGGTCGTGCACGGCAGCAACGTGTTCGCCGTCTACTGGGACCCCGAAAACGTGATGCACCACGAATGGCTCGTGAAGATCGACGGCTTCTTCCAGCAGATGGGCGCGGCCAGTGGCAGCGCGAGCGCCGTGTTCTCGAACCTCGCCCAGTACCGCGATCGGACCGGCGCCGCGGCGTACCAGACCGTCTTCAGGGGCTCCTACTCCGATACCGCGAAATACCCTGCCGCCGGCTGCACCGACCCTCACCCGCTCGTGCTCGGCGGGATCACCTGCCTCACCGACGCCCAGCTCCGCGAACAGCTCCAGGACTTCGTCGCGGCGAACAGCCTGCCCAAGGGGATGAGCTCGATCTTCTACGTGATCCTGCCCCCCGGCGTCACCCTCTGCACAGACGCGGCGGCGACACACTGTTCGGACTACACGCTCACCGCCGGAGAAGAAACCAAAGGCGAACACAACAGCGTGAGCTACAAAAACAGCTTCTGCAGCTATCACGCCGACATCAACCCCGACAGCGCCCCCCAGGGCGACGGCAACACGATCCTCTACGCCGCGATTCCCTGGACGGCGGGGACGCTCGGCGACTACTGGGCCGCACCCACCTCCTTGACCTACGCGCAGGGTTACGAATGCCAGGACGGTGGATTCGACCCCTCTCACGAAGAGAAGAAAGAGGCGGCGAAAGAACGCACCGAAAAGGAAGAAGAAGAATTCACCAAACAGACGCCTGAAGAAAAAGCCGCCACTCTCAAGCGCATCCGGCTCGAAGGACCCCACCAGCAGGAGCCGAACCAGGAAGGGCGCGGCGAAGAAGGCGATCTCGCCCCCGGCCTCGCCGACCTGATCATCAACCAGATCGCGCAGCAGCAGCAGAACATCGTCACCGACCCGCTGCTCGACGCCTGGCAGGACTCGGCTCACAACGAGGTCGCCGACGAGTGCCGCAACCACTTTGGTTCGACGGTCGGCGGAGGGCTCGGCGGAGCGGTCACGGCGGACCCCGAAACCGAAGCGGGCACGCTCAGCAACCAGAACATCGGCGACGGCTCCTATTACCTGAACAACGGCTTCGACCTCTCGGATGCGAAGATGAACCGGGCCCTGTGCGTCGGCGGCGTCGGCCTGACCCCGCGCTTCACCGCGCCGAACCCCGTCAATGTCAGCGAAATCGTCGGCTTCGACGGGATGGAGTCGACGATCACTCTGCTGGCCGGCGACGCGTTCGGCTCCAGCGGTCCCCCGACCCCGACCTACGCGACCTTCACCTGGAACTTCGGCGACGGCACGCCGCCGGTGACCGGCTTCGCGCCCGGCGCCCCGCTCTGCGAAACGCCGTGGCTCAGCCCCTGCGCGGCCAGCATCTTCCACGCCTACCAGTACGGCGGCACCTACACGGTGACGCTCACGGTCAAAGACGTCGGCGGGGACGTTGGGAGTGTCACGCATGAAGTGACCGTCGATGGCCCCGCAGCCCCGGTCCCCGGTGCAGCCGGCCCTGGCGGCTCGGGTGGCTCCGGCGGCTCCGGTGGCTCCGGTGGGTCGGGCAGCGGAAAAGGCGCCGGTGCAGGCGCGACCGCTGTGAGCCCGATCGCCGCCGCGGCCGTGCTGTCGCGTTCTATCCGCAACGTCGTGCGCAAGGGCCTGGTCGTCCGCTACTCGGTCAACGAGAAGGTCGCCGGACACTTCGAGGTGTTGATCTCGCGTGCGCTTGCGCGCCAGCTGAAGCTGGGCGGCGCTCCCGCGACCGGCCTGCCGGCAGGCACGCCTCCGGAGATCGTGATCGCCAAAGCGATCCTCGTGACCACCACCGCCGGGCACAGCACGATCAGCATCATCCTCTCCAGGCACGTTGGCCAACGGCTCGGCCGGTCGCACAAGGTGCCCGTGATGCTGCGCCTGATCGTGCGCAACGCCGCGACGTCGAGCCCGGCGACCACGACAGTGCTCAGCTCGGCCACGCTCACCGGCTGAGCACCGCGCAGCACGCGACTGCTCGTGCCCTCAGGCCGGGGCGCTCACCTCGGCGGGTCGCGTTCCCGCTTGCTCCGGGCCTTCTTGCTGAAGACGAAATGCCACAGCAGCGCGAGCAGGACGTAACCGAAGAGCATCGAGACGACAGAGACCACCGCGAGCGCCGTGTTGCTCTGGTTGGCCGATTCGCCGTCCAGTGCGGCGGGGAGCTGCAGGGCGAGAGCGAGAAGCGTCACCGCGCGACTCTACAGCCCGGGCCAGTGACGCACGACGTAGCCGCTGTTGTCGACGCCTGTGACCTGCCAGCGCGACGCGTAGACGCCGCTGCGCCCAGCCGTGTCGTAGAGGATGCCGTCGACGTACATGTAGGTGTGGCCGGCGTTCGCGTACACCGTGATGTAGCGCCCCGGCCCGGGCGCGCCCCAGCTCTCCAGTTCGCCCGAGGTCTCCGGTTGGCCCAGCAGCCCGCCGGCGGCGAGGGCGTAGCTGACCGAGCCGGAGCAGTCGTAGGCGTTGTCGATGAAGGACGCGTGACCCCCGCCGAAGACGTAGGGGAAGTCCGCGATCTCGTTCGCGCCGGCGATGACCTTCTGGACGGTTTCGGGCACGCCGGCCGGAATCGGGATCGTGCCGTTGCCGCCGATCGACTCGCCGCCGGGCACCGGCACCAAGCTCGTCTTCTGGGCACGCTTGGCCGACTGTTCCACGGCCTGCATCTGGTGCAGCTCGGCCTTCACTTCTGCGTCGGAGGGGGCACCGGCCGCGACGACTGCTTCACCGGCCTTGACCGGCGCGGCTGCGGGCGCATGCCGCGCCGAGGCCGGCGCGGGGAAGCTGCTGGCTTCGGTGGGGTCGGCGACCTCGTGGGTGGTCCCGGTGCGGGGCGTCGAGCCGGAGGCCGGGCGCGAGCCGACGGCCGGCCCGGCGGCGATCGCCGAGCCGCCTGTGGCGGGATCGGACCCGCTCGAGCTGCCGCACCCGGCAAGCGCGCAGCAGACCAAGGCTGCGCCCACCAGCAACCTGGGCCTGCCGGAAGCGAGCATCGGCTCAAGGCTAGCGTGAGCGTCCGCCAGCAGGGGCCGCTACCCTGAAGCGATGCCCGAGGATGCCAGCGCAGTGGAGCTGCGCCCGCACGCACGCGTCCTGCACGGGATGCGCAAGCCCGCCAACTGGCTCCAGCTCGTCCGCTTCGGTCTGGTCGGGGCGATCGGCTTCATCGTCAACCTCGCTGTCTACGCGCTGCTGGTGCACCCGCTGGGCGTGGAGTACCACGTGGCGTCCGCCGGCGCATGGCTTGTGGCGGTCGCCAACAACTTCGTGCTCAACCGTCACTGGACGTTCGATGCACGCGGCGAGCGGGCCCACACCCAGGCCGTGCGCTTCCTCGTGGTGAGCCTCGCCGCCTTCGCCTTCAGCCAGCTGCTGCTTACGCTGTTCGTCGAGGAGGCCGGGCTCTCGAAGGTGCTGTCCCAGGCGCTCGCGGTCGGTGCGGCGACGCCGCTGAACTTCCTCGGCAACAAGCTCTGGAGCTTTCGCGCCGGCTGAGACCGGCGACGCCCGCGGACGCCCGCCGCTGTTGGCCGGGACCCCGACCCCCACCTATACTCTGACTTCCGTCCCTTCCGGAGGATCCTTGTGCAGGAGATGGTGATCTACGGCGTCAGCTTCGACATGGTTGGCAAGCAGCCGATCGTGCTCCTGAAGACCGTCGACGGCAACAAGTTCCTGCCGATCTGGATCGGCCATCCCGAGGCCGCCTCGATCCTGATGAAGCTCCAGGGGGCCGGCACACCGCGGCCGATGACCCACGACCTGCTCTGCGACATCCTCGGCGAGCTCGACGTCAAGTGCACGCAGGTGTCGGTCACGGAGCTGCGCGAGAACACCTTCTTCGCCTCGATCACCCTGAACGTGGCCGGCCGCGAGCTCGAGATCGACTCCCGGCCCAGCGACGCCATCGCCCTGGCCGTCCGGTCCGGCGCTCCGATCTACGCGGCCGAGGAGGTCATCTCCGAGTCCGCCATCGAGTTCGAGCACGACGTCGAGGAGTCCGAGGACGTCGTCGAGAAGTTCAAGGAGTTCCTGGACCAGGTCTCCCCCGAGGACTTCGCCGCGGGCGACAGCTAGCGCGTGCGGGCGCTGGCGAGGACGCGCGCGACCAGTTCCTCGAAACCGATGCCGCCCGCGTCGGCGGCCAGCGGCAGCAGGCTGGTTTCGGTCAGCCCCGGGACGGCGTTCGCCTCGAGTACCGTCAGCTCGCCGGTCGCGCCGTCGAGCATCAGGTCCACCCGCGCGA
>JBKQOO010000022.1:0-3245 GCA_052145475.1 Solirubrobacteraceae bacterium
GCGCCGCGGCGAGCAGGAACGTGAGCTCCTGGCCGGAGCCTTCTCGGAGTTGTCGGCGCAGGCGCTGGCCAGGAACAACGAGCAGTTCCTGACGCTGGCCGACTCCAAACTCAACGAGGCCCGTACCGCCGCGCAAGGCGATCTGTCCCAGCGCCAGCAGGCGATCGCACAACTCCTGGAGCCGCTGAGCGAGACGCTGGGGCGCTACGAGCGCGGCCTGCGGGACATGGAGGTCGAGCGCAAGGGCGCCTACGCCACCCTGAACGAGCGCGTGAAGGCGCTGCATCTTGGCCACGAGCAGCTCCAGCGGGAAACCAGGAACCTGGTCACCGCGCTGCGCTCGCCGCAGACGCGCGGTCGCTGGGGCGAAATGACGTTGCGCAACGCGGTCAAGGCAGCGGGTATGGCCGAGCATTGCGACTTCGATGAGCAGCGGTCGACCACGACGGAGGACGGGCTCCTGCGTCCCGACATGATCGTGCACCTGCCCGACGGTGGCGAGGTCGTCATCGACTCCAAGGTCCCCCTCGACGCGTTCTTGAAGTTCACCGACGCGGACGACGAGGACGAGCGCAAGGCCTTCCTCAAGAAGCACGCCGCCCAGCTGCGGACCCACGTGGACCAGCTGGCGAAGAAGGAGTACTGGAGGCAGTTCGAGCGCTCGCCGGAGTTCGTCGTCGCCTTTATTCCGGGCGAGTCGCTGCTCGCGGCGGCCTGCGAGGCCGATCCGGCGCTGCAGGACCACGCCCTCGGGAAGGGCATCGTCCTGGCCACCCCGAATACCCTGGTGGCGACGCTGAAGACGATCGCCCTGTCCTGGCAGCAGGAGCGGATGGCCGAGAGCGCACGGGAGGTCCGGCAGTTGGGAGCCGAGCTCTACGAGCGCTTGCGGACCATGACGGGACACATGCAGGCGCTGCAACGCAGTCTCACCTCGACCGTCGACGCCTACAACAAGGCCGTCGGCTCCTTCGAGTCGAGGGTGCTCGTCTCGGCCCGTAAGTTCCCGGGATTGGGTGTGGTGGGGCTCCAGTCCGGCGAGATCGGAGAGCTCGCCCCGATCGAGAAGGCGCCCCGCCACCTGCAGAGCTACCAGCCCGAACTCCCGGACGAGGAGTTCGATGAGCCGATCATCTTGGCCCTGCCCGAGGGCGGCGCCAGCACCGGCACGGCCTAGCCCGCAGCAGGCGCAGCGCCCGCACGGCCTCCCAGCTGGACGCTCGCTGCCCCGGTCGCCGGGGAACACCGCCGACGTACTCTGCTGCGGTGCTGCACGTCCACCGATCAGACCGGACCGACGCGTTGGTGGCGATGCTGGCCGAGCTCGTGGCCGAACCCCTGCAAGATCCGATGACTCCCGAGGTCGTCTCGGTGCCCACAAAGGGCATCGAACGGTGGCTCAGCCAGCGGCTCTCCGCTCGCCTCGGCGTGTCGCCCGGAATGAGTGACGGGGTATGCGCCAACATCGCGTTCCCCTTTCCGGGCACGCTCGTCTCCGGTGCACTCGCCCGGGCCACCGGCAACGATCCCAAGGCCGACCCGTGGGTGCCCGAACGGGCCGTGTGGCCTCTCATGGAAGTCGTCGAGCAGCATTTCGACGATCTCTGGCTCGCGCCGCTGGCCGACCACATCCGCAATTCCGGTGCCTCCCCCGACGAGGCGGCGCCGGCGACATCGGAACCCGAGCGCTTCTCCATCGTCCGGCACGTGGCGGACCTCTTCGACCGCTACGCCGTGCACCGGCCCGACATGGTGCAGCGCTGGGCCGCAGGCGACGCCGACGCCGAGGCCGAAGCCGAGGCCGCAGGGGCCGCCTGGCAGGTCGAGCTGTGGCGGAGGCTGCGTGCGCGCATCGACCGACCGAGCCCAGCCGAGCACCTGCAGAGTGCCTGCGGCAGGCTGCGGAACGAGCCCGACCTCCTCGACCTCCCGGATCGGCTCTCGATGTTCGGCCTGACGCGCCTGCCCGCGAGCTACCTCGACGTCCTCGATGCCGTCGCCGTCGATCGTGAGGTCCACCTCTTCCTCCTGCATCCGTCGCCCGAGCTCTGGCGGCGCCTCGAGACGCACGTCGGTCCCGAGACGCGGCATCTGCCGCGCCGGGAGGACCGGACCGCAGCGGAGGCGCGCAACCCGCTCCTCGCGTCCTGGGGTCGCGACGCGCGCGAGATGCAACTCGTCCTGGGCGGGGCCCGAACCCATGCCGACGAGTTGGTGTCGGAGCAGCGTGACGGCCCGCGCACACTGTTGCAACGGATTCAGGACGACATCAGGGCGGACCGCTCCCCCGCTTCGGTCGGTGACGGGGAGACGCACCCGCTGCTGGCTGCCGGCGACGACAGCATCCAAGTGCATTCCTGCCATGGCCGCGCCCGGCAGGTCGAGGTCCTGCGCGACGCCGTCCTGCATTTGCTCGAAGAAGATCCGGAGCTCGAGGCGCGCGACATCATCGTGATGTGCCCTGACATCGAGCACTTCGCGCCGCTGATACAGGCGACGTTCGGCGCGCACGACGAGGAGGGAGGTCGCGTCGACGGCACCCGCCAGCTGAAGATCCGGCTGGCCGACCGCTCCCTGCGCCAGACGAACCCGGTGATGGGGGTCCTGGCGGAAGTGCTGGACCTCGCCACGGCACGCATGACAGTCAGCCAGGTGCTGGATCTCGCCGGGCGCGAGCCCGTGCGGCGGCGGTTCCGCTTCGCGGAGGACGACCTGGCGCGCATAGAGCAATGGGTCCGCGAGTCGAATGTGCGGTGGGGCTTCGATGCGCAGCACCGTAAAGCCTTCGAGCTCGGACGCATCGAGGCCAACACCTGGCGGTCCGGGCTGGACCGCGTCCTGCTCGGTGTGGCGATGGCCGAGCACGGCCAGGAGCTGTTCGCCGAGACGCTCCCGCTCGATGATGTCGAGAGCGGCGATATCGAGCTTGCGGGCCGCTTGGCCGAGCTCGTCGACCGCTTGCACGCCGCCTTCGAGGGGCTCGCCGCCGACCGCACCATGAGTGCCTGGGCAGGCCAGCTCGCGGACATCGCCGACGCACTGACCGCGACGGCACCCAGTGGGGCCTGGCAGCGGGCGGAGCTCACCGCGCTGCTCGACCAGATGGCGGAAGAGGCGACAACGGAAAGCGGGGACAGCGCCGTCACGATCAGCTGCGCCGACGTCCGCTCTCTCCTGACCGATCGCCTGAAGGGTAAAGCCACGAGGGCCAACTTCTGCACCGGCCACATGACCGTGTGCACTCT
>JBKQOO010000023.1:0-5076 GCA_052145475.1 Solirubrobacteraceae bacterium
GCTCGATGTCGAACACCCCGATCAAGATCGGCTACTGCCTTTCCCTCAGCGGTGGCCTAGCGGCCAACGGTCAGACAGCTCGCCTCGCGCATCAGGTCTGGCAGGAACGCGTGAATGCACGCGGCGGTCTGCTCGGACGTGACGTCGAGCTCATCTGCGTCGACGACAAGTCCGACGCAGCGACCGTGGCCGGCATCTACGAGAAGCTTCTCTGCGAAGAGAAAGCCGACCTGCTACTCGGCGGGTACGGCAACAACTCGATCAGCCCGGCGATGCCGCTTGTGATCGAGAACGAGAAGTTCCTCGTCGGCCTGCTGGGTCTCGGGGTCAACATCGACTTCGAGTACGACCGCTTCTTCGCCATGATCCCGACGGGCACCGATCCGAACTCCGCGCTCACCGAGGGATTCTTCGAGACTGCCTCGAAGCAGACGCCGCGGCCGACGACGGTCGCGATCGTCGCGGCGGACGCTCCATTCTCGAAGAACCCGATCTTGGGCGCCCGGGCGAACGCCGCAAAGAACGGACTTGACGTCGTCTCGGAGACCAAGTACCCGCTCACGACGACAGACTTCGCGCCATACCTCCGAGAGGCCCAGCAGTCCTCGCCGGAGATCCTCTTCTACTGCGCGTACCTGAACGACTCAGTCGGGCTGATCCGTGCGATCGCCGAGTCCGACATGAACCCGCTGCTGGTCGGCGGGGCGATGATCGGCCCGCAGAGCAGCGCGGTGCAGACCCAACTCGGCTCCGTGATCAACGGCATCGTCAACTACGAGTATTGGCTGCCGGTTCCAGCGATGAGCTTTCCGGGGGTCCAAGATCTGATCACGGACTATCAGCGGCGCGCGAAGGGCACGCCCGCCGATGAGCTCGGGTATTACGTGGCGCCGTTCGCGTACGCGCAGGCCCAAGTGCTGGAACAGGCGGTCGAAGCGACCGCCGGGCTGAACGACGCAGAACTCGCGGACTACGCCCGCGAGGCGACCTTCTCCACCGTCGTCGGTGACGTCGCGTTCGGCCGTCTCGGCGAATGGGCGGTGCCGCGCGTCCTAACAGTGCAATTCCGCGGCATCGGCTCAAGCGACATCGCCGACTTCGCCAAGCCAGAGGCCCGCGTCGTCGTTGCGCCGGCGAGCTACGCGAGCGGCGAACTCGTCGTTCCGTACCGCGCGGCCGCCGCGGCGCGATGAACGTTCTCGGCTCGGCCGCGATCGTCCAGAGCACCGACCGCGCTGGTGCGGTCAGTCGCTTCGCTGCGATTTTCGGCGCTCCGCCGCTGCACGAGTTCCAGATTGACGGTCGTGACCTCAGCGTCTCTGTCTTCCCCGGCGTCTCGGTCCTCGCCGGACCGGCGTCCGCGCTCGAGGCGCTCACCGGTCTGCGGGCGACGGTTTTCGTCGGGTCACTGTCCGAGGCGGAGGGCGAGTTGCGGGCAGGCGGCTGGACGACTGAGGGTGCGCTCGGCGGTGGAGCGAGCCTGCTGGCTCGAGACCCCGACGGAAACCTGCTCGAGTTCGTCGAGAACCCCGGCGCGCCGGGGTGACGCCGCAGAACTTGCCGGCGCCGGAAGTCGGGGCCGTTCGCGTCCTGGCTGCGCCAGCGCGCCGGGCGAACAGCTAGACGCGGGACGCCCTTCGTTCAGCCGCTTCACCACCCATTGAAACAGGAGAACCGATGACTGACGGCATCGCCCAGATCCCTGGCTTCATCGCCGGGACGTGGAAACTCGACCCGGCTCACTCCGACGTCGGCTTCGTAGTTGGCCACCTGGTCGTGAGCAAGGTGCACGGGCGGTTCGACGCCTTCAGCGGGACAGTCGTGACGGACGGGGACCTTGCCCGTACGTCGGTGCGCGTGTCCATCGAAGCGGCCTCGGTGAACACGCACCTTCCCGTGCGAGACAATCAGGTTCGCTCCGCCGACTTTCTCGACGCTTCAACGCGCCGATCCCCGGCCTCAATAACGCAATGCTGTTGAGCGACACGGTGGCCATCAATCTCGACGTGGAGGCGGTGCTGCAGAGCGACAGCTCCACCAGCTGAGCAAGTCACCCCGCATCACGATCGCCGGCCCGGCTCCGGTAGCGCCTAGAACCTCAGGTGTGCCAGCTGGGTCCGGGATCTGACATCGAGTTTGCGGAACACCTTGACCAGGTGGTATTCCACGGTGCTCTCGCCGATGAACAGACGAGCGGCGATTTCCCGATTAGTGAACCCTTGCGCTGCAAGCCGGGCGACCTGGGATTCCTGCGGGGTGAGCTGGGCTTGTGAAGCCGCTGCCCGCGGGCGGATGCGTTCGCCGGTCGCTTCGAGCTCGATCCGGGCTCGGTCAGCGAAAGCCTCCACCCCGAACTCACGGAAGAGGCGGAGAGCTGCGCGCAACTCGACGCGCGCGTCAAGGCGCCGGCGCTCCCGCCGCAGCCATTCGCCGTAGAGCAGGTGCGAGCGCGCCAGCTCGATCCGTAGCTGTGTCTTGCCAAAGTGGACTATCGACTCCCGATACAAGGCCTCCGCATCGGTGCCGTCGGCACCGAGCGCTTGGATCCGAGCACACATTCCGAGCGCCCACTCTGTGGGAGTCGCCGCGGCGCGGACTTGCATCCAGGTGGACATGTACGACAGCAACTCGTCGTCGCCCTCCCGGGACGCCGCTTCGGCAAGTTCGCCCGCGGCGAATATCTGAAAGCCCAACGCGTCCGACTCGATCACTTGCCTGGCGTGAGCCAGCGCTTCTGCGTGACGCCCGAGCCCGTTGTACAGAACGGCCGCCGCGTAGTGGGCAAAGAAAATGACCCGGCCAGGCCATGACCGCTTTTGATCGCGCTCTCGATCATCGCCTGGACCAGCGGAACGGTCCGACCCGTATCGCCGCGGAGCGCATCGATCAGCATGGTGCGGTTCGGACTTACCAGGGTGATCGCCGACAGCAGGCGCTCTTCTTCCAACAACGCCGACGCACCACGAAGATCGCCGGTGACGATGACATTGTTAGCGAGGAAGTTCAACGCGAATTGAAGCTGTACCAGGGCTCCCGACTCTCGAGCCACTCTGACCTGCCGCTTTGCCAAGGCGAGAGCAGCTTCGTGGTCCCAAGCCTCGGTGGCTATGAGTCCGGCCAGTCTGTTTCCTGTCAGCCACAGCAAGTCGTCGGCATCGTCGGAGCCCAGACCGTGATTGCGGATGGCGTCGAGTGCCGCGGTCAGCGCGGGTGTGGCAGCCGCGTAGCCTTCGGTCATCCTGGTCGCGATCGCGTCAAGGACCAGATCTGCGGCGCGCGGTGGATTCTCAGCCGACGCCGTGGCCCTAGCGGCTTGCGCTGCTTTGGCGACCAACTCCCGGTCGCCGGGGCCCGCAGCCCAGACGGCCGCAGCCAGCGCTTCGAGGTGCATGTCACGAGCAGCCCGGGGCGCAAACGGCTCGATCCGCTGGGCCGCACTGAACAAGAGCTCGGCAGCTTCCGAGCTACGGCGCTGGTCAAAGGCGATCTTCCCCCGCAGTTGCTCAGACAGCGCGGTGCGCATCTCGGATCGTGGCTCGGTGTCGACAACCGACAGGAGCCGGAGCGCTGATTCGAATGCCCCGGCATCTCGCTTCGCCCTTGCCGCTGCCAGCGTCCGATCGGCTCGACGCTCCCCGTGTGGTGTGAGGAGCGCGGCACGTTCGAGAAGGGCGGCGGCCGCCAGCAGACCACCGCGAGCCCTGGCCCGACCTGCCGTCCTCTCCAGCTCGGCGGCGATCTTCTCGTCGTGACCCACTGTCGAACAGGCCCAATGCCAAGCGCGACGGTCCGCGTCGTGGATCGGGTCGGCCAGCTCCGCGAGAGTGCGATGCACTTCTAGTCGCTTCTCGAGGGGCGCACAGCGGTAGGCGGCTGCCCGCACCAGTGGATGCCGGAAGTACACTCCCTGTCCTATTTCGAGTAGGCCGGCGCGTTCTGCCGGAGCCGCGGCGCTCCAATCGAGTCCGAGACGTTGAGCGGCGGACCACAGTAGGGCCGGGTCGCCCTTCGGGTCGGCTGCTGCGAGTGTGAGCAGGGTCTGGGTGTCAGGTGGCAGTTCACGCAAACGCTTCGCAAAGGCAGCTTCAAGCCTGCCTGTGAGCGGAATACCGGCAGATTCTGCGAGGCCCTCGACCAGTTCCGCCGTGGTCCACGCACGAGGCAGCTCAAGGAGCGCGAGGGGATTGCCGCGTGTTTCAGAGATGATCCGATCCCGAACGAGCGGATCCGTTGGGCCGCTGACGACCGATTCAAACAGCCTGCGTGCGTCCTCGGTGTCCAGGCCGCCGATCTGGAGTTCCGGCAGTCCGGCAAGTTCGTTCTCGTCGCTGACGTCGCGTGTAGCGATAAGAATTAGTACCCTCTCGGCGAGTAGCCGACGGGCGACGAATCCAATCGCCTGCATCGAGGCCTGGTCGATCCACTGCGCTTCATCGATAAGCCAAACGATCGGCTGCTTTTTGGCCACGGTCGCCACCAGATCCAGGGCGGCGATACCTACGAGAAATCGCTCCGGAGGGGCACCCTCGGTGAGACCGAACACCTGATCCAGTACGTTCCGGTGCAGCGTCGTGAGTTCTACGTCGTGCCCGGCGAGTGGTCCGCAAAGTTGCTGCAGGCCGGCGTACGCGAGCTCCATCTCGGACTCGACGCCTCCCGCACGGCAGATGCAGAAGCCATCGGCATTCGTCGCGAGATCGCTAAGCAGAGCCGACTTCCCAATCCCGGCTTCTCCTCGAAGCACGAGAACGCCGGCCTGGCCTTCTCGAGCCCCGTGAAGGAGAGCGGCGAGCCGTCGCTGTTCCTCGCTCCGTCCGAGTAGTTCATGGCGGGCGGCATCGAGTCTGAGGGCGTCGTTCTCAGCGAACGCGGGATGCTGGACATGATCGCTAGTCACGGAGATCCGCCACCCCCGGCGGTCTGAGAGAGGATCCGAGTGCCACGCCTCACCCTCCGTAGTCCTCGAATCGTGGCATGGGTGCGAGCCAACGCGTCACCTGCTCAAACGAGAATATCTCGCCGCTGATCACCACGAGTCCCTCAAGAACAGGAACGGCTCCTCCACGGAGGTACGGT
>JBKQOO010000024.1:0-5819 GCA_052145475.1 Solirubrobacteraceae bacterium
CCTCCAAGCCGGGCCTGCGCGCGCTGATGGCGGTGGCCGGGGTGGACCCGGCGCGCGTCGGCGAGCGGGCGATCGGGTTCGCGCTGGCTCCGCGCCTGAACGCGGCCGGGCGCCTGTACAGGGCCGACGCGGGCCTCGAGCTGCTGCTCACCGAGGACCACGCCCGGGCCGCCCAGATCGCGGGCGAGCTCGACGCGGCCAATGCCGAGCGCCGCCAGATCGAGCGCCGCATCCGCTTCGAGGCGGAAGCGCAGATGGCGGAGCTGGGGGAGCGCGGCGCCTACGTGCTCGCAGCCGAGGGCTGGCACCCCGGCGTGATCGGGATCGTCGCCTCGCGGCTGGTCGAGTCGAGCGGCCGCCCGGTGGTGATGGTCGCCCTGGACGATCAGGCCGGGCGCGGGTCGGGACGCAGCGTGGAGGGCTTCGACCTGCTGGCGGGACTGCGGGGCTGCCGCGAGCACCTGGTCAGCTTCGGAGGCCACCGGGCCGCCGCCGGGCTGGAGCTCGAACGGGGGCGTCTGGAGGCGTTCGCCCACGCGCTGGACTCGCACGCCGCCGCCGTCATGCCGGCGGGCGCGGCGGCTGCGGTCGAGCGGGTCGACGCGATCGTGGCGGGGCCCGAGCTGGGGATGGGCCTGGCCGAGGAGCTGCAGTCGCTGGCCCCGTTCGGGCGGGCCAATCCGCCCGTGTGCCTGATGCTCGCCGAGGCGCACTTCCGCGATGCGCGCCCGATGGGCGAAGGCAAGCACGTGCGCTTCACCGTCGAGTCGGGTGGCGTGCGCAGCCGGGGGGTGTGCTTCGGCCAGGGGGCGCGGCTGCCCGTGCCGGAGGGCGAGCCTGCTCAGGCGACGTTCGCGCTGGAGGTCAACGAGTGGAACGGGGTCAGCGAGCCGCGGCTGCGGCTGCGCCACGCCGCCGTCCTGGCCGTGCCGCCACCGGAGCCTGCCCGGCACACGCCCGGCGCCGAGCCACAGGAGCTGGTCCTGTTCTAGAGCGCTTGGGTCCGGCCAGCAGGTCCCCTAACCTTTGAGCATGGCCACGACCGAGGATCCCAACAGCCCGCAGGGAGTCCAGCTCTCCGAGCGCCCCGAGGCGGAGCCGTCGCTCCTCGCCGAGACGGAGGTCGGCAACGGCGCCCACCAGGCCGAGATCCCACAGCCGGCCGGCCTCAGCGCCTCGGAGCGGCGCCTGCTGAGCGACCTGTTCGCGATCGTCTCCGAGCACGCGGCCGACTCGGCCGTCGAGATCGACCGCTCCCGGGTCCAGGACGCGTTCGTGTTCGCCTGCGAGCACCACGCCGCGCAGCGGCGCAAGTCGGGTGAGGAGTTCATCGTGCACCCCGTCGGGGTCGCTCGCATCTGCGCGTCGATGCGCCTCGACACCGAGACGCTCTGCGCGGCGCTGCTCCACGACACGGTCGAGGACACCTCGGCGTCGATCGAGGAGGTCCGCGAGCGCTTCGGCGATGAGATCTCCGGCGTGGTGGACGGCGTCACGAAGCTGAAGGGCATCACGTTCCAGTCGCGCGACGAGGCGCAGGCGAACAACTACCGCAAGATGATGGTCGCGATGGCCACCGACGTGCGGGTCATCCTGATCAAGCTGGCCGACCGCCTGCACAACATGCGCACGATCGACGCGATGCCCAAGCAGAAGCAGATCGAGAAGGCACGGGAGACGCTCGAGATATACGCGCCGCTGGCCCACCGCCTGGGGATCCACGCGATCAAGTGGGAGCTGGAGGACCTCGCGTTCGCCACCCTGCACCCCCGCAAGTACCAGGAGATCAAGGCGCTGGTCGCCCAGCAGCGCGACGAACGCGAACACTACGTCGCCGAGGCGGGCGAGTACCTGCGCAGCGAGCTCGCCGACGTCGCCATCGAGGCCCAGATCGCGGGCCGGGCCAAGCACTTCTACTCGATCTACTCGAAGATGACCAAGAAGGGGCGCGAGTTCAACGAGATCTACGACCTCACGGCGATGCGCGTGATCGTCGGCTCGGTCAAGGACTGCTACGGCACGGTCGGCGTGATCCACTCGCTGTGGAAGCCGCTGCCGGGCCGCTTCAAGGACTTCATCGCGATGCCCAAGTTCAACATGTACCAGTCGCTGCACACGACCGTGATCGGACCCGAGGGCAGGCCGCTGGAGATCCAGATCCGCACCCACGAGATGCACGAGATGGCCGAGTTCGGGGTCGCGGCGCACTGGGTCTACAAGGGCCAGGCCGCCGGGCAGAACGGCGCCGGCCCGGCGGGCGGCGGTGAGGACGCGAAGCTGAAGTGGCTGCGCTCGATGCTGGACTGGCAGAAGGACCTGTCCGACCCGCACGAGTTCATGGAGACGCTGAGGACCGACCTGTTCGAGGAGGAGGTCTACGTCTTCACGCCCAAGGGCGAGGTCCGCTCGCTGGCGGCCGGCGCGACGCCTCTCGACTTCGCCTACGAGGTCCACACCGAGATCGGCCACCGCTGCGTGGGCGCGCGGGTCAACGGGAAAATCGTCCCGCTGCACTACGAGCTGCGCTCGGGCGACATCGTCGAGATCCTCACGGCCAAGCGCGAGCGCGGCCCCTCGCGGGACTGGCTGGCGATGGTCAAGACGACCCGGGCGCGCAACAAGATCAAGGCCTGGTTCAAGGCGGAGAGCCGCGTCGACACCGAGCACACGGGCCGCGAGCTGCTGCAGGAGCACCTGCGCAAACAGGGGTTGCCGGCGCAGAAGATCACGGGCTCGGCGCTGCTGGCGGACGTGATCCGGGAGGTCGGCTACCGCAAGGCGGACGACTTCTACATCGCGCTGGGCGCCGCCAAGGTCTCGCCGAAGCTGGTCGTCAACAAGGTCATGCAGCGCCTCAAGCAGGGCGAGTCTGCCGACGGCGACGACAGCGGCGCCGAGCTGCTCCGGGTCGGCCGCTCACGACGCCGCCCCAACAAGTCCTCGGGCCAGTACGGGATCCGGGTCGAGGGCGTCGACGACGTGATGCTGCGTCTGGCCAAGTGCTGCCGGCCGGTGCCCGGCGACGACATCGTCGGCTACATCTCGCTGGGGCGCGGGATCACGATCCACCGGGGCGACTGTCCGAACACGGCCCTGCTCCGCAAGAACCCCGAGCGCTTCACGAACGTCGCCTGGGAAGGCGACCAGTCGACGGGCTTCATCGTCGAGATCCAGATCGACGCTTGGGACCGCCACCGCCTGCTGGAGGACCTGTCCCGGTCCTTCTCCGAGTCGGGCGCGAACATCCTCGAAGCGCGCTGCCTGTCGATGGGCCCGATGGTCAAGAACCGCTTCGTCGTCGAGATGGCCGACACGCACACGCTGAAGAGCGCGATCACGAGGCTGCGCAACACCGACTCGGTGTTCGACGCCTACCGGGTCACGCCCGGCGCGGCCGACTGACGCCGGCCTCTAGGAGATCACGGTCAGCGCCGCCGGCATGATCGAGTAGCGGGCCTCGCTGACCTCGCCGAGGTAGTCGCCGTCGACCTGCAGGGGCAGCGGGCGCTCGTCGGCGCTGCGCACGACCAGCTCGCTTGCGTCGGGCACACCGGTGACCTGCCGGTTCCCCGAGACGCGGGCGCGGCTGGAGAAGGCCCGCCAGGCGATCGACGGCATCGCCAGCAGGGTCGCGCGATGCAGCACGCCGCCGGCCAGCCGGCCGGAGTTCAGGGCGGCGCCCTCGGCGATGTCGATCGGGCGGTCTTGGAAGTAGGTGAAGGGCGACCCGTTCTGGACGATCGCGGTGACGCCGTCGAGTTCGCCCGCGGCGGTCTGGACCTTCAGCCGGGGCGGTCGCACCAGATAGCGCCGGAAGAACGTGCTGAGGGCCACCCATGTGAAGAAGTAAGGCCCGAGCCGGGCCTTCAGGCGCGGGTTCGCGTCGACCCGCTCGACGACGCTCGCGTCCAGGCCGAGACCGGACGAGAAGGTGAAACAGCGCCCGTTGACCACGCCCAGGTCGACCTTGCGCGGGCGCCAGTCGTCGGCCATCGCCAGCAGGTGCTCGGTCGCGTCGACCGGGTCGCCGGGTATCCCGAGCATCTTGCCGAACACGTTGGCCGAGCCGCCGGGCAGGCAGGACAGCGGGGTGGAGGAGCCGAGCAGCCCGTTGGCAGCTTCGTTGACCGTGCCATCCCCGCCGAAGGCGACCACGACGTCGTAGCCCTCGTGGGCCGCCTCGCGGCACAGCTCGGTGGCGTGGCCACGGGCTTCGGTGTCGACCGCGTCGACCTCGAAACGGCCCTGGAGGGCGTAGACGACGAGGTTGCGCAGCCGATCCGAGACCGTGCTGGCGTACGGGTTGACGATCACGAGCATCCGCCGGCGGGTGCCCGGCACCGCGAAGCGGAACGGCTCGTCCCGTTGCAGGGGCCGATCGTCGCGCTGGCGCGTCGAGGAGCTCACGCCTGGGCCTACACCGCGCGGGCGGGCGCGTTACCCGAATCGGGCTAATGCTCGCCTTGTCTTCCTGCCGATGGGATTGCTAGACTGCCGCGCACATAGCTGGACACATCCAGAGGGGTGGAGGGACTGGCCCTACGAAACCCCGGCAACCACCGTCACGTCACAGCGGGAAGGTGCCAATTCCAGAGAGATGTGTGGCGGGCCTCGAGCTCTTCGCCACACCGGTGACACGGCGAATAGAGCGAAAGGGACCCAATGGCTGCCAGTCATCTGCAGTGCCGGGAGTGCAAGGCGGAGTACCCGCTGGAGGCGCTCTATGTTTGCGAGCGTTGCTTCGGACCGCTGGAGGTCGCCTATGACCGGGCGGGCCACGAGCTGAGCGTCGCCGAGCGGCGCCGCCGCATCCAGGCGGGCCCGCAGAACATCTGGAGGTACGCCGACTTCCTGCCCACCACCGCCTACGGCCGCGGCGCGCCGGGGCCCTGGGGGCAGACCGGCGGCGGCGGCTCACGGAGGATCGGGCTGCCGGCCGGATGCACCCCGCTGATCAGGGCGGACCGCCTCGCCGCGCGCCTCGGGCTGGGAGAGCTGTGGGTCAAGAACGACGCGGCCAACCCGACCCACTCGTTCAAGGACAGGGTCGTCTCGGTCGCGGCGACACGGGCGCGCGAGCTGGGCTTCGAGACGATCGCCTGCGCCTCGACGGGCAACCTGGCCAACTCGGTGGCCGCCCACGGCGCCGCACTCGGCATGGACTCCTACGTCTTCATCCCGGCCGACCTGGAGGAGCAGAAGGTGCTGGCGACAGGCGTCTACGGCACGAAACTGGTGGGCGTGAAGGGCAACTACGACGACGTCAACCGGCTCTGCACCGAGCTGTGCGCCGAGCGGGACTGGGCCTTCGTGAACATCAACCTGCGTCCCTACTACGCCGAGGGCTCCAAGACGCTGGCCTTCGAGATCGCCGAGCAGCTCGGCTGGGAGCTCCCCGACCGCTGCGTGGTGCCGGTCGCGTCCGGCTCGCTGTTCACGAAAATCGCGAAGGGATTCCAGGAGTGGACCGAGCTAGGGCTGATCGAGGAGCCGGCCCGCCCGCTGCCGCGGATGAACGGCGCCCAGGCCGAGGGCTGCTCGCCCGTGGCCAGCGCGTTCGCGGCCGGTCACGACGTCTGCCGCCCGGTCAAGCCGAGCACGATCGCCAAGTCGCTCGCGATCGGCAACCCGGCGGACGGCCCCTACGCGCTCGACCTGGCCCGTCGCACGGGCGGCTCGGTCGACGCGGTCACCGACGAGGAGATCAAGGCGGGGAGCAGGCTGCTTGCCGAGACGACCGGGATCTTCACCGCGACGGCCGGCGGTGTGACGACGGCCGTGCTGGCGAAGCTCGCCGAGCGCGGCGAGATCGACCCGGA
>JBKQOO010000025.1:0-23180 GCA_052145475.1 Solirubrobacteraceae bacterium
GCTCGAGCTCTTCCAGGCGCTCTTCTATGTCGCTCATCTGCTCCCCCTCCAGCGTTGACGAGCGGGGGCCGGCATCAGCCGACCGGAACCTTGTTGGGCGCGCCGTCCGGGCGCGGGGGCACCGCGCGCTTCGCGCGGAAGCGCAGCTGCGTCGATGGGTCCCACAGCCGCACCTCCAGCTCGGCCGGCCCGCGCGGGTCGGCGGCGGCCAGCAGCTCCTCGACGAGGTCGGGCGTCTCGCCCTCCAGCCAGCCCGAGCGGTTGTCGGGGCGCGGGTTGGCCGCGTTGTCGGGCTGGCGGGCGACGTTGAGGCCGAGCTGCTCGAACATCGAGCGGTCCGTCTCGGGATCGTTGCCCAGCGTCGTCAGGAAGTTGCCCATCATCACCCCGTTGATCCCCGCCCTGACGGCCAGCTGCTGCAGCTCGCCGAGGTTCTCGACACGCCCGCCACACAGCCTGAACAGCGCCGCGGGCAGGATCAGGCGGAAGATCGCGATCCACTTGACCGCCTCCCAGGGATCCATGTACTCGCGGTCCCCGAACTTCGTCCCGGGGCGCGGGTTGAGCATGTTGATCGGCACGCTGGTGGGGTCGAGCGCGGCCAGCTCGAAGGCCATCTCGACCCGCTGCTCGCGGGTCTCGCCGAGGTTCAGGATGCCGCCGACGCACGTCTCCAGGCCGGCCTCGCGGACCGCCTCGATCGTGCGCAGCCGGCCCTCGTAGCGGACCGTGCTGGTGACCTCCTCGTAGTAGCTCTGGGCGGTCTCGACGTTGTGGTGGACCCGCTGGATGCCCGCTTCGCGCAGGGCCCTGGCGCGCTGCGCCGAGATGTGCCCGACCGACGCGCAGCGCTTCAGGTTGGTCTTCTCCGAGACGAGCCGCACGCCCTGGAGGTACTTCTCGAAATCGCGCCTCGAGAGCCCCTGGCCCTGCGTGACCATGCAGAAGCGGTGCGCACCCGCCGCCTCGGCGGCGCGCGCGTGCTCGAGGATCTGCTCGGGCTCCATCATCGCGTGCATCGGCGTCTCGGCCTCGGCGAAGCGCGACTGCGCGCAGAAGCCGCAGTCCTCCGCGCAGCCGCCCGACTTGGCGTTGACCAGCGAGCACATGTCGGTCGAGTCCGCGAAGCGCTCGACCCGGGCCTTCCAGGCGCGCTCGATCAGCGCTTCGATCTGCCCGTGGTCCTCGAGCTCGCCGAGCGTGAGGGCCTGCTCGCGCGTGATCAGTGGTCCCCGGCGCCCGGACATCGCCACACCGTATGGGGTGCGGCGGACGTCCATGCCGGCCTCAGCGGCCCCTCCAGCGAGCCGCTCGGCGCTCGGCGAACGCGCGCATTCCCTCGCGCATGTCCTCGGAGGCGAACGAGGCCCGGCGCAGCTCGATCAGCTCCTCCTCGACCTGCTCGGGCAGCTCCGCCTCGGCGGCCAGGAGCGCCTCGATCACGCGCTTGTTGCCCCGCTGCGAGAGCGGCGCGTTGCCGGCCAGCTCGGCGGCCAGATCAAGCGCCACGACCTGCAGATCCTCGGCCGGAGCAACCCGGTTGACCAGCCCCCAGGACAGAGCCGTCTCGGCCTCGATGTAGCGGCCCAGCAGGAACAGCTCGCGGGTGCGGGCCGCACCGATCGCGTCGATGAAGCGCCGCACGCCGGTGTGGGAGTACACGAGCCCCAGCTTGGCGGGCGGCATACCCAGCTTGATCCCGTCCTGGGCGACGCGCAGGTCGCAGGCCAGGGCCAGCTCCAGGCCGCCGCCGATCGTGTGCCCGGGCAGCACCGCCAGCGTGGGGTGGGGGAACGCCTCGAGTGCGTCGATCGCTTCGGTGAAGGGATGCGCGACGAGCCGCTCTGCCCGCTCCTCGAACTCCTCGTCGGGGATCTCGCCGATGTCGTATCCGGCCGAGAACATCCCGTGTGCGCCCGTGACGATCACGCAGCGCGCCTGCGCCTCCGCGCCGGAGAGCTGCTGCAGCGTCTCGGTGATCGCATCGAGGATCGGGTGATCGAGGGCGTTGCGCTTCGCCTCGTTCGAGATCGTGAGGCGACGAACCCCCGGGGCGGGCTCGTCGATCAGGAGCTTGCCGTCGGCCAGTTCGCGGCTTGAGACCGGAGAGGACACGGGCCGACAGGCTAGCGCGGGCTGTCAGTCCAGCACGACGAGGGTGTCGCCCTCGCTGACCGCCTGCCCCTCCTCGCACACGATCTCGACGACCGTGCCGGCGTCCTCCGCTTCCACGGGCATCTCCATCTTCATCGACTCGAGGATCGCGACCGTGTCGCCCTCCTCGATCGTGTCGCCGACGGCCACCTCGATTTTCCATACCGTGCCGGTGATATGAGCCTCGATGTCAGTCATCACTCCTCCGAACGCCGATCGCAGCCAGGTTGGATCGGACAATAGATAGCGCCGCCGACGGCCCGACGCGCCGGGAGCCCGTCGCCGTGCTGGTCGCGGCCCTCGACGAGGCCGACCGGATCGGCACGACGCTGGCGGCGCTGGCCGGCGCCTTCCCCGGCGCGAGCCTGTGGGTGGCCGACGACGGCTCCCGGGACGGGACCGACAGGATCGCCCGAGCAGCCGGGGCGCAGGTGGTGCGCAGCGAGCGGGTGATCGGGAAGGGGGAGGCGATGACGATCGCCGCGGCGCGCGCGCTGGCCGCCCATCCCGGCGGGGAGGCCGCCGTGTTCCTGCTGTGCGACGGCGACCTGGCCGGGTCGGCTGCGCGCCTGGGGCCGCTGGTGGAGGCGGTCGGGCCGGGCCGGGCCGATCTGGCTGTCGCCGTCTTCTCCCGTTCGGTGGGAGGCGGCTTCGGCCTGGCCCGCGGGTTCGCCGCCTGGGCGATCCGCCGCCGCTGCGGCCTGCATGCGCGAGCGCCTATCTCAGGGCAGCGCGCCATCACGGGCGCCGCCCTGGCCGGCGTGCTGCCGCTGGCCGGCGGCTACGGCATGGAGGTCGGGATGACGATCGATGCGGTCAGGGCGGGACGCCGAGTGGTCGAGATCGAGCTCGACCTCGACCACCGCGCGACGGGGCGCACGCTCGGCGGCTTCCTGCACCGGGGGAGGCAGCTGCTCGACTTCGCCCGGGCCTACGCCGCTCGGCGCTAGATTGCCTTCCGCGGTGATGATCGAAAACGCGCAAGGAGCGTAACCTTGAGGCGCAGGAGAGGTAGAGCGCTCAGATGAGTGAGCTTGCACCGATGCGCGAGCAGGTCTACACGGACCCTCGCCCCAAGGAGTACTTCGACCGCTTCCACGAGCGGGCGCGGACCCGTGAACCCGACTCGGTCTACGAGGGCGTGCGCGTGCTGACCTCGCTGTACGCCTACACCTTCCTGCGCACCAGGGCGATCGCCGTCGAGAACGTCCCGGGCCGGGGCGGCGTGATCATGGCGCCGAACCACTTCTCCTTCATGGACCACTTCCTGATGGGTTGCTACACCCGCCGCAAGGTGCGGTTCATGGCGAAGTCCCAGCTCTTCAAACGGCCGATGCAATGGATCTACACGCACGGCGGCGTGTTCCCGGTCCGCAGGGGAGCGCGCGACGAAGAGACCTTCATCACGGCGCGGGCGATCCTGGCTCGTGAAGGCGCGATCACGATGTACTGCGAGGGCGGACGCTCGCGCACGGGCAAAATGGCCGAGCAGGCCAAGCCGGGGATCGGGCGGATCGCCCTGGAAACGGGGGCGCCGGTCGTGCCGATCGCGATCCAGGGCTCCTCGAAGGTGCGCAACTGGAAGCGGCTGCAGTTCCCCAAGGTCACGGTGCAGTACGGCGAGCCGATTCGCTGGGAGCCGATCGAGAACCCCACCCGCGAGCAGCAGCAGGCCGTCGCCGACCAGATCCTGACGGAGATCCGCGCGCTCTACGCGGGCCTGGAGCAGCACGGGCGGCGCGGCATCCTGCGCAGCCTGCGCGAGCAGCGCCGCGCCCAGCGAGGGGCCCACAAGGGCACGGCGGTCGCCTGAGCGCAGCGGGGCGGCGGCCCCCGTCGGAGGCGTGGCCTAGGGTTTGCGCCGCGGAATCCTGTCTGGCGAGCGCGGAGGCGTGATGGAAGGTCGGCTCGATGTGGGGGCGGTGATCGGGAAGGTCTGGCGGATCTACGTCGACCAGGCCTCGGTGCTGATGCCCGCCGCAGCGGTCGTGTTCGTCTTCACCGGCGTGCTCTCGACCGTGCTGCTGAGCGCCAACTCGGGCCTCGCGCTGGTCTCGACGCTGATCGGTCTGATCGCGACGACCTTGTTCACCGGGATGGTCGTCCAGCTGGTCGCCGACGTCCAGGACGGGCGTCGCGACGCGACGCCCGGCCAGCTGCTGCGCGCGGTCCTACCGGTGCTGGGCTCGCTGATCCTGGTCGCGCTGGTCGCCGGGGTGTTGATCCTGATCGGCTTCGTCCTGATCATCGTCCCCGGCCTGATCCTGCTGACCGTCTGGTCGGTCGCCGCTCCGGTCGTGGTGCTCGAGCGCCCGCCCGGGCTGGGCGCGCTGAGGCGGAGCCGGGAACTGGTGCGGGGCTACGGCTGGCAGGCCTTCGGTGTGATCTTCGTGCTCGGCGTCGCCGTGGCGGTGCTGGCCGCGTCGATCGAGATCGCGGCCGAATCGGCCGGCACGGGAGTCGGGATCGTCGTGCGCGTCGTGCTCGGCGTCCTGACGGCGCCGCTGTCGGCGCTGGCGGCAGCGGTGCTGTACTTCGAACTGCTCAGGGTCCGCGGAGAGCGACCCGCAGCCGGCGGCGGTCGGCCCCGGGAGGCCCCGGCGCAGCCCCCGCCGGAGAGCTCGCCGAACCCGTTCGGCACGGACTGACCGCAGGGCGCTCCGCCCACTAGGCTGCAGCGGGCTCGATGTCCGCCCTCGACCCACAGTCGCTGCTCAGGCCGGGCCTGCTCGATGGGGTGCGCCTCGCCTTCGCCGGGCCGGCCGAGACGAGCAGCTCCGGCGCAGGCGCCGCGCTCGCCGCGGCCGCCGCCGAGCTGGGCGCGAAGGTCGCCGCCCTGCCACTGGTGCTCGAGGAGCCGCCCGAGCAGGCAGAGCTCGCCGCGCAGGAGGCCTTCGCGGCGGCTCGCTCGGAGCTGGGCGGGTGCGACGTGCTCGTCGTCGACGGCGCCGGGCTGTTCGCCGCCGCCACCGGGCCGGAGGCGCTGGTGGACTGCCTGGGGGCCTGCTGGAACGCGGCGCGGGCCGTCGCCGGCGGCTGCTTCCTGCCCGAGGGGCGGGGGGGACGCATCCTGCTGCTCGCGCCGGCGGCCGGCGCAGGAGAGCATGCCGGCGCCGTCGCGGCGGGCCTGGAGAACCTGGCCCGCACGCTGTCGGTCGAGTGGGCTCGCCACGGGGTCACGACGGTCGCGATCGCACCGGGTCCCGGCACCGATGCCGGCACCCTGGCCGCGATCGTCGCCTACCTCGCCTCGCCGGCCGGCGCCTACTTCTCGGGTTGCCTGCTCGACCTGCGCGGGCCGGCGGCGGGCGCCCCCGAGGCTGCGCCGCGGCGCTCGAGCTAGCCCGTCATCCCCCCGAACAGACCGCCGGTCACGTGCAGGGTCTGGCCGTGGACGTAGTTGGACCAGGGCGAGCACAGGAAGAAGACGCCGCCGGCGGCCTCCTCCGGGGTCGCGGGGCGCCCGAGCGGGATCAGCATCGAGGCCATCTGGCGCATCTGCTCGGGGATCCCCAGCTGGATCGTCTCGCCGTCCTTCTCCATCGTGTTCTCGTCGACCTTGGCCTGGGTCAGGCGCGTGTCGATGAAGCCGAAGGCGACCGCGTTGACGTTGACCTTGAACTGGCCCCACTCCTTGGCGACCGTTTTGGTCAGGCCGACGACACCGGCCTTGCCGGACGAGTAGTTGGCCTGGCCGGCGTTGCCGAAGGTGCCCGAGGTCGAGGAGATGTTGACGATCTTGCGGAACACCTCCTTGCCTTCCTCGCGCTCCTGCTTGGCCGGCTCGCGCAGGTGCGGAGCGGCGGCGCGGATCACGCGGAAGGGCACGACCGTGTGGATGTCGAGCATCGCCTGGAAGTGCTCGTCGCTCATCTTGTGGATCGGCGCGTCGAGCGTGTAGCCGGCGTTGTTGACGATGATGTCGATCTTCCCGAACGAGTCGATCGCCGCCTGGACCAGCTCGTCGGCCGCGCCCGGCCTGGTCAGGTCGCCGGCGTAGACGGCCGTCTCGCCGTCGATCTCGCCGGCCGCCTGCTGGGCGACGTCGCCGTCGAGGTCGTTGATCAGGACCTGGGCGCCCTGGGAGGCGAGCAGCTCCGCGGTGGCGCGGCCGATCCCTCGAGCCGAGCCCGTGACGATCGCCGACTTGCCGTCGAGTACTCCCATAGCTGTTGCTTCTCCTTGTCTCGTTGAGGTGCGCGCAGGTTATCCGAGGGTGCCTGCAGGGCCCAACGCGACAGGGGGCATCAGCCGTCCAGGAGCAGGAACCGGACTCCGAGACGTCGGTAGGTGCGGGAGGCACGCCTGTCGAGGGTCAGGAGCTCCGCGTCGTGTTGAGCTGCGGTCAGCGCGATCAGTCCGTCGTAGACGGCGCCCCCGGCAATGCCTTCGGCCGCGAGACTGCGCAGGGCTTCGGCGTGACCCGCTGGGTCGAGGCTGATCCAGTCGTTCGGCAGCCTGACCTCGATCAGCGCTCCGGCCCGCGATGTATCCACGCGAAGGGGCGGCGGCAGCCGGGTGAGCACGCTGTACGTCTCGAGGGCGGCGTGGGCGACGGTGACATCGGTCTCACCGAGGGCGAGCTCGGCATTGGCATGGTCCGCGTGGTCGACCAGGAGAGCTGGGATCGCGACGCTGCTGTCCGCCGCCGTGCGCGTCAACGGCGCTCGCGCGTCGCCTCGAGGATTGCGCGGATGTCCCCGCGGGTGAGCGTCTTGCCGGTGGCGGCGATCACCGGGCCGTTCGGGCCTTCGATGATCCGTGCCGTCTCGCCCCTATTCGAGATCTCGATGTGGTCGTCGACCAGTTCCATCTCGAGCGGTGTCTCGGGGTCGAGGCCGAGGGCGTCCCGCAGAGGCTTCGGAACGACGATACGGCCGGCACGGTCGATTGTCACCTGCATGGCATCAGCCTACCATCTACATGCCAGGAGATTCGCGCGATCAGGCGACGATCACGCCGAAGTCCTGGGTGTACATCCCGCCCGGCTGCCCGCCGGCGAGGTTTCCCAGGTGCGGCGAGACGCCGATCCCCGTGTCGCGGAAGTGCGCGTCCAGGATGTTGGCGCGGTGGCCCGGCGAGGCCATCCAGGCCGCGACGATCGCAGCGGGCGTGCCCAGCCAGAGGCTGCCCCAGCCGATGTTCTCGCCGACTTCGTAGCCCAGCCGCGGGCTGTAGATGTAACCGCTGCGGCGCATCCGCTGCAGGGGCGTTTCGCCGCTGCGGCCGATGTGGGCGAAGTAGCCGCCGAAGGCCATGCTCTCGGTGTGGGCCTGGGCGGCCGCGACCAGGTCGGCGTTCCAGTGCAGGGCGGCCTCGTCGTGGGCGGCGCGTTCGCGGTTGACCAGGCACAGGGTCGCGGCGCGGACCAGCGCCAGGTCGGTCGCGCTGGGAGACAGGGCGCTGTCGGGGCAGCGCCCGCCGCTGGCCGTGAAGAACAGCAGGTGGGCGGGCTTGCTGCGGTGGGGCGCACCGCTCTTGGGGCAGTGCGACTTGCGGAAGCTGCCCGTGCCGCTGGCGGCGGCGGCGTGGGCCGTGGTGGCGCATCGGGCGGCGTGGCGGGAGCGGGTCGACTTGGCCGGCGCGGACGTCGCGAGTCCGCCCAGCAGGCAGAGCGCGGCGAGCGAGGAAACCAGCGCGGATCGGGCCATGGGGCCCTATCGGCCTGGCCCTGAGCGCAGTTGAGCGAAATGCGCAGCTTTGCAGGATCATGCAACGGATTGCCCGTGTTTGCAGGCGATCCGACTCATACGTTCGTCCAGTCGCGGTTGGAACGGGTCGAGGATCTCGCCCGGCGCCGCCGGGCTACAGACCCAGCACCCTGCCCAGTATCTCCCGCATGATCTCGTCGCTGCCGCCGCCGATCGGGCCGAGGCGGGCGTCGCGGGCGGCCCGCTCGACCCAGTACTCGCGCATGTAACCGGCGCCGCCGTGGATCTGCAGGGCCTGGTCCATCAGCTCGAAGGCGGCCCGCTGTGTCAGGAGCTTGGCCATCGTCACCTCCCGCAGGGGATCCTGGCCCGCGACGAAGCGGCGCAGCGCGTCGTAGGTCACGCAGCGGCAGGTGTGGACCGAGGTCGCCATGTCGGCCAGCTTGTGGCGGATCGCCTGGTGGCCCGACAGGGGGCGCCCGAAGGCCTGGCGCTCGCGGGCGAACTGCGCGGTCTTCTCGTAGGCCAGCGTCATCGCGCCGACCGCGCCCAGCGACATCGCCAGGCGCTCCCACTGGAAGTTGGCCATGATCAGCTTGAAGCCGCCGTGCAGCTCGCCCAGCAGGTTCTGCTCGGCGACGAACACGTCCTGGAAGCTGATCGTGGCGGTATCGGAGGCGTGCCAGCCCAGCTTCTCGAGCTTGGAGGACACGACGCCCTCGCCGCGGTCGACGATCAGGAACGAGATGCCTCCGTGGCCGCCCTCGGCAGTGGTCTTGACGGCGGTGACGACGAAGTCGGCCCGCACGCCGTTGGTGATGTAGGTCTTCTCGCCGTTGACCACGAAGCCGCCGTCGACGCGCTCGGCGCGGGTGCTCAACGCGGCGACGTCCGAGCCGGCGCCCGGCTCGGTGATCCCGAGCGCCCCGATCAGCTCGCCGGCGATCGCGGGGGCGAGGTAGCGCCGCTTCTGCTCCTCGCTGCCGAACTTCCAGATCGGCGGCGTGGCGATGTTGATGTGCGCGCCGATCCCGGCCGCGGTGCCGCCCGAGCCTATCCGGGCCATCTCCTCGCACAGCACGGCCTCGTGCAGGTAGTCGCCGCCCTGCCCGCCGTATTGCTCGGGGTACTTCAGGCCGAGAAGCCCCTGCGCGCCCAGCCTCGGGAAGACGTCGTTGGGGAACCAGCGCTCCTGCTCCCAGCGCTCGGCGTGGGGGGTCAGCTCGCGCTCGATGAAGCCGCGGGCCGAGGCGCGCAGCTCCTCGTGCTCGGCGGTGAAGGGGGGGTCGGGGATGCTCACGACGCCACCCGCGGGGGTCGCACCTGTGCGACCCGCCCGATTGGGAGAGGATTAGGGAGATGAACGACGCTTCGTACGCAAAGGCCCCGACGTGGCGGCGCACCGGCGCCGGGCTGATCGACATGGCTTTCTTCGGCGCGCTGTGGTGGTTCGCCCGGTCGCGCGGGCTGCTCCGCGAGCGCGGCGTCGCTGCACAGCTCATGGCCCTGCCGGGCGAGCTCCTTCGTGAGCAGCTGCGCTCGCCCGGGCAGCGGGTGCTCGGCACGCTCACCGTCGATCGCAGGACCGGCCGGCGTCTGGCGCTCTGGCGCACGCTCGCCCTCGTGGCCGCCCGCGCCGCCGCAGCCGAGATCACGCGCCGTCTCGAGCCCGCGCACTCGCCTGAGCTCGAGCGCGAGCGCGAAGCCGCCGGCGCCGAGCTCGGCGAGATCATGCGCCGGCACCCCCAGGCCTCGCCCGAGCGCGAGGCCGAGTTGCAGGCGGCCTACGCGCGCCATCGCACGTCGATGCCCTCGCTCCCACGCACGGTCGCTCCCTCGCTCCTCACCGGGATCGTCACGACGCGCCTGCGCCGTCGCCTCGCTCCGACCGTCGAGATCCTCGCCCGCGGGCGAGGATGACCGGCCTGGAACCGGCCGGCGCTCATGGATGAGCGAGTCGGCCGGCGCTCCGTGCCGGCCTCCGGCCTCACAGCCCGTAGGAGCGGCCGATCACGTCGAGCATGATCTCGTCGGTGCCCGCGCCGATCCGGTTCAGGCGCATGTCGCGCCAGACCCGCTCCACTCCGTACTCGCGCATGTAGCCCGCGCCGCCGTGGATCTGGATGCATTCGTCGGCGACTTCACAGGCGACCCGGGCGGCATGGAGCTTGGCCATCGAGATCTCCCTGACGGGGTACTCGCCGTTGTTGAAGCGCCACGCCGTGACGTAGACCATCTGGCGGGCCGACTCGATTTTGGTCGCCATCTCGGCGAACTTGTGGCGGATCACCTGGAACTTGCCGATCTCCCGCCCGAAGGCCTTGCGCTCGTGCGCGTACTGCAGCGTCCGCTCGAAGCATTTCTGGGCGCCGGCCACGCAACCGGCCGCGCCGATCAGGCGCTCGCCCTGCAGCTCCCACATGATGTGGTAGAAGCCCTTGCCGATCTGGCCAAGCACCGCCGAGGCGGGGACGCGCACGTCCTGGAAGGCCAGCAGGGCCGTGTCGGAGGCGTGCATGCCGAGCTTCTCGAGCTTCTTCTCGCGGATCACCCCGGGGCTGTCCATCGGCACCAGGAACAGAGTGAAGCCGTCGTAGCCGGCGTCCGGGTCGGTCTTCGTGACCAGCACGATCACATCGGCACGATGGCCGTTGGTGATGTATGTCTTGGAGCCGTTGATCACGTAGTCATCGCCGTCGGCGACCGCGCGGGTCTTGATCCCCGAGACGTCCGAGCCGGCGTCGGGCTCGGTGATGCCGAGGCACAGGATCTTCTCGCCCTTGATCGCCGGTTCGGCCCACCGGCGCTTCTGCTCCTCCGTCCCGAAGGCGAGGATCGGCGGCATCGCCATGTCGGTCTGCACCGCCAGGCCCATCGCCAGCCCGCCCGAGTTCGCGTTGCTGATCTCCTCGGCCAGCACCAGCGCGCTGTAGTAGTCGCCGCCCTGGCCGCCGTACTCGACCGGCTTGTCCAGGCCGAGGAAGCCCAGCTCGCCCATGCGCCGGAAGACCGAGTCGGGGAACGTCGTCTCCTCCCATTCCTCGGCGTGCGGGGCGAGCTCTTTGATCGCGAAGTTCCGGATCGACTCGCGCAGCTGTTCGTGCTCGTCGGTGAAGATGAAGTGCTTGCGCTGGCTCTTGAAGTCGGGCTTCAGGACGCTCTCGGCGGTTGCGGCCATGGGGGCGCGGTCTCCTTCGGTCGGGTCTCGGTCTCCTCGCGCTGCGCGAGGCCGGCGGGTGAGCACGGACGCTAACGCAGCCGCGCTCGAAAGTAAACAGTAGGACTGCGCACTTCCCACCAGGGCGGGATCAGGCTAGGATGCGCCGGTGCCCACCGAGAAGGTCCTCTACGACGTCGACGACAGCGGGATCGCGACGATCACGCTGAACGATCCCGAGACCCGCAACGCGCTCTCCGCCGAGCTGCTTGCCGGACTGATCGAGGCGTTCGAGCGGGCCCGCGACGAACCGGCCGTGGGCTGCGTCGTGCTGGCCTCCTCGCACGAGCGGACCTTCTCCTCGGGCGCCAACCTCGGCGGCTTCGCGGCCGAGATGGCGCTCGTGCACAAGCACTTCGCCGGGGAGCGCTTCGTCGATCTGTTCAAGCTGATCGGGGAGCTGGGCAAGCCGACGATCTGCGCCGCTCGCGGGCACGTGCTGGCGGGGGCGCTCGGGATCGCGCTGGCCTGCGACCTGATCGTCGCGACCGAGACGGCGAGCTTCGGCACGCCCGAGATCACGATCGGGGCCTTCCCCTTCATGATCATGGCGCTGATCTACCGCAACGTCCCGCGCAAGCGGGCCAACGAGCTGCTGCTGCTGGGGGAGCGCTGGAGCGCGGCGCAGGCGCTCGAGGCGGGGATCGTCAACCGCGTCGTCCCCGAGGGCGAGCTGGAGGCGACCGTCGCCGACTGGGCCGGCAAGCTGGCCGGCAAGTCGCCCGTGATCATGCGCCTGGGCAAGGAAGCGATGCGCCGCCAGATGGACATGCCGCTGGACGACGCGCTCGACTACCTGCGCGCACAGCTCTCGCTGGCGCAGTCCACCGAGGACATCGTCGAGGGGGTCGGCGCGTTCTTCGAGAAGCGCGAGCCGGTCTGGAAAGGACGCTGATGAGCACGAACACGGACACCTCCTCGCTGCTGCGTCCCCTGGTCGAGGATCTGCACGCGCGCCGCGCCGAGATCGCGATGGGGGGAGGCGAGGAGCGGATCGCCCGCCAGCACCAGCAGGAGAAGCTCACAGCCCGCGAGCGCCTGGCACTGCTGATCGACCAGGGCACCTTCGTCGAGATGGGGATCCACGCGCGGCCCCACTTCTCCCAGCGCGCGATGGAGGGCAAGGACGCACCCGCCGACGGCGTGATCACCGGCTATGGCAAGATCGACGGGCGGCTGGTCGCGGTCTGCGCCTACGACTTCACCGTGATGGCCGGCTCGATGGGGATGACGGGCGAGCTGAAGGTCACGCGCCTGCGCGAGCTGGCCCTGACCAAGCGGATCCCCTTCATATGGCTGCTGGACTCGGCCGGGGCGCGCATCCAGGAGGCGGTCGGCTCGCTGTTCGCCGGCTCGGGGCACCTGTTCCGCGAGGAGGTCGTGATGAGCGGCGTGATCCCACAGATCGCCGCCCTCATGGGTCCATGCGCCGCGGGTACGGCCTACATCCCCGGGCTGGCCGACTTCGTGCCGATGGTCAAGGGGCGCGGCTCGATGGCGCTGGCCGGCCCGCACCTGGTACGGGCGGCCGTCGGCGAGGACGTCACGCAGGAGGAGCTGGGCGGCTCGCGGGTGCACTGCCGCAAGTCGGGCGTCGGCGACATGGAGGTCGCGAGCGACGAGGAGTGCATCGAGCGCATCAGGCAGTACCTCTCCTACATGCCCCAGAACTGCGAGCAGCCCCCGCCGGTCAGGCCCGTCGGCGATCCGATCGAGCGCGCCGACGAGGAGCTGCTCGACGTGCTGCCCGAGTCGAACCGCAAGCCCTATGACATGTACGAGGTGATCCGCCGCGTGGTCGACGACGGCGAGTACTTCGACATGAAGGGACAGTGGGCCAAGACGATCATCACCTGCTTCGCCCGCTTCGGCGGACGGCCCGCCGGGATCGTGGCCAACCAGCCCAGGCAGCTGGGCGGCATCCTCGACAACGACTCGGCCGACAAGGCGGCTCGCTTCGTCAACCTGTGCAACGCCTTCTCGATCCCGCTGGTCTTCCTGATGGACGTCCCGGGCTTCATGGTCGGCAGCAAGGTCGAGGCCGGCGGCATCATCCGCCACGGCGCGAAGATGCTCTACGCGGTCGCCAACGCGACCGTCCCGAAGATCACCGTGATCACCCGCAAGGCCTACGGCGCGGGCTACTACGTGATGAACGGCCGCGCCTACGAGCCCGACCTGATCGTCGCCTGGCCCAGCGCCGAGATCAGCGTGATGGGCGCGGAGGGGGCGGTCGAGATCGTGATGCGCAAACAGGTCGAGGAAGCGGAGGACCCGGCGGCCAAGAAGGCCGAGCTGATCGAGGCCTACCGCAAGATCATCGACGTCTACATCGCCGCCGGCAACGACATGATCGACGACGTGATCGACCCCCGCGAGACGCGGGCGACGATCTGCCGCGCGCTGGAGATGGCGGCCGGCAAGAAGATCGAGCGGCCGTGGAAGCGCTCCGGCGTGGTGCCGGTATGACCCGCACAGTGCCCGACCCGAGGAGCAGAAGACATGTCGCTCGATGACCCCGTAGTGATCACCTGCTCGATCTCCGGCGCGATCGCGAACCGCGAGCAGTGCCCCGCGATCCCCTACACGCCCGAGGAGTACGCGGCCGAGGCGCGGCGGATCGTCGACGAGGGCGGCGTGCACATCCACATCCACGCGCGCAAACCGGACGGCACGCCGAGCTACGAGATCGAGGACTTCCAGGCGATCACCGACGCGATCCGCGCCGAGGTCGGGGACGCGGCGATCGTCAACTACTCGACCGGCACGATCGGCGTCCCGGTGACGAAGCGGATCGAATACCTGCGGGCCTGTCGTCCCGAGGTCGCCGCGCTCAACATGGGCTCGATGAACTACGCCAAGTACTCGCGTTCGCGCAAGCAGTTCGTCTTCAACATGGTCTTCGCCAACCCGTTCGACGAGATCGTCGAGCTGCTCGAGGCGATGAACGAGCTGGGCATCAAACCGGAGCACGAGTGCTTCGACGTGGGACATGTCGGCAGCCTCGCGCCGCTGATCGACATGGGCGTGCTGCACACGCCGCTGCACGTCGACTGCGTGATGGGCGTCGTCGGCGGCATCCCGCCGACGGCCCGCAACCTGGCGGCGATGGTCGACAACATCCCCGGGGGGTCCCACTGGGGCGTGATCGGGATCTCCCGCGACCAGTGGCTGCTCGTCGCGGCCGCGCTCACCCTGGGCGGCTCGATCCGGGTCGGCCTGGAGGACAACCTGTACCTGCCCGACGGGCGCATGGCCTCCTCCAACGGCGAGCTGATCGCCAAGGCCAGGCAGATGACCGAAGACATCGGACGGCGCCCCGCCACCGTCGCCGAGGCCCGCTCGATGCTGGCCATCTCCCAGCCGGCCGGGAGCCCTGCGTGACCCTGCCGCTGTCGGGCATTCGCGTGCTCGACCTGTCGCGGCTGCTGCCCGGCGGCTTCTGCTCGCTGCTGCTCGCCGACTTCGGCGCCGAGGTGCTGAAGGTCGAGGACACGGGCATGGGCGACTACATCCGCTGGTCGCCCCCGTTCTACGACGGCGCCCACGAGAGCGCCCGCTCGGCCCTGTTCCTGTCGCTGAACCGCAACAAGCGCTCGATCCGCCTCGACCTGAAGAACGACCGGGGGCGCGAGGCGCTGCTGCGCCTGGTGGGCGAATACGACGTCGTGCTCGAGTCCTTCCGCCCCGGCGTGCTCGAGCGGCTGGGCGTCGGCTACGAGCGAATGCGGGAGGTCAACCCGGGCATCGTCTACTGCGCGATAAGCGGCTACGGGCAGGATGGGCCCAAACGCGACGCGTCGGGCCACGACATGAACTACCTCGGGCTGGTGGGCCTGCTCGGGCTGACCGGCGAGCGCGGGGGCGAGCCGGTGCAGGCGGCAGGGCAGATCGCCGACCTGGGCGGCGGCGTGCTGATGGCGGCCTTCGGCATCCTGGCCGCGCTGCGCGAGCGCGACGGCGCTTCGCCCCAGCCCGCCGCGGGCGGCCGCGCGGCGTGCGCGGGCAGTCATGGCTCGGGCGAAGGCCAGATCGTCGACGTCTCGATGGCCGACGGCGCGCTGTCCTGGCTTGCGATGGTGGCCGGCTCCTACTTCGCCGACGGGCAGGTGCCGCGCCGCGGCGAGCTGCCGCTGGCCGGCTCGCTGATCTGCTACCGGCCCTACGAGTGCGCCGACGGTTGGGTCTCGCTGGGCGCGCTGGAGCCGAAGTTCTGGCAGGCGTGGTGTCGGGGGGTCGGCCGCGAGGACCTGATCGCGGCGCAGTTCGAGCGTCCCGGGTCGGAGGCGCACGCCGAGGTCACGGAGATCTTCAGGGCCCGCAGCCGCGAGCAGTGGGAGAGCTTCGCCCGCCGGCACGACTGCTGCCTCGAGCCGGTCCTCGAGCTGGACGAGGCGCTCGACTCCGAGCTGGTCCGCGCCAGGGAGATGGTCGTCGAGCTCGAGCAGCCCGGGGCGGAGCGCCCGGTGCGCCAGCTGGGGATCCCGGTGAAGCTCGACCGCACCCCCGGCCAGCACGCCCGCCTGCCCGGGCCGGCGCTGGGCGAGCACACCGAGTCGGTGCTGGCCGGGGCCGGCTACTCCGAAGAGGAGATCGCCGAGCTGATCGCGTGCGGCGCGGCGGCCGGGCCGGCCGAGACGCAGCACGGCGCGACGATCAGGGCCTGAGCCGGAGCGGGATGGGCTCGGAGCGGGCGATCGCGACCGACGTGAACGGGCAGGGCTCGGGGGGGCGGGCGCTGCTGAAGATGAGCGAGCTGGCCGAGCGCTCGGGCGTCAGTCCCGGCACGATCCGCTACTACCTGCGCGAGGGGCTGCTGGGGGAGGGCTCGGACGTGGTGCGGACCAGCCGCAACATGGCGTACTACCCGCCCGAGTACGTCGAGCGGATCGCCCTGATCAAGCGCCTCCAGGAGGAGCGCTTCATGCCGCTGCGGGTGATTCGCGGCGCGCTGCGGGAGGATCCCGACCGGGTCAGGGCGCTGATCGAGCTGGAGGACCGGATCCTCGAGCGCGCACGGGCCAGCGCCGAGGACTCCAGCCGCCTCTCGCGCAGGGCCGTCCAGGAGCGCTACGGGGTCCCCCGCAACGTGCTCGAGCGGCTGGCCGAGATCGGCGTGCTCACCCCCAACCAGCGCGGCTACGACCGCGACGACCTCAAGATCATCGAGGCGATCGCCAGCTTCCGGGCGGGCGGCTACGAGGAGGAGCTGGGCTTCACCGTCTACGACACGCTCCGCTACCGGCGCGCGCTCGAGCCGCTGGTACAGGACGAGGTCCGGGCGCTGCTGGAGCGGCTGGCCGGCGAGGTCGATGTGGAGCGGGCGATGGAGATCGTCGCCGCCGGCGTCGAGCCGCTGCGCGAGCTGATCGGGGCGATGCACTCGAAGCTGCTGCTGGCCGAGCTGCGGCGGCAGCGGGGTCGATCGGCCGCCGGCTGAGATGCATGCACCGCGCATGATATCGTTGCACTACGTATGGGGACCATGGTGCAGATCCGCGACGTGCCCGAGGAGGTTCACGCGATCCTGAAGTCGCGCGCTGTCCTGGCGGGGGTCTCCCTGTCGGAGTACCTGAGGACCGTGTTGGAGCGCGATGCATCCCGTCCCACCCCAGCTGAGCTCGCCGCCCGCATCAGGGCGCGCGGGACGCCGCCGGAGAAGGAGCCCAGCGAGGTCACGGTGCGCTGGATACGCGACCACGGCGAGTGACCGTCATCGACACCAGCGGGGCCGTCGATTTCCTGTTGGGGTGGGGAGCGGCCGCCGGCGTCGAGCGCCTGCTGGCCACAGAGGGGGAGGCGTCCGCGCCGGACATCCTCGTCTTCGAGGTGATCTCGGCTCTCCGGCGCCAGTCTCAGCGCGGGTTGCTGGGCGACGATCGAGCGCAGAGCGCACTTGCCGATCTGGGCGATCTGCGACTCAGGCTGTTTCCCAGCATGGCCCTGCGTGGGCGAGCGTGGGAGCTGCGCCACAACCTGACTGCCGCCGATGCGCTGTTCATCGCTCTGGCCGAGGCGCTCGGCGAGCCGCTGGCGAGCAAGGACCGTGCGCTGCTGGCGGCCGCGGGCGGTGCTGCCCGTGTCGTCGGTGTCATCGACCTCTCGAGCTGAGCCTCACCACCGGGCCCGGTGGTGCTCCATCACGCCGCGTCCCGCGGCCAGCTCGATCCCGCCGGGCAGCGTCCCGGAGAAGCTGCCGAAGGGGGCGCGGTAGTCGGAGCTGACGATCAGGAGCTCATCGCGGCGGCTGCGCTCGGCCTCGGGCACGAAGCGCAGCTCGCTGCCGTCCTCGCCGCGGATCGTGGACAGGTCCTCGGCGAAGCTGACCGGGCCGACCTCGTGCGGCGCCCCGTCGACCCACACGGCGCGCTCGCTCCCGGTGGGAGGGTCGTTGACCCCGCTGACCAGGTTCCAGGCAAGCGGCCCGCCGTCGGGCGCCCGGCCGACGCCGGCGCTCCAGCGCCACTCGGTCAGGCGGCCGTGATAGCCGGCCGTGTCGTCGATCACGGCGAGCGCGCGGACCTCGCGGGCCGGCCCGCCGTCCAGCGAGAGGGTGCCCCGAGCCGGCACGCCGGCCTGCTTGCGCGTCCACACCTGCGAGCCCCCATGCGGACAGCGAGCCTCGATGCCGGGCTGTTCCTCGAGAGTCAGGTCGAGGAACACGCCGCGGTCGCGCACGATCATCACTCCGCCCGGCTGTCCCGCCGCGCGCGGGTCGGCGTCGAGGCCGCCGAGAAGCTGCACCTCGCC
Source organism: Solirubrobacteraceae bacterium (assembly GCA_052145475.1). GTDB lineage: Bacteria > Actinomycetota > Thermoleophilia > Solirubrobacterales > Solirubrobacteraceae > Palsa-744. The sequence continues at coordinate 17,773 of JBKQOO010000025.1, forward strand.
ACGCCGTGGAAGCAGCCTGGTGCGCTCCCTGATCGGCCGGCCGGGCTGGTGCAGCGCCCAGAAGCTCTGGCGGGCCGGGCCGATCCGGACCAGCGCGGCGCACGCCATCAGATCCTCGGCGAACACGCCGACGTAGCGCCAGCGCTTCAACGGCCGCCCGTCGCGGAACAGGGACGATGCACCGACCGGCGAGGTCGCGGTCGTGCCGGCCGGCTGCGCTGACGTTATGCTTGCCATTCGTTGACTGACCAGTCAATCTATTCTGTGCGTGCCCCGGCAGCCGGGGCGCCCACGGGGGGAGCCTCCATTTGAGAGTCGCTGCGGTACAGCTCAACTCCACCGCCGATCAGTCGGCGAACCTGGCCACCGCCGACCGCCTCACCCGCGCGGCGGCCGCGGAGGGGGCACGGTTGATCGTACTCCCCGAGAAGTGGACCGCGATGGGCTCCGAGCAGGAGCTGCGCGCCTCGGCCCAGCCGCTGGACGGCCCGGCGATCGAATGGGCGCGGGCGACGGCTCGCGAGCTCGGCGTCGACCTCGTCGCCGGCTCGATCCTCGAGCTCGTTGCGGGGCAGGAGAAGCTGGCCAACACCTCGGTCCACGTCGACCCGCAGGGGGAGGTCCGCGCTGTCTACCGCAAGGTGCACATGTTCGACGTCGAGGTCGCGGGCCGCGTCTACAGGGAGTCGGAGCTCGAGCAGGCCGGCGAGGAGATCGTGCTGTCGCGCACCGTCGAGGACGTCGGGCTGGGGATGTCGATCTGCTACGACCTGCGCTTCCCCGAGCTGTACCGGGTCCTCGCCGTCGAGGGGGCCCGCATCATGGCGATCCCGGCCGCCTTCACGCTGGCGACCACGCGCGATCACTGGGCGACGCTGGTGCGAGCGCGGGCGATCGAGAACCAGGCCTTCGTGATCGCGGCCAACCAGATCGGCCCCCACCCCGCCGGGCAGCATTCGGGCGGACGCTCGATGATCGTCGACCCTTGGGGCCTCGTGCTGGCGCAGGCGCCGGACTCGGAGACGCACATCACCGCCGACCTGGACCTGGAGCGCCAGGACGAGATCAGAGCCAGCCTGCCCTCGCTGGCGAACCGCCGGCCCGCAGCCTACGGCCGGCCCGTCGAGCATCCCCTGACGGAGGTCGCACGGTGAGCGCCGGCCGCCCCCCGATCTCCCGCTCCAAGTCGGCCGAAGACAAGCGGCGGCTGATCCTCGACGCGGCCGTCAAGGTCTTCGCCCGGCAGGGCTTCCACGCCTGCCGGGTCTCGGACATAGCCGATGAGGCCGGCGTCGCCTACGGGCTCGTCTACCACTACTTCGCCTCGAAGGACGAGGTGCTCGACACGCTCTTCCTGGAGCGCTGGAACATCATGCTCGAGGAGATCCGCCGCGTCGATGCCGAGCAGGTGCCGGTGCGGGAGAAGCTGCGGGCGATCGCCTCCTTCATCGTCGACAGCTACCGGCACGACCCGGACCTGATGAAGGTCATCATCGTCGAGGTCACGCGGGCCGCCAACTCGTTCGGCCAGACCCACCTGGGGGAGATCGGCGCGGCCTACGAGATGATCGCCGGCATAGTTACAAAGGCGCAGGAGGAAGGGGTGTTCCGCGACGACATCGAAGCGCGCTTCGCAGCGATGGCCTTCTACGGCGCGATCGAGCAGCTGCTGACCGGCTGGATCTTCGGCCTGCTGCCCCAGGGCCCCGACGACTTCGAGCGGGCCAAGTGGCTGGTCGTGGAGACCGTCTGCGGCGGTCTCGAGGCGGGCGCGGTCGGCGAGGCCAGGATCGGTTGAGCGTCAGCGGCACCGTCCCCGGCACCCGGGCGCGGTCGGATTTTTCGATGGCGACGGGCCGGGGCAATAGACTGGCGCGGCATGGAGAACGAGTTCGTCAAGCGGCTCATGTGGTCGGGCATCCTGGCCGCGTGCGGGGCCCTGGCCAGCATTGTCGCCAATCGTGGCGCCGCGACGATCTGGAGGCGGCTCTTCGACGAGGACCCGCCCGAATGAGCGCGCAGCCCCCGCCTGGCCGCGGCGAGCCGCCGCAGAACATCGCCACGGCGATCACCGAGATCTCAGAGCGCGCGACGCTCCTGGTCCGCGAGGAGATCGAGCTCGCCAAGACCGAGGTCACCGAAAAGGTCAACAAGCTCGCCAGGGGAGCGGTCGTCGGTGTCGCCGCCGGCATCTTCTTCGTGATGGCGCTGATCTTCATCCTGGTCGGCTGCGCCTGGCTCATCTACTTCTACCTGCCCGTCGGCGACTTCGCCTACTTCTGGGGCTTCTTCGCGATGGCCGTGATCCTGATCGTCCTCGGGGTCCTGGCCGGGCTGATCGCCGCCAGGGTGCTCAAACGCAGCTCCCCGCCCGTGCCGACGATGGCGATCGAGGAGGCCCAGCGGATCCGCGAGAGCGTCAGCACCGCCGCGCACGATCCGATACCCGGCGCGCCGGTCGCGCCGCCGGCCCCGCCCGTGCCGGCACCCGCACCGACCCCGACATCGACCACAGGGAAGGACTGATGGCTCAGCGCTCCGCGGCCGAGATCCGCGACTCGATCGAGACCAATCGCAAGGAACTCGTCGTCTCGGTCGACCGGCTCCGCGGCGAGGTCGAGCGCCTGACCGACTGGCGTTCCCACGTCGAGCGCCATCGCCCGGAACTGATGGCCGGCGCTGCCGCGATCGGCCTGCTGGTCGGCGTGCGGATGCTGCGCCGCCGGCGCAGGCGCTCCTAGCCCGGCCCGGCCCGCCGCCGGGGCCTCTCGCGCGGCCTCAGACTCAGCTCAGCATCGCCCGCGGCAACCCGCCCACCCCGATCAGCCCGGGCCCGGTGTAGGTCCCGATCACGGGACCGACTTCGGAGCTGAAGAGCGGTTCGGAGTCGAAGATCTCACGGCAGCGCTCGATCAGCCGTTCGGCCTGCTCGGGCGCCTGGATGTGCTGTACGACCCAGCCGTCGGAGCCGGCGGCGTGCAGTTCCTCGGCGTAGCGGACCATCCGCTCGAAGGCGCGGCCGGCGGTCCGCACGCGCTCGACCGGCACGATCTCGTACTCCAGCGAGAGGATCGGCTTGATCCGCAGCGTGCCGCCCAGCCATGCCTGCGCCTTGCCGATCCGCCCGCCCCGGCGCAGGTAGTCGAGCGTGTCGAGGCAGAACCAGATCCGCAGGTGCCGGCGCGCCTCGCGAACGTGGGCCGCGACCGCGTCCTTGTCGAGGCCCTTCTCGGCTGCGGCGCAGCCGGCCAGCACGAGCATGCCCAGGCCGCCGCAGGCGGTCTCGCCGTCGATCACGTCGACCCGCTCGCCCTGCCCGCGCTCGGCCAGCAGCGCGTGCGCCTGGCGGGCCGCCTCGACGGTTCCCGAGATGCCGCCGGCGAGGTGGATCGAGACGATGTCCCTGCCTTCGTCGAGCAGCGGCTCCCAGACGGCGAGGAAGTCGCCGATCGACGGCTGCGAGGTCGTCGGCAGCTCCGGGTCGGTGCGCAGGCGCTCGTAGAAGCCGTCGAAGCCCGGCATGTCAAGCTCGCGCTGCGGGTGCCCGGCCCAGCCGACGTAGAGGCTGACCTGGTGCACTCCTCGCTCGTCGGCGAGGGCCCTGGGGAGGTAGTGGGTGCTGTCTGTGGCGATCGCGACGGGGGCCATGCGGCGCGGGACGCTACCGCAACGCCTCGGCCAGCTCCCCGGACTCGTACATCTCGGTGACGATGTCGCAGCCTCCGATCAGCTCTCCCTCGTGGAACAGCTGGGGGATCGTCGGCCAGTTGGAGATCGCCGAGAGCTCCTGGCGGATCCGCGGGTCGGGGAGGATGTCGACCGCGGCGAAGGGAACCTCGAGCGACTGCAGCATCGCCACGGTCCGCGCCGAGAAGCCGCAGGCGGGCGCCTCGGGCGTGCCCTTCATGAAGAGGATCACCTTGTGCTCGGAGATCGCCTCCTCCAGCGCCTCGCGGATCGGGCTCGACTCGGCCGGCGCGGGCTCCTGCGTCGGGGGTGCGTCGCTCATCATCGGGATCGGATCGAACTGGCTGCTTGACATGTGATGCTCCTGGCTCTCAGGGGGTCTGGATCTCGGCGGCCTGCGTGGGGTACGTCTTCAGCGTCAGGGCGTGGATCGCGCCACCGACGTCTGCCCCCAGCGCCGCGTAGACGAGGCGGTGCTGCTCGATACGGCTGAGGCCGTCGAAGGCCTCGGCGGTGACCGTGGCGCTGAAGTGGTCCGAGCTGCCGGTGTAGTCCTCGACCTCCGCCGCGGAGCCCGGGATGGCGGCCTCGATGCGCTGCTTTATTTCCTCTGCGGAGGGCACCTCGGCAACTAGCCTAGAAGATCCGGGTAGAGGAGTAGGACCACCCGGTCCGGGCCGGCTCGGGCGCTCGCTCGGGGCCCTGCGCCGTCCACCGCCATGCCGCTATACTTTGGAAAGTCTTGGAGCCGTCCACAGGAGCGCAGCGATGATCGAGATCACAGACAAGGGTGCCGAGAAGGTGCACGAGTTTCTGACCGCACAGCAGGCCGACGTGAGCCTGGCGGGTCTCCGCGTGGGCGTGCGTGGCGGCGGCTGCTCCGGCTTCCAGTACCAGCTCGCCTTCGACGAGCAGCGCGAGAGCGACGTCGTCTTCGAGAGCCATGGGCTGAAGCTGCTGGTCGACAGGGAGAGCCTGCAGTTCGTCCGCGGCTCGACGATCGACTACGAGGAAAGCCTGCAAGGGGCGGGCTTCAAGGTCAACAACCCCAACGTCGTGGCCGCCTGCGGCTGTGGCTCCTCCTTCCGGGTTGCCGAGGAGGAGCAGGTCTCGGCGGTCTGAGCCTGCCGCGTCCCGACCGGGCGCGCTGGCTGTTGCTGCTCGCCTCGTCGTTGTTGCTGTCTGCCTGCGGGCACGCGGGACGGAGCACGCCCCAGCCGGCAAGGACCCCTGCGCCTGCCGCACCGGCCGGCCCTGCCTTCGGGCTGACCGAGGACAACGCCGATCTGCTCTGGAACCCGGGCGCCGGCGCCCCCGCCCAGGCCGGTGCCTTCACTCTCGCCAGGCGTGAGCTGACCGCGCTTCACCCGCAGTACCTGCGGCTGCTGATCGACTGGGCGGCCCTGCAGCCCTCTCCGCAGCGGCCTCCCGCTCTCGAAGCGACGGTCAGCGGCTGCGCGCGTGACGTCGCGCCGTGCGGCGCCTTCGCCGGCGTCGCGGGCGAGCTGGCCGCGATCGCGTCGCAGCAGCGTGCCGCCCGCGTGGCCGGACAGGACGGATTCCAGGTCGTGATCGACATCCTCGGCGCCCCGGCCTGGGCCGCGCTCCCGCCGCACGGCTGCGAACGAGCCGGAACGAGCGTGGAGGCCCGCGCGCTGAGTCCCGATGCGATCCCCGCCTACGAGTCGCTGATCGGCGACCTGCTCGCCCTGGCCGCCAAG
>JBKQOO010000026.1:0-3423 GCA_052145475.1 Solirubrobacteraceae bacterium
GGATGGTTAGGGCCGAGTTCGAGCAGTACCTTGATGAACGAGCCCGCCTCGAAGTCGTCGCGATGGAACCACTCGTCGAGTACATCGAAGATGGCGAGTAGTCGCTCCTCTGGGTTCGAGCCGCGACGCATGGCCCCGGCTTCAATGATGTCTTTGGTCCAGCGCTTTTCGCGGAGGTCGAGGAACGCGAGCACCAGCTCGTCCTTTGAGTGGAAGTGCCGGTAGAGCGTCGCGGTCGCGACGCGCGCGCGCTCAGTCACCTCGTTGATCCCAACTGCTTGGACGCCGCGTCGCGAGAAGAGCTCGTAGGCGGCATCGAGGATCCGCTCGCGGGCGCCGCCCCCCATCTCGGCCGGTTGCTGGTGGGTTTCAAGCATGCCCTGGAAGGGTACCACCGGAAAGAACGTTCTTTCTCATGAAGAAGCGTTCTCTCTAATCGCATGAAGGTCGTGTCGAGGAGCATTCAACGGAAAGGAAAGTTCTATGGGGCTCTTGGAGTTACTCTTGATCGTTCTGGTCATCGCAGCCGTCGCGGGCGGGATCGGTGTAAGCCCGTTGCTCTGGCTGTTGCTGGTGGTAGCCCTCGTGGTCTTCTTCACGGGCGGGGGATTCGGCTATCGCAGAGGCGGGAGGATCTGAGGTATGTCCATCGGCACCTCGATCTTCCTCATCGCTGTCGGGGCGATCATTCGCTACGCCCTCACATTTCACGTGTCGGGCGTGTCACGTCCAGCGATCGGCCTGATCCTCATCATCGCCGGCATCGTCGGAATCGTGCTGTCGCTGATCCACATGGCAACCGCTCGACGCCGGGTGGTGGGCGGACCTTACGAAGAACGGCGCATCTAGCGCCCTGAGCGACAGCGAGCAGCCTGATGAAGGACGCTGCACGCCACGTGTCGTGTCGCGGGAGCCCGGGCTCGTGACGCGTCGCGCAAGTCGGCGACATGCTCAGCAAGGAGAAACGTGGCGCTGAAACGGATGGACAACATGGGCATCGTCGTGGAGGACCTAGAAGGGACGATCGAGTTCTTTCGCGAGCTCGGCCTCGAGCTGGAAGGGCGAGCCATGGTGGAAGGAGAGTGGGCTGGGCGCGTCACGGGACTGGGTGACCAGCGTGTCGAGATCGCCATGATGCGCACGCCAGACGGCCACGGCCGGCTCGAGCTCTCGCGCTTTCTCGCGCCGCCTGTCGTCGCTGATCACCGGAATGCCCCAGTGAACGCTTTGGGCTACCTCCGTGTCATGTTCGCCGTAGACGACATCGATGAGACTCTCGCTCGGCTGAGGACGCGAGGCGCGCAGCTTGTCAGCAGCGAGGTCATGCAGTACGAAGACGCGTATCGGCTCTGCTACATCCGCGCGCCCGACGGACTTCTCATCGGGCTCGCCGAAGAGCTCGGCTGAGTGCCAGGCGAGCGGGTAGTAAGGTCGGTGCTGATGGCGTCGCTGCTTAGGACGATCAGCGAGCGTCGCGGCGTCCTGCAGCCGCACCAGCGGCGTCGGTCCAGTGGGTTGGCAGAGTTCGCGCGCGGGAACATCCACCGTGTGCGCGGTGTGATTGTCTCGTTGCTGCTCACCGGCGTGGCGATCGGCTCAATGCTGGCGCCCGCGCATCCACTGGTCAGAGCAAGGCCGGCGGCCGCGACACCGGTCTGGAGTCAGCCGACGCTCCTCGTCCCCGCCGACGAGTACGCATTCGATCCGCAGTTGGCCGTGAGCGAAGGCGGCGCCACCTTGGCAGCGTGGTTCGGTGGCCCGGAACCGCCACCGGCGAGGGCAGGGGGCGCGGCGAGCAATGCGTCCGGTTCGTCCTCGGCGGGCCAGCCGGCCTGGTCTGGCTCGTCCGTGGTTGTTGACACGGGCACGGCGTCGGGTGGCTTCGGCGCGCCGGCCGTGCTCGCCGAGCATGCCGCCGACACCAACGATGGCCTCGACGTCGCAATCTCGGGCAGCGGGGTGCGCTACATCGCCTGGCAAAGCCGTGCGGGCGGCTGGATGATCGCGAGCGCAGCTCCCGGAGAAGGCTTCACGTCGGCCCACGCGCTGCCGGTACCCTTGATTCAGCTTTTGGCGAGCCCTGCGGGGCCTGTCGCTGCCGTGTGGCACATACGAGCGACGCTGCACTATGCCCTGCTCACGAAGGGCGGGGGACTCGGCCGTGTCGTCGAGGTGCCGGGCAGGTTCGAACGGGTACGGGTGCCGGTCGCGCTGAACGACCGCGGCGCGTTCGCGACGGTTGAAAACACCGCCGAACTGGCTGCGACCTCCGGCCCGCATCCGATCGTCTACCTGTGCGAGCCGTCCGGACATTGCACAGCACCTCATCCGCTGAAGATGGGACATCCGCCAGCGGGCTCTGAGGAGAACGATGCCCTCGCACTGAGCGACGACGGGACGCTCACCGTGCTCGCCGCATTCTCAAAGCCGCCCAGGCATCCGGCCGCGAATACGCCTTGGGGCCTGTGGAGCTCGACGCGCCGTCCGGACGGGCGCTGGAGCGCGCCGCAGCAGATCTCTGATGGAGGCGAATCCCCCCTCGCCGCCGGCGACGGGCAGGACGCGGCCGTCACGGTCTTCCAGCACTTCTGGACCCCGAAGCTGCACTGGCTGAAAGACAGGATCGAAATCTCGGTGCTGCACGCGCCGCGAGACCGTTTCGCTCCTCCCCATCCGGTCCGCGGCGCGGAAGCCCCGGAACCCGCGGCGCTTGCCACCACGACAGGCGGCGGCCTGCTGGTCGCGTGGACGAACTCAGGGCATATCGTGGGTGGCGAATCTTCCGAGCCCGGTGTCTACGCCGTGACCGGAAACGCCGTGCACCCGGGTGCACCCCAGTGCGTTGCGAGCGGTGCAGTCGGCGGTCAGACTCCTGCTGCCGGCATCGACCGCAGCCGGCAGGCTGTGATCTTGTGGACGGGATCAACCGAAACGCCCTACCGAACGAGCGGCGTATATGCCTCGTTCTTCGGAGGCCGATGAACTCACCGCCGAGGGCGGATGGAACAGCGAGCGCCACGACCACCGCCTCGGTGGCGCTTCACGCGCTCGACGAGGGCAGGCGGCCTAGGGCTGCTTGTCCGTGTTGACCTCCAGCGGCTGGCGGCTGGTCGTCGTCAGGTTCATGCTCAGCTTGGCGGTGAGTTCCGTGGAACCCGATAGATCGATCATCTGGGACGCAGAGCCCGTGAACGACGTATCGGTTGTGGCGCTCATCGTGTTCATGTCGCCCGTCAACGGGCCGACCGCGGCGCCCTCGATCGCGTAGGCGGCGTTGCCGCACGAGAAGCTCGCGAACTGCGCCGCCGCGAGCGCCAGTTCGAACTCCCCGCTGGTGGCGCTCTGCAGCACGATCACTTCCAGCGGGAAGCTCACCACCGTCCCGGCCGCGGCTCCAGCGGAGCTGCAGCTGGTGCCTTTTTG
>JBKQOO010000027.1:0-12411 GCA_052145475.1 Solirubrobacteraceae bacterium
CTCCTTGGGCCTGAAAGACGCCAGGACTATCCACAAGAGGCTCTCGCTTGGATGGAGCCGGAGCTACCACTTCGAGGTGGACGCCCCAGCGGAGATCAGAGTCCCTGCAGTCCGCCTCAGAGCCCAATACATCGAGACTGGCAAGCAGCTCGCGCTGATCGGCGAAGCCGGTGAGGCGCCGGTGATCGACGTGTACGCGAGGCGCCCTACAGAGCAGGTGCTCGCCGGCCCGGAAGCGCCGAACCCAAAGACCAGGCCGCCCGTACTCCCAGACGCAGGCGACGACGGCTCCGCGTCGGCGCTGCTCGCTCTCGCCCACAGCAGCCGACCGACCGCGGTCAACCGTGCAGACCAAGGCACCGGCGAAGTAAAGATGCGGCTCGACCCCTACGGCACGTTCCTGGTGGCCGTGATCATCTCGACACTAACCGCGGTCCTGCTCCTATTCGCTCGCCCACGGCTCGCGCAACTTGACGGGCAGACAGCGGCCGCACTCCTGCTCGCGCTCCCCGTGCTCACCCTCGGATACCTGACGCGACCGGGTGAGCACGCACTGGCCACGAGGCTACTCACCGGTGTCCGCCTCGGTGCGCTGATCGTCGGTATCTGCTCCCTACTTGTTGCCGGCCTGCTCGCTGGTGGGTTCGTTCACACCGGAGACTCCGGGAGCCCCGGATACCGATGCCAGGCGAGCGTGGACGATCTGCCCGTAAAGCCATCGCCGCATCACACCTGGAAGGAAACACAAGATCCCGACGAGCCCGAGCTGACCTGCGTTAACACGCCGACGGCCGGGTCGAACGCGACGGTGCCGCGAAATGCCCAGCACATCGCGAACGGGGCAACTATCGCGGCCAGCGCCATCGCGGCGCTTTTGATCTTGGGCTGGCTCTCTACCCGCTTCCGGGGCGGAATGCTGCCCGAGCCGCGCTCGCGGGGTGATCAGCTGGGCTAGCTATCCGTCAGCGCTCTGCCTATAATCCGGCAATGGGCATCGCTTCCTTCCGCGGTCGTTTTTCGCGCCGATCTCGAGTCAGTGATCGGGCCATCGGGTCTGCCACGTTCGTCTCTCCAAGTGCCAGCGGCGAAGCAGTCCCGGTGACGGAACCCATAACGCTCGAGGTCGCCAAGATCGGCGAGGATGTCCTATCGGACACGCGACTCGAAGAAGTAGAGCGCGCCCGCAGCGAAGCCAACGTTGCCGACGCGCGAACGGCCGCTGCTCGCCGATAGCGCGACGTCAAGCTGCTAGGTCGACGCTGTACTCGACACCCAACGGGCCATGCGCCGGCCCTGACACCTCGGGCGCCGGGCGGGAGCGCCGCTGCCAGCTAGCGGACCGGGTCCGCTACCGGCAGCGCCCGGCGGGAAGGGCGTGGTCGCGGCGGCCGGGAGCCCGAGGACTTCGATGACGCGACGTGTGGAGCTTTCGAAGGGTCCGCTGACGTCTCGTCCCTCCCGCTGGATCCGATCGAGCAGACGTTTCTCGCTGCGGGTGGTCCGGGCCCTGACGGCTTGCATCGCGGCTTTGTTGAGTGCTGCTTCGCATTCGCCGTCCCTGAACACCTGTACCCGCGTTGCCGGACGGCGGCGGTGACAAGCAAATGACGGCCCGTCTGTGCGAGAGGCGAGGCGCTCCAAAGGACGCGAGAAGATGCTCCGGCCGCAGCGCTAGCGTCGCAGGCGGCGCTTGGCGAGCACGAGGATGAACCCGCTCGCCACCAATGCGACGCCGACCGCGATCGGGAGGGCGAACGCGAACAGAACGAAGCTCACACCCCACGCGACCCAGAGCGCGACAAGGGTGGTTAGCACGACGATCGCCTCCCGTAGATCGCGACGCAACCTAGTCCTTCCAGTTAGGCGTCTGGACGAGACGCCCGCAGGAAGGCCGCAACCGTCTCGGGCGAAAGTCCGCTGACGTGCGCGATTGCCTCGGGAGGCATCCCCGCACCCGCCGCATCCCGGATTGCTGTTTCGGCCTTCCGGTGGGCCTCGATGAACTCGCCGCCCGCCTCGCGCAGGCGGCGCTCGATGTCGGTATCAGCCATCCTCGCGACCGGGCTTCGGCGTGTTCGCGAGCTGCTTCGCCAGCGACTGGAAGATCTCGAACTCCTGTCGCTCGCTCTCGTCCGCCGCGAAGTCCGCGGCGACTTCATCGCTCTGCGCCTTGTCGAGTCGATCCGACACCTTGTCCCACTCCTCTCGGTAGGCAACAACCGCTTGTCGATCGAGCAAGGAGGGCGCCTCGGTGATCGGTGTCACGATCGCGATCCAACTATTGCGGGCGCACTCCGACTCGCCGAAGCCCTTCTCCTCACGGAGGTCCCGCACCAGCTCGGGGGGTTCCCAACACCAGCGGGGAGGTCCGGGGAGCCGATGCTCGACATACAGGCCGATCATATGGGGTCCCACCGGGTGAGCTATCGGCTTTGGCATGGTGAGACAGGTCTAGCGTTCCGATCATTGTCTGCTGGCGCCTGGATGGCGGTCGGCGGCCGGCAGGTAGCTCCGAGCACCTCACACGCGACCTCTGCAGTGTCGCCGGCAGCATGGGAGCGCATGTATCTTGCGGTCGCGATCAGCGAGCCGTCGATCGTGTCGACTGCGGCGATCGCATAGTGCTGGAGCTGATCGACTTGCCTCAGCCGCGTGAGCCCGGTGTCGCTGAGTTTCGGCTTCGGTCCCAGGAACCGTTGTGTTCGCGACCGCTCGAACGAACGGGCGTACTCGACCAACGCGCCTGCAGCCCGATTTCGTGAGACGCCCGCGTATCGGCGCCGCACCTCGACCGGTATCCCCGTAACGAAGAGGCGCACGGTTGCCCACGTCTCCGCCACGCGCGATGATGCTTACGTGCCCATCTCAGCCAGGACGGTCGCGGCACTGGCCGAGCCCTTCCACGGTGGCTCCGGTCCCTCGCACGCGACGATCGAATTCGTCTGGGCGGCAGCCGGCGCAGAGCCGTACCTGCCGGCAAAGGGCAGCAAGGTCGAGCGCATACTCGGAGGGTTTCGTGCGCTCAAAGAAGGCCTCGCCGGGGGGCTCGGTCAAGAGGCTCTCCCTCCCGACGACCGCAAGCTTCACATCGTCGCCTCAGAGCTTGCGACACGGCTCCTGACCGCCAAACTCGTCGATCCGGCCGCGGTCGCGGAGGCTCTGCCAGAGACACTGCCACAGGCCGACTCCGAGCCGGCGCGCGACGGGAGCGACCCGACGACCCGCGGTCAGATGACAACCTCAGAGCGGGGAGGTCCGGCCTTGGACCCAGCCGCCGTGATGGTGGTCTGCGGTCGCGATGCCGAGGCCGTTGACGCTGTCTTCGACTGGCTCCGGGCGATCGGGCTTCGCCCGCGGGAGTGGGTTCAGCTGATGGCGGGGGTGGACGACGCAAGCCCGGTCATCGGGGACATCCTCGAGTCGGCCTTCCGGGACGCGCAGGCGGTCGTGGTGCTGCTGACCCCGGATGAGCACGTCCAGCTGCGCCCCGGTCTAGCGCCGGCGGGCGAGGACGAGTGGCGTCTTCAGGCTCGCCCCAATGTGTGGCTGGAGGCGGGAATGGCACTCGGAAGCCACCCGAAGCGGACCGTGCTGCTGGCCCTGGGAGATCAAGCGATACCGAGCGATCTGGCCGGTCGGCACTTCGCGGGCGTCTCCTCACCGGCGGCCCTACGAGACTTCGCTGCCCGACTCGCACGTGCCGGCTGTCCCGTCGACCTGAGTGGCAGCAGGTGGCTTGACACCGGGCGCTTTCCAGATCGCTCCGCAGTAAGCCATCAGCCCACGCAACTCGAGCCGACGTCCGAGCAGCGTCGTCACGCCGAACACGTACTGGCCGCGGAGATCGCGAGCGCGCTCGAAAAGGTCGAAGAGGTGCTGCCGCCTGACGGTCGTGCCGGCAGCGGCACTTGGCCTATCGGATTCGCGAACTGGTCGTCAACCTGGGCCGACCGACGCGATCAGCTGGCGAGCGTATTCGATCAGGACTCATTCATCGTGCTCAACCGTGCCTACGAGCGCCTGCGCGAGCTTGAACGTGGGATGGAGAAGGGCGGCCAGCCGCTGAGCGGAGAGGATCGAGCGTTCTTCGCCCGAGCCGAGGAGCAACTCAGGCAAGCGTGTGACCTGCTGCGGTAGAGCGCTCCCTCCCAACGCCGCGGCCCGGACGAAAGAGCCGGACCGAGCCCGAGCCCGAGCGAGCCCCGATTGGATTGATCGTGTCCAGGCGGGTGGGCGCGGAGACTCGGCGAGCCCACCAGCTAAAGAGGGAACCTGACAGAGAACCGGGCGCTGATCGTGGTGCCGGTGGCAAGCGGCTTCGGGAGCGGATCCGGGTAGTGCCACGATCGCAGCGCGACGAGCCCGCAGACCTGTCGGCCTTCAATGTTCCAGCAGGGGCTTGGCGGTTTATAGGGTTCGCTCTCGCACGGGTAGGTGGATTCGCAGGGTGGGGCGTGGGGGACGGCGTAGACCGCGCCTTCGTAGGAGCCACCACTGCACCAGTGATGCGTCAGGGAGCCGGCGGGGGTGAGCGCCAGCGCTACGGACCCGCGGGCTGGGTACCCGTAGTCGGTGCGTTGCATGTCGCTGGAGGTCGAGCACGGCGGTGGGGAGCTGCGGGTGTAGTGCCGGTATGGGCGTAGGACGATGACGGCGTAGTAGTAGCCGCCGTCCGGCAGCGCGGGCGCGTTGAGCTGGAGGTGGACGTTCCTCCGGATGGTGGGATTACGTTCCATGTGAACCGCGACAGGGTTCGCCGAGGCCGGTGCGGCGGCGAGCGCCGTGATCAAGGCCAGGAGGGGTACGAGGCGTCTCATCGGGGCAAGACTAACCTGGCACCGGACGGCGCGACGAGGCTTCGGCGCGGCCGCGTGGCCGGCTACGTGGGTTACCTGTCGAAGTAGAGCTTGAATCCCTCGCTGAAGGCCTGATAGCCGACCGCTCGGTAGAACTCGTGTGCCTCGGGGCGGTGCTTGCCTGAGAGGAGCATCAGCTTGTGGCATCCGCTGCCGCACGCGATGCGCTGTATCTCGGTGAACAGTGCGCGGCCGGCCCCTTGGCGGCGCGCGCCCGATGCGACGACGACATTCTCGACTATGCCCCATGGGGTGCCGCGGTGTGTGATGTTCGGTGCGATCAGGAGGTCAGCGGTACCGACGAGGCGCCCGCCGAGCACGGCGACGAGCAGGTGACGGCCGGTCTGTGCGAGAACCTGCTCGAGCGCAGCGCGCGAGGTTTCCTGGTCGCCCGGAGCGGCCGACGGCGTCCCCTCGGTCAGCTCGGCATACAGGCCGAGCAGCGCGAGCAGGTCGTCGGCGTTGGCTGCGCGGACTTCGATCTGGCTCATGCTTGGAGGATCCCATGGAGCGAGCGGCAGGTCCTAACTTCCGGATCCACGGCGGCGGTTACGATCAGACCATGAAGAGGGCACGTGTCGGCGGGTTGCTCGCGGCGCTACTCGCCGCCGGTGCGAGCCTGGCCACTGGCTCGGCTGGAGCAACCGGGGTGCCGCCGCAGCTGAGCGAAGCCGAAAGCCAGGCGGTCGCCCGGGTCGGCGCCGAACACGACCTCGCCCTGTTCGTCCCGCCACCGGGGTCGACCCCGTCGACGGCAGAGCCGGCCGGGGACGGCGGCCAGCTCTCGACTCCGTCGCAGCTGACGGGCATCAACATGCTGGAGCTGCACCGCTGGTGGCTGGTCCCCGCCGCCCCGCAGCAGGCGATCGGATACGTCAAGGCGAACCCGCCCGCCGGGGCGAGACTCGCTTTGACGGAGAACCTCGAAGGCACTCGCTCGATGCCGCCGATCTCCTCGATTCCGACCGCGATCCGATTCGAATGGCCGGCCGTGTCGCGCGCCCGCGGACAACTCGGCCTCGAAGTGCTGGCGGTCGGGCTCTCGGACGGCAACACCGGCATCCTGGTCAGCGCAGCCGGGGTCTGGCTGCGCCCGCGACCGGCCTCCGAGGCGATCCCGTCCGGGATGCGGCTGTTGCGGATCACTGTCTCGCCCTATGCCGAGGAGGGCGGGCCTCCAGTGAAGACAAGTCAGCCTCCGGTGACGGTCACCAACCCTGGCCGGATCGAACGGGTGGTCACGCTGCTGAACGCGCTGTCGGTCGCACAGCCCACTGGGCCGGAGCCTTGTCCGGCGCCGTTCGGGGTTGTGCTCCGCCTCGCCTTCTACAAGCGCCCCCATGGCAGACCGGCTGCCGTGGTCCGGGACAACCTCGTCCCGTGCGGCAACGTCGAACTCGAGATCGCCGGCCACGCAGAACCAGCGCTCCAACAAGAAGCCGAACTTCCCAACGAGATCTCCGAAGCGGTCGCGACCAAGATCGACGTCCGCTTCACCACTCCCGACGCGGGACCCTGACCACCGGATTCCTCCGCGGACTGGACCCGGAACCCCGAGTCCGGGCCGGGGTGCCAGAGGCCTGCGCGGTTTCACCCCGCTCCGCGAAATCAGAGCCCGAGCTTGTGGACGCCTGCCTCGTCGAAGCCGAGGTGGTGACCGACCTCGTGACGCACAGTCTGGATGACGTGTGCCCGGAGGCGTTTGGGATCGTCCCCGAAGTCGCGCACGAGTGTGTCGCGAAAGATCAGGATCTCGTCCGGCAAGCCACCGCCTCCGAAGTAAGGGGTACCGCGCAGCCTCGAGCCGACGTACATGCCGTACGCGTGGTTCTCAGCACCGCGGTCGGAAACGACGATCGCTACGTGCTCCAGCGCCCGTTGAAACTCGTCCGGGAGCTGGTCGAGCGCTGAGCTGACGAGGTCCTCAAATTCCTGCTCGCTGTAGTGCCGGTGTTTGCTCATGAATACGTCATCGCACCGAGCGTAGCCTCCCGGCGCTCACGGGCGCACCTGCTCCTCACCCAACACCGGCTCCTCTACGAGCACCTAGCCCTCCAACGAGGAGGTCGCCCGGGGCGCGGCCGCGGTCCACCAGGCGGACCAGGCGCACCGACTCGCAGCCGGAGCGCGCCCGCAGAGCCGAGGAGGCAGCTCGCGTCAGTCCTTTCGCTCCCTGCGCTCCCTGCTGCGCTTCTCCCGGCGCTGGAGCACGCGACCGACCACGTAGGCGTCTCTTGCGAGCCTCATGATCGCCAGCCCGAGCTCGGGCTCCCGTCGTCTGCGCTTGCGCCGCTCGCGCATCCGGTGCGCGGCCGCCAGCGCACCAGCCGAAGCCACGACTGCGATCACGCCCGCCGGGATGTGCTTTCGCATCTTGAACCCCTGTTGTCGCTGGTCAGACTGTAACGCAGGCCACTTGGTCAGGGTGCGGCCGACATGTGTCTTTGTTGCCACGGGCGCCGAAGCGACTGACGAGCTTCACGAACCTTCCTGCAAAACCCCGGGCTTCGACTGGGCTCGGGCGTCATGCAGTCGAGACGACGATGTGCTTGACCTCCGCCATGTAGCGCCCCGCCGCGGCGGAGGCCTCCTCCTCTGTGCTCCCGCTCTCGCGAGCGTCCATGTACGCCGCGTACCAATCCCACCAGTCGTGGGGCGGAGCGACCGACTCGAACGAGGCGTGACGCTCGGAGGTCTCGTGCAGCAGCTCTGACAACGACTCGACGCTCATGGCTTCAGTCCGCCCACTCCCGACCCGGAAGGCGGGTCCGGATCTCTTGGAGCAGCCACCCATTGCCATCTGGGTCGCTGAACGACGCGTAGGTCTGGTAGGAGCGCCGTTCCGGGTCGGGGCCCGGGACGCGTCCCCCGTCGAGGTGGAAGACCTCGCTGACGTCGACTCCGCGGTCGATCAGGTCGTCACGTGCCGCATCGATGTCCTCGACGACCAGCTCCAGGCGCTGAGCGGAACCGGGCGCGCTTGTGGTGAGGCCCGTCCCGAAGGAGATCGAGCACGCCGAGTGAGGGGGCGTCAGCTGGACCGCGCGGAAGGCGTCGCCGCGGACGATGTCGGCGTCCGTCCTCCACCCGAGGGACTGATAGAAGGCCTTTGCCCGATCGACATCCGAGACCGGCAACGTCACGACCTCGAGTTTCATGTCGATGGCCCCGACCTCTGGTGTCTCCATCGAGGTGCGACTGCTGACATCGCTGCTGCTCATGATGACCTCCGTCGGCTGATTCGCGTGGAACGAGTGTCTCGCCGCGAGCCCCCCGGTCGCGCCCGTGAAGTCCCTGGTCGGGACCCTGGTCGCCGATCCGGCGGCTGGGCGGAATCATGGTCGCGACTGTCCTCTCCATGGAAAGCGTCGGCCCTCTCTCCGGCTATCCCCAGCACGAGGATGCGTTCGTCGTCGAGCCCGAGGTACTGTTGTGCGGAATGGGGCACACGGTCGTATGCATCTCGAGCCAAGACGGTGCTGGGGCGCAGGAGGCCGCGCAGCTTGTCGCGGGCTGGCTCGGTTTTCGCGTCATCGACGAGGACATCGTGGCGCGCGCGGCGGTCGAGGCCGGCGTCGATGAGCGCGTCGTCGCCGATGTCGAGCGGCGGAAGTCGCTTCTGGTGAGATTGGTGGAAGGACTGGGATCGTCCGGGATGGGTGCGGGAGCGGCGGCGGGCTATGTGGTCCCGAGCGCGGACGTCCTCGGCCAGGGGGAACCAGCGAGCGACGAGCTGAGGGGAATGATCCGCTCAGTCATCGAGGAGACCGCCGCCGGCGGAAAAACGGTGATCGTCTCGCACGCCGCATCTTTGGCGCTGGCCGAACGCGAGGATGTCCTCAGGGTGCTGATCACAGCACCGCCGAAGACGCGCGAGCGGCGACTGGCGGCAACCCTCGGGATAGACGAGGACGAGGCGGCACGGGTCATCAAGCGATCCGATGCGGCGCGCGGGGACTACATAAAGCGCTTCTACGGGATCAGTCCCGAGCTGCCGACGCACTACGACCTCGTGATCAACACCGAGAAGCTCGCACCCGAGCATGCGGCTCGGTTGATCGTCGAGGCAGCCGGCGGACGCGCCGAGACGCAAGCAACGGTCGTGTAGCCGGTGCCGGGGAGGCGCCGCTCATCCGCCTGCGGAGCGGGACCCGCCACAGGCAAGCGACCCGACCAGCGCCACAGGGTCACAGGCGGCCGGCGTTTCGTAGCTTTGTGCGATGGCTGGAGATCTGATGTTTCGGCCGGTCGCGGTCGCCGACGTCGAGGAGGCCGTGGCCTTGGTTGCCGAGGCCTTCGTCGGGTATCGCGCGTTCGCGCCTGCTGACTGGGAGCCGCCTGCCGTCGACGCTCAGGTCCGCGGACTGGTGGGTTGGGCCGCCGACCCGGATTACTGGGGTGAGCTCGCCAGGGATGACGCGGGTCTGGTCGGCTTCGCTTCGGTTGTTCCCGCTGTCCGTGCGACATCCCGGCCCGCGTCGGATGCCGCGGTCGCGCACCTCGGCCACCTCTTCGTCACCCCCGGCTACTGGGGGTCCGGGGTGGCAGCGCAGCTGCTGGCGCGTGCGAGGGCCGCTGCGCTCGGGCGGGGGTTCGCGTCGATGCGGCTGTTCGTCCCGGTGGGGCAGGCGCGTGCACGGCGCTTCTACGCGCGCGAAGGGTTCACCGCGGCCGGCGAGCCTTTCGACTTCGCCAGCGGGCTCCCCGTCCTCGAGTACCGCAGCCCGCTCGAGCCCTGACGGGTGGACCGGACTGGTGTCGCGTTGCCGGTCAGTGGTCAGCGATCCTGCCGAGGAGGCTTGCGAGCGCCGACGGAAGGGAGAGCATCGGCCAATGGCCGGTCGGCAGGTCGCTCAGCTCCCAGTCCTCCGTGGCGAAGATCGCGGCCCGCGGGTCGCCGTCGGCGATCAGGGTTCGCAGCTGCGCCACGTCGATGCCCCCCTGGGTGCAGAAGATCGCGGCGCGACGAACTTCAGGCGGCTGCGCATGGTTGAGGCGTAGGGGCGAGGTCA
Source organism: Solirubrobacteraceae bacterium (assembly GCA_052145475.1). Lineage (GTDB taxonomy): Bacteria > Actinomycetota > Thermoleophilia > Solirubrobacterales > Solirubrobacteraceae > Palsa-744. The sequence goes on from JBKQOO010000027.1 coordinate 9,869, forward strand.
TGGTCGCGTACGGGTGCGGGGTGGCACGTTCGGCGATCAACCGCAGATGCTCCTCTGTGAGGCCGCTGGTGCTACCGAACCGCCCGGCAACGAGGGTCTCGCGGTCTGGGACTGGCCATCTCCAGCCGTCTCCCTGCTCGTTGACGGTGCGCTGTTGCTGCTCGCGCTGCTCGGGAGATGCGGCATCGATGATCGCCATCCCGTCCGGGATCGGGGAGGTGTCGAGGTACACGACTGCATCCAGGCGCGCCGGGACCCGATCCGCGACGGCTGTGACAACGATTCCGGCGTAGCTGTGTCCGACCAGCACCACATCCTCGAGCCCGTTGTAGCCGAGCAAGTTCACGACGTCCTCTATGTGCGTCTCCAGGTCGACGCCGGCATGAGCAAGGTGAACACGCTCGCCCAGGCCGGTCAGAGTCACGGGGTAGACGTCGTGTCCGTGAGCCCGAAGCCCGGCCGCCACCTCACGCCACACCCACCCGCCGAGACACGCGCCAGGAACGAGCACCAGAGGCCTTCGGGGCACCGCTACTCAGCCTGCCGCGACGTCGAGCTCCCTGGCTCCGATCCGTGCAGTCGATCCCCGCCCGCGAGCCACATCAAGAGGGCGTCGCGCCCGAACCGCCACTCCTCGCCGAACGCCCGTCCGGGCAGCTCGCCGGCGCTCGCGCTCGCGCGGACCGTCTCGAGGGGCAGCCTCAACAATCTCGCCGCCTCCTCCAAGGTCAGCACCTCCTCGGCGCTCCCCGTCTCCGCGACCTCGATACGCCCGACTGCGAGCTGATCCGCGAGCAGATCACTGACGAGATGCTGCTTGCGACGGCCTGTGGACCCCACCAGCCGATCGAGTGCTGCCGCTTGCTCACGCGGAAGCCGCACGAACAACGGGACGCGATCCTCACCCATCACCCGAAGATAGCAGGTCGATATCAGCAGATAGCAGCCAGCTCGTAGGGGCCGCGCCGCGCCTCCTGGCTGCCTTGAGGATCTCGACCGCTCGCGGGTCACTACTCGCCGGAGAGGACCATCGCATGGAGTTCGCCTCCGGTGGTGCTGCGCATCACCTGGATGCGGCCGAGCGGCTGATGGCTTCCCGGGCGCGCCAGGGCGTTCCACAGCAACGGGCCGAACACGATTGCCGCGATCAGCGTCGGACCGGAGGCCCTGCTGGTCGGCCGGAAGCGGCCATCCACCTCGGTGGCGTCCCGACCCATGATCGACCCCTGATCATGACGGAGCGCTGGCTGCCGCACCGGACTGCGCCGTTGGGCGGAGGCTCTGCCAGGCAGAATGGTGACTGTGGTGGGAGCCGCGGAACCGAGCGAGCGCCAGCGCATTACGCGCGGCGCGATCCTGAAGCGCCTGCTGACGGTGACCGTGGCCGGGGTGGCGCTGTACGGGCTCGCGCCGAAGCTCGGTGCTGTGCTTGGCGCCTGGCCGCGCCTGCGTGACATCGAGCCGGGCTGGTTCGCGGTCATGGCCGTGAGTGAGAGCGCGAGCCTCGTGTGCATGTGTGCGGTGCAGCGGATCGCTTGCCGGGAGCGTCGCTGGGCGCCGTTCTTCAACTCCTACCTCGCCGGCAACGCGGTGAGCGAGCTCGTGCCCGGAGGCGCCGCGACCTCGGCTGCGCTGCAGTACGAGATGCTGGTGGGCGAGGGAGTCGAGCCCGGCCGCGCCGCATCTGGTATGACCGCCGGCTCGGTGATCGTGTTCGCGACGCTGCTGGTCTTGAACGTGCTCGCGTTGCCGCTGGTGGTGCTCGGCGTGAGCGTGCCCACGACCCTGCTGGCGGCGGCGTGGATCTCCGCGGCGCTGCTATCCGCGATCGTGCTGGTCGGCCGGCTCGCGTTCAGAGGCGACCGTTTCCTGACCGTCGTCGGTCGAGCGGCACAGTGGGTCCTCAACAAGCTGCGCCGCCACTCCCCGCCCATGCAGGATCTTCCCAAGCGGCTGCTGGCCCAGCGCACTGCTGTCGCCCAGGCTGTCGGAAGTCACTGGTGGCAGGCCCTGCTGGCCGCGGCCGGCAAGTGGGTCTTCGACTACCTCACGCTCGTCTTCGCGCTGGCCGCCGTCGGCGCGCGCCCGAACGTCGCGCTGGTGCTCGTGGCCTACTCGGCCGTGTCGCTGCTCGGACAGATCCCGCTCACCCCAGGCGGGCTCGGCGTGGTCGAGGCAGGCCTGACCGGCGCGCTCGCGCTGATCGGCGTGAGCGGTGGCACAGCCGTGATCGCCACCCTCGCCTACCGGCTCTTCAACTACTGGCTATACCTCCCGGCAGGCCTCGTCGGCCTGATCCTGCACAGGCGCTCCATCCACGCCACCCAACCCGCCGCAAGCGGCTGACCGGCGCGTACGTGGGCCGCCGGGAAGTCTTCAAACCAGCTGACCCGCACCCCGAACGAGAGGTGACTCGTACTGAAGGGGTCCGGGGTTCGAGTCCCCGGGGTCGGCTTCAGGAGGCGCCCGCGGCGGCGATCGCGAGACGCCCGTCCCTCAGCGCCGCCAGATCGACCTCATCGAGCGTCTTCACGACGATGTCG
>JBKQOO010000028.1:0-9114 GCA_052145475.1 Solirubrobacteraceae bacterium
GCGCGGGCTGAGGAAAACTAAAAGGCGTTTACACCCGCCGCGCGTTCTGTGACAGGCTGGCTGAAAGCAAGCGGCGAGCGCGCCCCCGCGGCCGTGACGGGGGGCGCCGCATCACAACCCAGAGGTCAAGATGGCGCAAGGCACTGTGAAGTGGTTCAACGGCGACAAGGGCTACGGCTTCATCGCGGTGGAGGGCGGCCCGGACGTGTTCGTGCACGTCAGCGCGATCACTGGTGGCGGCTACCGCAGCCTGGAGGAAGGGCAGAAGGTCGAGTTCGACATCACGCAGGGCCAGAAGGGACCCCAGGCGGAAAACGTCAGGGTCATCGGCTGACGCATCGGCAGGGACGACGCAGGCGCCAAGGGAGATCGCCTCTCCGCGAAGAGCGGCCGGCTGCGCGCAGCGGGGGCCCGCTGATCCTCATGTCACTCCGCCTCCTGGCGAGTCCAGCCGGCAGCGGTGTCCGCGCAGCCCGCCTAGGGCTCGTGCCAGGGTCTGGGCCGGTCGCCGCCGCCCGGCCATTTCAGGCATGGCCGGAGAATGCCATCACGCTCCGTGATGGACTGTCGATGAGCCGGTGCACGCCGAGCCGCCTGCGCGACTGCTGGTCATCGGTGCCCATGGCCGGGCCGGGAACTCAACAACCTGCTCGACCTGAGCTCCGCCCGGGAGCTGCTCGAGGAGTTCGACCTGCCGGCCTGCGTGATCGTGAAGCACAACAACCCCTGCGGCTGCGCCGTGGCGGACACGGTGCAGGAGGCCTACGAACGGGCCTTCGCCTGCGATCCCCAGAGCGCCTACGGCGGCGTGATCGCGCTGAACCGGCGCGTCAACCGCGCCTGCGCCGAGCAGCTGGCCGGCCAGTTCATCGAGGTGCTGCTGGCGCCCGGCTTCCAGCCCGACGCGCTCGAGGTGCTGCAGGAGAAGAAGAACGTGCGGCTGCTCGAGCTGCCCCACTGGCCCGCGCCGACGCGCGAGCGGGAAGCAAAGCCCGTGCTGGGCGGGCTGCTGCTGCAGAGCCGCGACGTCGTCGACGAGACCCGCGAGCAGATGCGCGTCACCTCACAGCGCGAGCCGACCGAGCAGGAGTGGCAGGACATGCTGTTCGCCTGGACCGTCTGCCGCCACGTCCGCTCCAACGCGATCGTGATCGCCTCCGGCGGCGCGACGGTCGGGATCGGGGCCGGACAGATGAGCCGGGTCGACGCGGTGCGGATCGCCGTCGAGAAGGCGCGCGATGCCCAGCCCGAGAAGCTGGCCGGCTCGGCGATGGCCTCCGACGCGTTCTTCCCCTTCCCCGATGCCGCCGAGCTGGGCCTGCAGGCCGGCGTGAGCGCGATCATCCAGCCCGGCGGCTCGGTCCGCGACGAGCTCACCGTGGCGGCCGTCGACGCGGCCGGGGCGACGATGGTCGCGACCGACCGCCGACACTTCCGCCACTGAGCGACAGGGCGCGCCCGGGGCTACGGCGCGGCGTGGTCCGACGTCGCTACGATCGGCCCATGTGTCGAAACATACGCACCCTCTACAACTTCGAGCCGGTCGCCAGCGACGATGAGGTCCGCGCGGCGGCGCTGCAGTACGTCCGCAAGATCAGCGGCTTCACCAAGCCCTCGGCCGCGAACGCCGCTGCGTTCGAGCAGGCCGTCGAGGGCGTTGCCGCCATCTCGCGCCGCCTGCTCGACGAGCTCGTCACGACGGCCCCGCCCAAGGACCGCGAGGTCGAGGCGGCCAAGGCTCGCGCCAGGTCGGCTCAGCGCTTCGCCGCCTGAGCCGGCCGCCGCGACAGGATCCACCTGAGGACCCGGCCGGGAGGGGACTTGACATATTCGAGATAACGATATATCGTGATGCTCACAAGATATTTCACGATAGGAGAATCAGATGCACTTCCATTCAAGCGAGACACCAGCTGGACGTGGTCGGCACTGTCGCAACCGCCGCCACGGCTTCGGACCCGGCGGGCGTGAGTCCGGCCCCGGCTTCGGAGGTTGGGGCGGACCCGGTCGCGGCCCGCGTGGACGTGGCCGCAAGGCCCGCCGCGGGGACATCCGCACGGCGGCCCTGCTGCTGCTGGCCGAGGAGCCCCGCAACGGCTACCAGATCATGCAGGAGGTCGAGGAGCGCAGCGAGGGCGTCTGGAGCCCGAGCCCCGGCTCGGTCTACCCCGCCCTGGCCCAGCTCGAGGACGAGGGGCTGATCCGCACCGAGGACGGCGAGGGACGCAAGCTGTTCGCGATCACCGACGCCGGACGCAAGGTCGTCGAGGACCGCGGCGCCGACAAGCCCGCCCCCTGGGAGCAGATGAGCGACGAGTACAGCCCCAAGGCCCACCAGCTCGGCAAGCTGATGCGCGAGGTCGCCTTCGCCTTCGGTCAGGTCATGCGAACGGGCAGCGAGGAGCAGATGAGCCGCGCGCTCGACGTGCTGACCGCGACGCGGCGGGACCTCTACCGGATCCTGGCCGACGGCGACGGGACAGACGCTACGGTGGGCGAGGACTCCTAGCCCGTCACGTCATGCCCGACGCCCCTCCCGCAATCTCCGTCGTCGACCTCGTCAAGCGCTATGACGAGGTCGAGGCGGTGCGGGGGATCGACTTCGAGGTCCAGAGCGGCGAGATCTTCGGCTTCCTCGGACCGAACGGCGCGGGCAAGTCGACCACGATCAACATGCTCTGCACGCTCGTGCGGCCCAGCGGCGGTGCCGCCAGGGTCGCCGGGCACGACGTCGTCTCCGAACGGGACGAGGTTCGCCGCAACATCGGGCTCGTCTTCCAGGAGACCACGCTCGACGGCTACCTGACGGCCGAGCAGAACCTGCGGCTGCACGCCGAGCTCTACGGCGTGCCCCGACAGCTCGTCGGTCCGCGGATGGAACAGGTGATGGAGATGGTCGGCCTGTGGGAGCGGCGCGGGAGCCTCGTGAACACCTTCTCCGGCGGCATGAAGCGGCGCCTGGAGATCGCGCGTGGCCTGCTGCACTCGCCACGGGTGCTGTTCCTCGACGAGCCCACGGTGGGCCTCGACCCGCAGACCCGTAGTTCGATCTGGCGCTACATCCGGGAGCTGAAGGCCGGCGAGGACATCACGATCTTCCTCACCACCCACTACATGGACGAGGCCGAGTACTGCGACCGGATCGCGATCATGGATCAGGGCAAGATCATCGTCCTCGACACGCCTGAGGCGCTGAAGGCGAGCGTCGGCCACGATCGTGTCCAGATTGTCACCGATGACGAGCAGGCGACGATCGAGGAGCTGCGCGAGCACTTCGGGATCGAGGCGACGATCGCCGAGGGGGCAGTGACCTTCGGCGTCTCCGAGGGCGAGCACTTCGTGCCCCGGCTGTTCGCCGAGCTGCACGAGCCGATCCGTGCGGTGAACGTCTCCCGCCCCTCGCTGGATGATGTGTTCATGTCCTACACCGGCACCACGATCCGCGACGCCGAGTCCGACGACGGGGACCAGCGCCGCAAAGCCGCCCGGTTGATGAGGCGCTGATGGCCGCCGGCACAGGCGCCCAGGCGGCAGAGGGCCCGCTTCGTCCGCGCAGCGCCGAGGGGCCGCGCCCCGTCGGGGTTCGCGTCCCGACGCGCAGCGCCGCCGGCGAGCTGCGCGCGATCAAGGTGGTCTGGCAGCGCGAGCTGATCCGCTTCAGGCGCGACCGGCTGCGGATCCTGACCTCGCTGATCCAGCCGTTCCTGTTCCTGTTCGTGCTCGGCACCGGCCTCTCGCGGGTCGCCTCGGCCGGAACGCACGGCGTCAACCTGAAAACCTTCGTCTACCCGGGAGTGCTGTGCATCGCCGTGATGTTCACCGCGATGTTCTCGGCCGCCTCGCTGGTCTGGGACCGGGAGTTCGGCTTCCTGCGCGAGATGATGGTCGCCCCCGTCAGACGCAGCTCGCTCGTCCTGGGCAAGTGCCTGGGAGGCGCGACCGTGGCCGGCTTCCAGGGCGTCGTGGTCCTGTGCCTGGCGCCGCTGGTCGGGATCCCGTTCGGCGTCGTCTGGGTCGTCGAGGTGTTCGCGATCATGCTCGCCCTCGCCTTCGCCATCACCGCCTTCGGGGTGATGGTGGCTGCGCGGATCACCCAGATGCAGTCCTTCATGGCGCTGATGCAGATGGCGGTGCTGCCGATGTACTTCCTGTCCGGGGCGCTCTACCCGGTCGCCGGCCTGCCGCGCTGGCTGGAGATCCTCAACCGGATCGACCCACTCACCTACGCGGTCGACCCGATCCGCCGCATCATCTTCGACCACCTCGCGATCAGCGCCGCCGCCCGCCGCGCGCTCGATCCCGGGGTGAGCTGGTGGGGCTGGCACGTGCCGGTCCTGCTCGAGGTCGCGGTGATCGTGCTGCTCGGCTCGATCATGCTGGCGATCGCGATCGTCGAGTTCAGTCGCGCCGAGTAGCGCCCGCAGCGGCGGGCCGGTGCTCGAGCGCGTTGGCCGAGACGCCCAGCACGGGGTCGAGGTCGGCCGCCTCGTTCAGCGTCTCGACCAGCCGCACAGCATCGGCCAGATCGGCCATCCTGCCCAGCGCGCGACGTTCGGCCAGCGGCTGCAGCAGACCGCGCAGCGGGAGCATCGGGCCGATCCAGCGCGGCGCCCAGACCCGCCCGGAGCGCTGCTGCACGCCGCGCTCGATCGCGTCGATGGCCTTGGACACCGGCGCGGGGTTGCGCATGAAGGCCGGCATCTGCTTCGTCATCGACTGCGCCGAGGTCTGCGCGAAGGAGGCTTTGACCAGGTCGGTGTCGACGAACCCGAAGTAGGCGCAGCCGACGCCGACTCCCTTCGGCGCCATCTCCATGCGCAGCGCGTCGCTCATCGCCTCGACTCCCGACTTGGCCGCGGTGTAGGGGGCCATCATCGGCGCGTGTGTCAATGCCGAGAGCGAGGAGACGTTCAGCAGGTAGCCGCGACTGCGGATGAGCTCGTCCAGCACGGCGCGGTCCGTGCGCCAGACCCCCAGCAGGTTGACCGCCAGCGTCCGCTCGACCTGCTCGATCGGCGCCGTGGCGAGCGTGCCGGTGAAGGCGATGCCGGCGTTGGCGATCGCCACGTCGATGCCGCCGAAGCGCTCGACCGTCCCGGCGACCGCGTCCTGGAGCGCCTCGAAGTCGGTGACGTCCGCCTCGAAGTGGACCGCGCGCCGGCCCAGCCGCTCGGCGTTCTCCTGCAGCCTGGCCGGCTCCAGGCCGACGAGCGCGACGTTGGCTCCTCTGGCATGCAGGCGGTCGGCCGCGGCTGCTCCGATCCCCCGGGCGGCGCCGGTGATGAGGATCGTCTTGCCCTCGATGTCGAAGCCCCCCATCGCAGGGGGAGTCTAGGCGCTCCCTGCTGGTAGGGTCGGCCGATGACCGACCTCGGCCCCTCCTCATCGGCGCTCGAGCTCGCTGCAGCGCTGCGGCGCCGCGAGCTCTCCGCGGTCGAGCTGCTCGACAGCTGCCTGGCCGCCGTCGACGAGCTCAACCCCGAGCTGAACGCCGTCATCTGGCGCAACGACAGCGAGGCCCGGGCCGCCGCCGGGGCGGCCGACAGGGCTCTGGCCGCTGGTGAGGAGGCGCCCTTCCTCGGCGTGCCGATGCCGATCAAGGACCTGACGCCGGTGGCGGGATGGCCGGTCACGTTCGGCTCCTGGGGCGCCCCCGAGGGCCCGAGCGAGCAGAGCGAGCTGGTCGTCGACGCGCTCGCGACCGCCGGGTTCGTGCTGTGCGCCCGGACCAACACGCCCGCGTTCGGGGTGATCACGGCTGCCGAGAACAGCCGCTACGGAGCGAGCCGGAACCCCTGGGATCCCAGCCGCACGCCCGGCGGCTCGAGCGGCGGCGCGGCCGGCGCGGTCGCCGGCGGCATGTTCCCGATCGCCCACGCCAACGACGGCGGCGGCTCGATCCGCATCCCCGCCTCCTACTGCGGTCTGGTCGGCTTCAAGCCCAGCCGCGGCCGTGTGCCGCGCCTTGCCCAGAGCTGGCTCGGCGCGGTCGTCGAGGGCGTCGTGTCGCGAACCGTCGCCGACTCGGCCGCCGTGCTCGACGCGATCGCGGGCCCCGATCCGCTCGCCTGGTACAACGCGCCCACGCCCGAGCGGCCCTTCGCACAGCAGGCCGGATCGACACCGGGCACGCTGCGGGTCGGGCTGATGGCGCAGGCGCCGCTGGGGATACCGACAGACGACGCCTGCGTGGCGGCGGCGCGCTCGGCCGGTGCGCTGCTCGAAGCGCTCGGCCACGCCGTCGAGGAGGTCGAGGTGCCGACGATCTCCGAAGAGATGCTGCCGCCCTTCATCGCGCTGACGCAGGGTGGGCTGGCTGATTACGAGGGCGTCGACTGGTCGGCCGTCGAGCCGCACATCGCGTGCCAGCGTGCGCTGGCAAGCGAGCAGGGAGCCTATGACTACGTGCTGGCCGCCCGCACGCTCGAGCTGCTCAGCCGCCGCGAGGTGGCCCGCTGGGGGCGCGACTTCGACGTCCTGCTCTCACCGACCTCGGCGATCCTGCCGCCCCGCGCCGGCGCGATCCTCGAGGCTCAGCACGCCGCACCCGACCAGCCCGTCCTCGACGTCGTGGCCAGCGTCTCGTTCACCGCCTTCGGCAACGTGACCGGCCTTCCCGGCGTGAGCCTGCCGCTGCACTGGAGCGAGGAGGGCCTGCCCGTCGGCGTCCAGCTGCTCGCCGGGCCGTGGCAGGACGGGCAGCTGCTGGCGCTGGCCGCGCAGCTCGAAGAGGCGAGCCCGTGGGCTCAGCGTCGCCCGGCCATGCCGACGCAGGCGCGCTGAAGCGGCGGAGGCGCGGCCGCCGCTCTAGCATGCCCGTATGGCTTCGCCTCCCAGCGTGTGCATCATCGGCGCTGGCGTCAGCGGCCTGACGGCCTGCAAGGCGCTGGGCGACTTCGGCGTTCCGCACACCTGCTTCGAGGCGTCCGACGAGGTCGGCGGGAACTGGTACTTCCAGAACCCCAACGGTGTCTCCTCGGCTTACCGGTCGCTGCACATCGACATCTCCAAGCCGTCGATCTCCTTCCGGGACTTCCCGATGCCGGACCGCTACCCCGACTATCCCCACCACACCCACATCTTCGAGTGGCTGCGCGACTACGCCGACGCCTTCGCCCTGCGCGAGCGGATCCGCTTCAACACCCGCGTGAGGAGGGCCGAGCGCGGCGGCGAGGGCGGCTGGCTGGTGACGCTGGAGGATGGGAGCAGCAGGACGTTCGACGCGCTGCTGGTCTGCAACGGTCACCACTGGGATCCGCGCATGCCCGACTTCCCGGGCTCGTTCGACGGCCCGCAGCTGCACTCCCACGACTACATCGACCCGAGCGACCCGCTGGACCTGTACGGGAAGAGGGTGCTGGTCGTCGGCATCGGCAACAGCGCCGTCGACATCGTCTCCGAGCTGGGCCGCAAGACGGTCTGTGAGACCGTCTTCATCTCGACCCGGTCGGGCGCCTATGTGGTGCCCAAGTACCTGTTCGGCAAACCGGCCGACCAGATCGTCAAGGCCAACCCGATGATCCCGTCGCGACTGCAGCGGCGCGCCGCCAGGGTGCTGCCGCGGATCTTCTCGGGCCGCATGGAGGACTTCGGCCTGCCCACCCCCAATCACAACTTCCTCGACGCCCACCCAACCGTCTCCAGCGAGCTGCTGGGACGGCTCGGCGCGGGGGATGCGGTGGCCAAGGGCGACGTCGCCGAGCTGCTGGGCGACCGCGTCCGCTTCGCCGACGGCAGCGTCGAGCCGGTCGACGTGATCATCAACGCGACCGGTTACCGGGTCAGCTTCCCGTTCTTCGACCCCGACTTCCTCAGCGCGCCCGAAAACGTGCTGCCGCTCTACAAGCGGATGCTCAAGCCGGGCATCGACGATCTCGCCTTCATCGGGCTGGGGCAGCCGATCCCGACGATCTTCCCCTTCTCCGAGCTGCAGTCGAAGCTGGCCGCACGCTGGCTCAGCGGAGACTGGGCGCCGCCGGATCGGGACCGGATGGAACGAGAGATCGTCGAGGACGAGGCTTTCCACACCGCCCACTTCGTGGCCAAGCCGAGGCACACGATGCAGCTCGAGTGGTACTCCTACAAGCGCGAGCTGGAACGACGGACGATCCCGGCCGGACAGCGCCGCGCCAGGGCCGGCGCGGCGACGGCCCGAGCCGCGGCCGGACGGGGCGCGGGCATCGCGGTCGGGCAGCCCGCATGAGCGAGGTCGAGTTTCACAGTGGCGCGGAGCGGATCGCCGGGGTGCACCTTGCCGGGGAGGGCGATGTCTTCGCCGGACCGGACGGGCTCAGGCCCTGTGTGGTCCTCGCCCACGGCTTCGCCGGGACGGTCGACTCCGGGCTGCTCCCCTACGCGGAGCGGTTTGCCTCCGCCGGTCTGGATGCCTTGGCCTTCGACTACCGACACTTCGGCGCGAGCGGTGGCGAGCCCCGACAGGTCGTCTCGGTGCCCCGCCAGCTCGAGGACTATGCGGCTGCGATCGGGTTCGCACGCGGGCTGCCGGGCGTCGATCCCGAGCGCATCGTGGTCTGGGGCACCTCCTTCTCGGGAGGTCACGTGGTCGAGGTCGCCGTGGCCGACGGCCGCGTGGCGGCCGTGATCTCCCAGACACCGGCGATGGACGGCCGTGCGACCATGCTCAACATCTGGCGCTACGCCGGCGCGGCCACGCTCATGCGGATCACCGTCGCGGGCGTCCGCGATGCGATCGGCTCACTCAGGGGGCGCCCTCCGCTGCTGCTGCCGGTGGTCGCGCCCCCCGGCACGACCGCGGCGATGAGCTCACCCGACGCGGAGCCGGGCTACCGTGCCATCGCCGGTCCCACCTGGCGCAACGAGTACGCCGCTCGCTTCGGCCTCACCGCGGCGCTTTACCGCCCCGGTCTGCGGGCCGACCGGCTGCCCTGCCCGATGCTCGTGCAGATCGCCGACCGCGATGCCGTCGCGCCGCCGACGGCGGCTCAGGATGCCGCCTGGCTGGCCACCGGGCGCGCGGAGGTCAGGACCTACCCGATCGGCCACTTCGACGTCTACCGCGACGAGCCCTTCGAGCGGGCCGTGACCGACCAGCTGCACTTCCTCTCCCGCCATCTCGGCTCGGCCGCCGCCGGC
>JBKQOO010000029.1:0-7703 GCA_052145475.1 Solirubrobacteraceae bacterium
TCGCCTCCTCGCCCTGCTCGAACACCGTGATGTCGTGCGCCTCCTTGACCAGCGGCTCCGACAGCGCTATCGCCAGGACTCGGTCGCGCAGTTCCAGGCCGCGGTTGCGCGGCTCGACGTGGACGACCACGTCGCTGCCGGGCAGCGCGCCCTCGACGGCCTGCTCGATCAGGTCGGCGGCCCGATGCCCCTCGACGACGGCCTGGCCGGGTGGGACGCTGACGACGACGTCGGCGAAGAACCTCCCTGCCGACTCGCGCACGCGCAGGCGGCTGAGCTCGATGTCGGCGCCCAGCGCCGCGATCGCACGCTCGGCCGCCTCGCGCGCCTCCGGCGGGGTGCGGTCCATCAGCACGTTCGCGTTCTCGCCCAGCAGGCGTCCGGCTGCCGTCAGGGTCAGCGCCGCCACCGCCAGCGCCGCCACCGCGTCGCCCTGGCGCAGGCCTGCGTCGGCGGCCAGCAGGCCGGCGAGCACGGCGATCGAGCCGAGCATGTCGGCCCCGAAGTGCAGGGCATTGGAGCGCAGAGCCGGGCTCGCATAGCGGCGGGCGCCCAGCAGCGAGACGACGGTGCGGCTCAGGTCGAGCACGAGGGCGAAGCCGATCACCGCGAACTGGTACCAGCGGATCTCGGGCGCGCTCGAGCCGTTGATCAGGTGCGTGATCGCCTGCACGCTGACCAGCAGCGCGCCGACGATCAGGATCCCGGCCTCGCCGAGCGCTCCGAGGTTCTCGGCCCGGCGGTGGCCGTAGGGATGACCGCGGTCGGCCGGACGGCCGGCGAGCCGCACCGCGAAGAAGGTGAGCACCGCCGCGACCACGTCGCCGCTGGACTCGATCCCCGCCGAGATCAGGCCGAGGCTGTGGGTCGCGAGCCCCGTGCCGAGCTTCAGCGCCACCAGCAGGGCGGCGACGCCGATCGACACCAGCGTGGTGCGCCGCGCCCCGCCGGCCCCCTCGATCTGCGCCGCCTCCATCGCCTGAGACTAAAGCGATCAGCGCGGCCGGAACGGTTGCCTCGCGGGGGCCGATCGAGCCTCGGCCTCACGTATCGTGGAGAGGTGCCCCACGACCACGGCGCCCACGTCAGCGCGGCTGCTTCGGATCGCTCGAGGCTGCGGCTCGCGCTGTGCCTGATCGTCGCGCTGATGGCCGGCGAGGTCGTCGCCGGCGTCGTGGCGAACTCGCTCGCCCTGCTCTCCGACGCGGGACACATGCTCACCGACGCCGGCGCGATCGGCTTCTCGCTGGTGGCGCTGCGCCTGGCGGCGCGCCCGGCCAGGGGCGCGTTGACGTTCGGCTTCCGTCGCCTCGAGATCCTCTCCGCCCAGGCCAACGGCGTGACGTTGCTGGTCGTCGCCGCCTTCATCGTCTACGGCGCGATCCACCGCCTGGTCGACCCGCCGCACGTCCGCGCGGGCCTGGTCCTCGCGGTCGCGCTGGCCGGCGCCGCCGTCAACGTCGTGGCCGCGATGACGCTGGCCGGCGCCAACCGCGCCAGCCTCAACATCGAGGGCAGCTTCAAGCACGTGCTGACCGACCTCTACGGGTTTCTCGGCACCGCGCTCGCCGCCGCCGTGATCCTGGCGACGGGATTCGAGCGTGCCGACCCGATCGCCTCGCTCGCGATCGCCGCGCTGATGATCCGCTCGGGCTCGGCGCTGGTCGTCTCCTCGGCGCGCATCTTCCTGGAGGCCGCCCCCAAGGGCCTGGACCCGCAGCAGATCGGGCAGTCTCTCGTCGGCCAGGCCGGCGTGATCGAGGTGCACGACCTGCACGTCTGGGAGGTGACCAGCGGCTTTCCCGCACTCTCGGCGCACGTGCAGGTCGAGTCCGCGACCGACTGTCACCGGGCGCGGCGCGAGATGGAGGTCATGCTGCACGAGCGCTTCGGGGTCGACCACACGACGCTGCAGGTCGACCACGCCGGCAGCGACCTGCTCGAGATCGTGCCCGCGGCGAGGCCGCCTTCGCGGGCCGGTTGACGGCGCTCGTGCTTCGGCGCGGCGCCTAGCGAACCTGACCGCTGGGGCGGATCAGCACCTCGTTGACCGCCACGTTGGGCGGCGCGCCGATCGCGTAGAGGATCGAGTTGGCGATGTCCTCGGCCGACAGCGGCTCCACGTCGGCGAGGACCCCGGCGATCATCTGCTGGATCTCGGGCCGGTTGTGCTCGGGCAGCTCGGTCCTGACCGCGCCGGGCTCGATCAGGGTCACCCGCACGCCCATCGCCACGGCCTCCTGGCGCAGCGACTCAGAGAAGGCGCCGACGCCGAACTTCGTGAGGTTGTAGACGCCGCTGCCGGCGCGGGCGAAGCGGCCGGCGACCGAGCTGACGTTGACGATGTGGCCCGAGCCCTGCTGGTGCATCAGCGGCAGCGCGGCGTGGGTGCAGTAGAGGACGCCGAACACGTTGACGTGAACCATCTGACGCCATTCCTCCGTGGGCGCGTTCTCGATCGGGCCGAGCAGCATCACCCCGGCGTTGTTGACCAGCGCGTCCAGGCGGCCCAGATCGGCGTGGGCGCGCTCGATGAATGCCCGCGCCTCGGCCTCCTCGCCCACGTCGGTCCGCACGGCGATCGCCTGCCCACCGTCGCCGATGATCCGTTCGGCCAGCGCCTCGATCCGATCCATGCGCCGGGCCGCCAGTGCGACGGCGGCGCCGGCCCGGGCGCAGGCCAGCGCTGTCGCCTCGCCGATTCCCGAGGAGGCGCCCGTGATCGCAACGACCTGGCCCGACAGGTCGACCCGGAGCTCGATGCTCATGTGCCGAGCTTATCGCCCCGGCCTCATCGTGAGGCAGCGCGGATCCGATGGCTGGGATAGCCGCTCGAAGGCGCTCCGTTTCCCGTCTGCGCGGGTTCTAGCCCCTGGGCCCCGGAGCATCCTGGATGTGATCCCCCAAGCAGGGGAGCACGTACTTGGCGTCGAACGAGCTTGCGGAACAGCGCCAAACAGGATAATTGACAACGCAACTATCGAGGCGTATAATTCCGACTCCAAGCATCGGATTAGAAGGACGCCCATGTCAGATTCCCCTCAGAACACAACACTAGAGCTCGATCCCACGGCTCCCGACGTCGAGGAGGCCTCCCCGCAGGCCGACGGACCTCACGCGGTCGCAGCGGCGCGGCTTGACAGCCCGATCGAGCGCCCAGATCTGGATCCCGCCCACCACACCCCCGACACGTTCATCCCCGAGGCGGTCGACCAGCTGCTCGCACACTCGCGACGCTACCCGCTGCTCACCCCCGCTCAGGAGATCGACCTCGCCAAGCGCATCGAGCGCGGCGATCTGCACGCCAAGGAACTGCTCGTCAACTCCAACCTGCGGCTGGTCGCCTCCAACGCCCGCCGTTACCAGAACCAGGGCCTGCCTCTGGGCGATCTCGTCCAGGAGGGCATGCTCGGCCTGATCCGGGCCAGCGAGAAGTTCGACTGGCGCAAGGGCTTCAGGTTCTCGACCTACGCAACGCTGTGGATCCGTCAGGCGATCCAGCGCGGCCTGGAGAACTCCGGCCGCACCATCCGCCTGCCCGTCCACGTCGCGCAGCGCTCCCGGAAGGTCGGGCGCGTCGAGCGTGAGCTGTCGGTGCGCCTGGGTCGCGAGCCCACGCTCGAGGAGCTGGCGGCCGAGACCGGCCTGCCGATCGACCAGGTCGAGGAGGTGCGCCACCAGCGGGCGGCGCTCGTCAGCCTCGATCAGCAGATCGGTGAAGACGGCGACACCGCCCTCGGCGACCTGCTGCCCTCGGACGCCGAGGCGCCCGAGGAGACGGCGTGGGAGCACGAGCGCGAGGAGATCGTCCACCGGGCGATCTCGCAGCTGCCCGAAACGGAGCGCAAGGTCCTGACCCTGCGGTTCGGCACGGGCCGCGAGGAGCCCCAGACCTTGACCGCGATCGGCAAGCGCCTCGGCTTCTCCGCCGAGCGGGCCTCCCAGCTCGAGCAGCGGGCGCTGAAGAAGCTCGCCGAGTCGCCCGAGCTGGCGGCGCTGCGCGAGGCTGCCTAACCAACTCCCTCCTGGCTCGCTCGACCCCCGGCACGCACGACGCGGCCGGGGGTCGAGTCGTTTCGGGGGTGCCCGAGGCATTCGCTAGGCTGGCACCGAGCCGCCGAGCCCGCCGAGACACGGTGGCGCCGGCCAGAGTCACCGGGAGGGAACGTGTCCAAGTCGCCCTGGGAGCGCACCGTCGAGTTGACGATCAGGTTCGGGGAATGGATCCTCGCCCCGATCGAGCGCTTCATCGGCAAACGCTCGCTGGTCGGCGACGCGACCTTCTTCCCGCTCGAGCGCTTTCCCTGGGTCGAGCAGATCGAGGACAACTGGACGGTGATCCGCGAGGAGGCCGAGGCGCTACTCGAGGTCCAGGCCGACCTGGCGAACTTCCAGGACATCTCCAAGGATCAGATCGAGATCACCGACGACGACCGCTGGAAGACGTTCTTCCTCTACGGGTACGGGTTCGAGGCCAAGCTGGGCGTCGAGATGTGCCCCCGCACGGCCGCGCTGATGCGGGCGATCCCCGGCATGAAGACGGCGATGATCTCGATCCTGTCCCCGCGCAAGCACATCCTCGACCACCGCGGCCCCTACAAGGGCGTGCTGCGCTACCACCTCGGCCTGATCGTGCCCGAGGACGCCGAGAGCTGCCGGATCAGGGTGGGCGAGGACTTCCGCCACTGGCAGGAGGGTCAGAGCATGGTCTTCGACGACACGTTCAACCACGTGGTCTGGAACGACACCGACGAGACCCGCGTGGTGCTGTTCGTAGACGTCATGCGACCGCTGCCCTTCCCCGAGTCGGCGATCAACGAGGGGATCGTCAAAGCGATCGGCTACTCCCCCTTCGTGCTGGATGCCAAGCGCAACCAGGAAGCGTGGGAAGCACGCTACCGGGCGCTGCACGGCGAGCGCCAGAGCGGCGCCGCGACAGCCGCCACGGGCTGACGACGCGGCAGGGCCGCCCTAAGCTCATCAGGTCGCGATTCGACATGCGCACAGCCCAGAAGGGAGGTTGGCAATGAAACGCGATCCGTACCAGGAACTTCCGGCTGTCCCCAGCTTTCAGCTTCAGAGCAGTCTCGTGGCTGACGGCGAGACCATGCCTGTGGCTCAAGTCAGCGGGATCTTCGGTGCCGGGGGGCAGGACACCTCGCCCGATCTCGCGTGGTCTGGATTCCCCCAGCAGACACAGAGCTTCATAGTCACGATGTACGACCCGGACGCACCCACACCCAGCGGCTTCTGGCATTGGGCGGCTATCAACATTCCTGCCTCCGCCACGTCGCTCCCCGCAGGAGCCGGCAATGGAGACGAGACGTTGCCGAGGGGATCAACCCATCTGCCCAACGACGCCAGCTTGCGCCGTTATGTGGGCGCTGCGCCGCCACCAGGCGAACCCCCGCACCGGTATTTCATCGTCGTCTCCGCTCTGGATGTGGCGGAGGCTGGAGTCCCCGATGGGGCGACCCCGGCGCTGGCTTTGTTCCAGACGCTGGCACACACGATCGCACGAGCAATGCTGGTCCCCGTGTACGGGGCCTGAACGATCGCCAGGGACGGCATCGATCGAATTGGCGGCGTCTCGCACGGATGCCGCCGGTTCGATCAGATCGAGCTGCTCGGAAGTCCCAGCTGCTGAGTGGCTTCTTGCGCCTTGGTGTTCAGCGTCGTGAACTCCCCGGTCACGATCAGCAGCCCGAGCCCGATCATCACCAGCCCGCCGACGGCGATGATCACCGGAAAATGGCGCTTTACCACCGTCAGGGCGAGGGTCATCCGCTCGAAGGCCAGCGCGATCAGCAGGAACGGGATCGCCAGACCCAGCGAGTAGAAGGCCAGCAGGAGAGCGCCGTGGGCGGCGGAGCTGGAGATCGCGGCCTGGGTCAGGATCGCTCCGAGCGTGATGCTGGTGCAGGGCGTCCAGGCGATCGCGAAGGCTGCCCCGGCCAGCAGCGGACCGCCCCGGCCCGCCAGGCGCAGCAGCGTCTCGGAGTGCCACTCGCGGTTGAACATCCCGACGAACGGCGTCGACAGGAACACGAGCCCCATCAGGATGATCAGGATCCCCCCGATCTGCTCGAGCTCCTGTTTGTGGGTGTTCAGCGCCGAACCGATGACCGTCGCGCTCAGCCCCAGCAGGATGAAGATCGCGGAGAAGCTCGCGATGAACAGCAGGCTGGGCACCAGCACCCGCTTCGCGCCCACCCCCTCTTTGAGATCGGTCGGCGTCACGCCGATCACCGTCGAGAGGTAGCCGGGCACGAGCGGGAGCACGCAGGGCGAGAGGAACGAGACGAGCCCCGCGGCGACCGCCACGGGGATCCCGACTCCGGTCGCGGTGTCCGAGGCGCTGGCGATCGTCAGCGCCAGGTGCAAGCTCACGGGGTCCGCTCCCCGCCCGCCGCGATCCCGGCGCGGGCCCGCAGCTCGGCCACCTCGCGCTCCAGGCGGGCGACGCGCTGCTCGAGCCCCATCCCGTTGAGCGGGGCAGCGTCCTGTTCCGACACGCCGTTCGCCACGAGCCCGGGGGTCGAGCCGTCCGCCTCCTCGCTCCCCTCCCCCGCCGCTCCCAGCAGCTGGGCGTATCGCTCCTCCTTCTGACCGGGCCGGCGCTCGAGCCGGGCGGCGAGCCCGCGCCCGAGCAGCCGCTCCAGCGTGTCGTGGACGTCGGCCAGCTCGGAGAACTCGTGCATCCGCTCGGTCCGCTGCTTGAGCTCCCCCGGCGTCTGCGGACCGCGCAGCATCAAGACGCACATCACCGCCTGCTCGGCCCGGTCCATCGGCAGCGCCTCGGCGAGCAGGTGGCGGTACTTCGGGGCGCGGCTGCCCGCGCCGCTGGCCAGCCGCGTCAGGCCGCGCCGCTCGAGCCGGTGCAGGGCATCGCGAATCAGCGTCTCGTCGTAGTCCACCACGGGGTCGCGGTTGGTCGACTGGTTGCAGGCCAGCCGCAGCGCGTTCAACGACAGCGGGTAGGCGTCCGGCGTCGTGCGCTGCTTCTCCAGCAGGCAGCCGAGCACCCTCAGCTCTGGCTCCGTGAGGGCTGAAACGCCTGCAAATGAGCGGTTTCCTGTGCTCACGCTGCGAGCCTCTCGGCGGGGTCGGCGCCCCCGGTCCCGGCTCGTTTGCCAATTCGTTTGCCAAATGGAGGCCGTTTGGCGATCATGCGGCCCTCGCAGCCCGGGCCTGCTCGAGGTCCAGAACGCCGGCCTGCTCGCCGGCCACAAGGGCCGCCAGCTCGTCCTTCTCGCCTGCGCTCAGCCGCATGGCCGAAGCGTAGACCTTGAGCGCCAGCGCCGGGTCGGTGTGGCCCATTTCCGCCATCACCACGGGCGGCGCTTCGCCCAGCGCATAGAGCACCGTTGCGAAGGTTCGGCGCAGGCTGTGCGGCGTGAGGTTGGCCGGCAGCGGCGGGAGGCCCTTCTCGGCCAGGTTCGCGTTCGCTCGCTTCACGGCCGCCGCAAGGGTGCCCGTCCGGACCTTGCACTCGTACTGGCGGGCTCCCGAGCGGGTCGGGAACACGTAGGCGTCCTGGTTGACCGGTCCCCGGCTCCTGAGGGCCTGCAGCTCGCCCCTGAGGGCGCCCCGGATCTTGACTTTCCGGGTGCCTGCGTCGGTCTTGGAGTCCTCCACCATGACCCAGCCGCCGGCCAGGTCCACGCTCCGCCAGCGCAGCGAGCACAGCTCCCCGATGCGCA
>JBKQOO010000030.1:0-9085 GCA_052145475.1 Solirubrobacteraceae bacterium
CTCGTGCTGCGCAAGCTGGCCGAGGATGCCGCGAAATTCCTGGGCGAGAAAGTGACCGAGGCGGTCATCACCGTTCCCGCCTACTTCAACGACGCCCAGCGCCAAGCCACCAAGGACGCCGGCAAGATCGCCGGGCTCGAGGTGCTGCGGATCATCAACGAGCCCACTGCGGCGGCGCTCGCCTACGGGATGGACAAGAAGGGCCAGGAGACGGTGCTCGTGTTCGACCTCGGCGGCGGCACCTTCGACGTCTCGCTCCTGGACGTCGGCGACGGGGTGGTCGAGGTCCGCTCCACCAGTGGCGACGGGCACCTGGGTGGCGACGACTTCGACAAGCGGATCGTCGACTGGATCGCCGACGAGTTCAAGCGCGAACAGGGGATCGACCTGCGCTCAGATCCACAAGCCCTGCAGAGGCTCTACGAGGCGGCGGAGCGCGCCAAGGTGGAACTTTCGACGACGACACAGACTCAGATCAACCTGCCCTTCATCACGGCCGACGCAGCCGGTCCCAAGCACCTGAACATGACGCTGACGCGCTCGCAGTTCGATCAGCTCACCAGCGATCTGGTCGAGCGCTGCCGGGGACCGGTCGAGCAGGCGCTGTCTGACGCGAAGATGACAGCCGACGACATCGACGAGGTGATCCTGGTCGGAGGCTCCACCCGGATCCCCGCCGTTCAGGAGCTCGTGCGCCGGCTGACGGGAGGGAAGGAACCCAACATGACCGTCAACCCCGACGAGGTGGTGGCGATCGGCGCGGGCCTGCAGGCCGGAGTGCTCAAGGGAGAAGTCGACGACGTCGTCCTGCTCGACGTCACCCCCCTCTCGCTGGGCCTCGAGACGCTCGGTGGCGTGAACACCAAGGTGATCGAGCGCAACACGACGATCCCGGCGCGACGGACCGAGACGTTCTCGACGGCGGAGGACAACCAGACAGCGGTTGACGTCGTCGTCCTCCAGGGCGAGCGCGAGCTCGCCTCCGACAACCGGCAGCTGGCGCGCTTCAGGCTCGAAGGGATACCGCAGGCTCGCCGGGGGGTGCCCCAGGTCGAGGTGACCTTCGACATCGACGCCAATGGAATCCTCAACGTCTCGGCCCGCGACAAGGAGACCGGCAAGGAACAGCAGGTCACGATCTCCGAGAGCACGAACCTCGATCAGGGCGAGATCGAGAAAATGGTGAAGGACGCCGAATCGAACGCCGACGAGGACCGCCGCCGACGCGAGGAGATCGATGCGCGCAACGAGCTCGACTCGCTGGCCTACCGCGTCGAGCAGCTGATCGGCGAACTCGGCTCCGGCCTGCCCGTCCACGAGAAGGCGCGCGCCGAACAACTGGTGGCCGGCGCTCGCGAGGCGCTCAAGGACGAAGCCGGCCTGGACAGGACACGCCCGCTGATCGCCGACCTGCAGCAGCTCGTGCACAGCCTCCCGACCAGCGCGGCAAGCGCGTCGAGCGGCGGCGGAGACGGCGGCGCCCACGAGGGCGAGGGCGGCGCAGAGGCCGATTCCGACCAAGAGGTGGTCGATGCCGAGTTCACACGGGATTGACGCCGGCCAGCAAGGGGCGCCGCGCGCCGATTCGAGCGAGCAGGAGCGTCGTGCGTCCTCGCAGGGCGGACCCGACGGTTCGGGTCTGCCGGTGCCCGAGGCCGAAGACCGGGGCGATCCGGCCGCGGAACTGGCTCAGATCGAGGATCGCTACCGGCGCGCGCTGGCAGACCTGGACAACTACCGAAAGCGCTCCGGACGCGAACTGGAGCGCCGTGTCGACGAGGCCAGGGAGTCGGTGCTGCGCGACTGGCTCGACGTCCTCGACAGCGTCGAGCGAGCGATGCAGATGGAAGTCGACGGTCCCTGCCGCCAGGGGCTCGAGGCGGTGCTGGCCCAGATCGACGGCGTCCTTCAGCGTCAGGGAGCGGCGCGAATCGGGATGCCGGGCGACCGCTTCGACCCCGAGCGTCACGAGGCGGTGGCAACGCGCAGGAGCGGTGAGGTCCCCGACCAGACGATCCTCGAGGTCCACCGCTCGGGGTTCGCGCGTGGCGATCGCGTGGTCCGCCCCGCCCAGGTCGTAGTGGCACGAGCGGGCGAGCATGGAAGCTGATGGCGGTCGCATTCCAGGACTACTACGAGGCGCTGGAGGTGCCGCGCGACGCGAGCACGGATGACATCCGGCGCTCGTACAGGCGACTGGCGCGCAAATACCATCCCGACGTCAACAAAGACCCGGGCGCCGTGGATCGCTTCAAGCAGATCTCGGAGGCCTACGAGGTCCTGCGCGACGAGGAGAAGCGCGAGCGCTACGACCGCCTCGGCGCGAACTGGAAAGCGGGCCAGGACGTATCGGGCGCAGGCGGTTTCGAGGGCTTCGGCACGGGCGACGGCTTCGGGGATGTGCGCGTCGAATTCGGCGGGGGCGACTTCAGCGACTTCTTCGAGGGGCTGTTCGGGCAGCGGGGCCGCCCGGGCGCCAACGGCAGGGCGGGTCGGACGGGCTTCGAGGGCTTCTCGCGGCGGGGCGGCGACCAGGAGGCAGTGCTCGAGCTGACCCTGGAGGAAGCCGCGAGAGGCGGCAAACGCCGGATCTCGCTGGGCGACGGGCGCGACTTCGAGGTCGAGATCCCGCGCGGCGTGAGCGACGGCCAGCGGATCCGGCTCGCCGGACAGGGCAGCGCAGGCATCGGTGGCGGCCCTGCCGGCGATCTGCTGCTGCGGGTCCGCCTGAGACCTCACCCGTTGTTCCGGGTCAAAGGACGCGACCTCTATGTCGACCTCCCCGTTGCGCCATGGGAGGCGGCGCTCGGCGCCGAGGTCCCCGTTCCGACACTGGATGGCGAGGTCCGTCTGCGCGTGCCCGAGGGATCCTCGAGCGGCCGGCGGCTGCGGCTCCGCGGGCAGGGGCTGCCCAACAGGGACGGCTCGAGCGGCAACCTTTACGCCGTCGTCGAGGTGCAGGTTCCGAAACGGCTGAGCAAACGGGAACGCGAGCTGTTCGAGCAGCTGGCCGAGACCTCGAAATTCGACCCCCGGAAGCGTGGCTGATGGCGGCGAGGGCTCGTCCGGACCGCAGCCGGGCGCTGGCCAGGAGCGAGATCTCGCTGGTGGCGCTCGAGGCGCTGGCCGAGCGGACAGGGCTGCATCCCGACGTCGTGCGCCGGCTCGTCCGTCTGGGCCTGCTCGAACCGCGCGGCGGCACCGCGCTCGCACCCCTGTTCCGGGCCAGGGACGCGGCGCTCTTGATGCGGGCCCTGCGCCTGCGCGGGGACCTGGGCCTCAACTATGCGGGCGCGGTGCTCGCGTGCGAACTGCTGGCCCGCATCGAAGAGCTGGAACTTCGCCTGCGCGCGAGCACGGCGGACCACGGATGAGGGGTCAGGAACGGCCGAACCGCGCCAGGCCGAGCGGCGCCAGGTAGTAGCGCACGCGCCCGCTCGGAGCGAAGGGCTCTGAGCGAGGCTTGCGCCCTCCCGCGTCGGAGGGCCCTCTCTGTGAAGCGCGCGAGCGGCGGCCCTCGGCCGGGCCGATCTGCGCGAGGTACAGCTCGACCAGGGCGAGCTCGCTGTGACGAGCCCGCCATGCCCGCCCCAGCGCGGCCTGGCCGGCGCTGCGACGGACGTCGACCAGGCGCTGTTGACGCGAGGGGATCATGCTCCGACGCCCCGCGGCTCCGAGAGGCCCGTGCGGGGCGGTGACGCGGTGCGCAGCCCGTCACCCATGGGACGGCCGGCGCCACGCCCAGCCCGCCCCCGGAGACGCTTGCCGCGACGGCCGGAGGAGCGCGAGGGTTCCACCTGAGCGACGCGGGCGGCGGCGAGGCCGGTCGCAGGGGTAAGGGCTCCAAGCGCTCGCGGAGCCGGGTGCGGGCTGTGCGGGTAGGCGGTGCGCATCTTCTCCAGCGCGGTCTGCTCGATCTGTCGCACGCGCTCTGCGCTCACACCCAGCATCTGTCCGAGCTCACGCAGCGTGCGCTCGGTCCCGTCCAGGCCGTAGCGCACCTCGATCACGATTCGCTCGCGCTCGGTGACGCGCTCCAGGAGCCGTGGCAGCTCGGAGACCTCCCGGCGTGAGACCGCTTCCTCGTAGGCCTCCTCGGCGACGGGGTCGCGGACCATGTCCCCGAAGGTGGCCCCTCCCTCGGCCATCGCGTGCAGCGGCTCGTCCAGCCCCCGCGGCTGCCGGTCGGCTGCTGTCAGCCGCTGAAGCTGCTCGACGGTCAGATCGCTCGCCGCCGCAAGCTCCCTGAGGGTCGGCTCTCGCGCGCGCTCCCCGACGAAGTTGCGCCGCGCGCTTCGTACCCGCGCGAGCTGCCGCAGCGCGCGGTCGGAGAGCACGACCGGGCGGGACAACTCCGCGACGAGCTGCTGCATTGCCTGGCGCACCCACCACGACGCGTAGGCCCAGAATGGGGCGCCGAGCCCGGGGTCGTAGCGCTCCAGCGCCCGCAGCACGCCGACCACCCCCTCCTGGACGAGCTCGGATCCGTCGATCCCCGGGACATGGCGATATATCTGCGCGACGCTCCGGATCAGGGGCATGAACGACTCGACGAACTCGGCACGAGCGCCGGGGCGCCCGCTGCGCGCCGCGAGGACCAGCTCCGCCTGTCTGGCTTGGGCGTTGGCCGGACACCCGGGCCTGATACGGGACACCTGCGCGGCAGCAGACATGATCGGCGAACCTCCGTAGTCGGGTTTGGAGGCCGGGGCGCGGGCCTCCTCTGCTGCCGCGCGACCGACTGGCTGTGAGCCAATGTCGGGAGGTTTATCCGGAGCGAGCGGTGTCGCTCTTGTCGTAGTTGACGAATCGACGCTCGAATTCGTGGTTTGCGCACAAGCTAGAGCGGCGGCCCGGCGGCCCGGGCGCGGATGCGGATCGCCGGGTCCAGGACGTAGCTCAGCGGGATTTCCTGAATGTCGATGACCTGCACGCGCTCGGGGTCCGCGCCGGCGTGGATCGCTCGCGCCACGGCGTCGGCCCGCGCCGCCTCGATCGTCGTCGCGCGGATAGCGGGCCGGTTGATGCAGATCCGGTCGGCGTTGCCGCCGGCCGGGCCGATGGCGAGGCCGACCGCCTCGGCGACCGCGCCGTCCTTGGGGATGACGAGATCACCGAGCCCCTCGAGCTGCTCGCCGGCCCTTTCGGCGGCGGCGCCGACCACCACCAGCGGAGCGGGAGGACGGGCGATGCGCATCTCCTCCACCGCCTCGGCCAGCGCTCCGTCCACGAGCGCATCGGCGCCGCGGTAGGGCAGTCTCACGAGGTGCGGAACGTGGAAGTTCGCACGCACCCCCGCGATCTCGGTCGGGGTGGGCCGCTCGCGCGGAAGTCCACCGACGAGCCCGCCGATGCTGGTGCTCTGCGCGCCCGCATCGACCACGGCAGCGTCCGGTAGCCCACTCAGCCAGGCCGCGCCGCGGATCGCGCTGGCTGGCCCGCTGCCCACCATGTGGAACGGGTAGCGCACCGTGTGCTCCAACGTCATCACGGTGCCGTCGCTCTTGGCGAAGAACGGCTCGGCATCGATGTCCTCGGCCTCGAGTGCGCCGCGCAACGTGCTCACCAGAAGCTCGGCCACGCCTCCGAGCGCCGCGTTCAGCACCGTCGCGTTCTCGCGCGCCAGCAGGCCGATCGTCCCGAGCTCGTGGCTGAGCGAGACGGGCGTCGCCGCCCCCAGGCAACCGCGGACGAGCTCTCTCGCTGCAAGCTCGTGCTCGGGCGCGACCGACGAGAACTGGCTGGTGATCGCGACCGCCTCGGCCACGCCGGCCACCTCCGCGAGGAAGCGCTCGACGGCTTCCACGTCGAGCGCTGTGACCTCCCGCCCGTCGTACTCCGCGCCGCCGCCGGCGATCCCCTCGCCGGCCGACACCGCGCGCCGCAGGGTCTCGGGCCAGGTGGCGAGCGGATGAACCGCGAGGGTGAGGGGGCTGCCGATCCGCAGAACCGCGACCCGTCGTAGCCCGCCGCGCCGCTCGATCGCGCGCAGTGCCGCGGGCGAGCCCAGGACGGCGCCTGCGATCTGCCCCGGGTTGGCCCGCGAAGCGCCCAGCAAGGACCGGATCGCGGCGACGATCGTCGACGGTTCGTCACGCTCGCAGGCGACCCGCGCGCGGGAGAGCACACGGCCGCGCCGATCGAGCAGGATCGCGGCCGCGCCGTCGTCGCCGACGCTGAGGCTGAGCCGCAGCTCAGCCATTCGGCTGCCCTGCCCGTCCGCCGGCGAGGGCGACGTCGTAGCCGAACGCGTCCAGTCCGGCGATCTCGCTCCCGGGGGGCGAGCGCCACACGCTGGGAGCGGCCGAGACCAGCACGATCACCTGCTCGCCAGAGCGGAGATCCTCCACCCCCATCGGCAGGCCGGAGCTCGACGAGAGCACCGTGATCAGATCCGGAACCGCCGCGCACGGCACGCCGTCCTCCAGCACGAGCAGGAACTCGTTCTGGAGCTCCAGGTGCAGCTGGCGCCCGCTGTCGGCGCCGCTTCCCACGATCGTCGCCGAGCCACGCACGAACCCCTCGCCGGAGCGACGCTGGACACCGCGAACCCGGCCCTTGATCAGGACATTCGCGCCGAGTGTCTCGCACATCCCGCCCACCCGCGCTTCGACGTCCTCGCTCCGCATCGCCTCGCCGAGGCGAACCGCCAGCGAGACGGAGCCGGCGATCGTCGCCCCTTGCAGCTGATCGCCCGTCATGCAGTACATCGCGGCGGCACAGACACCGCCGAGACCGGCCAGCGAGCCCCGCGCCAACCGATCCGCCCAGATGTCGTCCGCCGGATCGAACGTCAGCGTGTTGCCCCGCCCGTCCGTGAGCACGACCGGGTTCGGCGGGATCCCGGCCAGGAACATCGCCTGCTGGTAGAGCTGAGGGAACGCCCGGCCCGTGCCGTCCGCGTCGAGGATCGCGAGGCCCTGCCGGGCCGCCCAGGTCACCGGCAGCAGGCCGTTGGCGCCGCCGATCTGGAAGGCCATCAGCACGTCGACCGGCCGTCCCTTTGCAGCTTCGACGACCCGGCACAGCGTGCGGCCCTCATCGCCGTTCCAGACACGCTCCTCGGCGATCGTCGGCGCGCCGATCATGCCGCAGGGGAGGACCAGGTCGTGGTCATCCACCTCCTCCACGTCGAGCACCTCCACCGGACCGTGCTGCTCGACGGCATGCAGCGCCATGATCAGGGGCAGCGCCGGGTCACCGCCGCCGCCGGCGCCCAGGACCGAGCAGCCGCGCGCCAGCGCCGGCAGGGTCAACGCGTCGAGCCGCATCTGCACCCTCTTCACCTAGGACAACCGATTCGGTTTACGATGGCGGCGTGGCCTCTCTCGGGGAGTTGGTCGCATCGCCGGCGCTGAGCCCACTTCTGGGCTACGTTTCGCGGCCGCGGGGGGACGCGGTCGTCGAGGGGGTGACGCTGATCGAGGATCTGGGTCACCTCGAGCGCGTGCGCGAGCACAACATCGTGCTGCTGACACGCGGCGTCTCGGCGACGGTCAGCAGCTACCGCTTCGACATGGCATTGCGGGTCGCCCGCAGCCGCAGAGTCGCGGCGCTGGTGCTGAGCACCGCCGACATTCCCAGCGTCGCCTCGACGACGATCGCGATCGCCCACCGCTCCGGCACCGCGATCCTGGGAACGGGCAACGACGTCAACCTCGCGGATCTCGCGCTCGCGATCGGACGCGAGCTGACCGGTGACGCCGACGTCGCGCTGCTCCGTGCCTACACGGCCGTTCGGTCTGTCGAGGCGCACCCGTCCGACGGCACCGTCGAGTCACTGCTCGAACGGGCCAGCGCGGCGCTCGGCGTGCCGATCTCGATGGCCTCCTCCGAGCCGGCCGAGCTCTCGTCGCGGCCGGTCGTGGTCGACGGCCGCGTCGAAGGCTGGGTCGCTGCGCCCGCCCAGGACGGCGATCTCGCGATGGGCCTGGCGATCGTGCTGCAGGCCGCTGCACACAGCGTCGCCGACGCGCTGGAGCGCGCCCGGCGGGCGCAGGAGCTGCCCACCCAGTCGCGACAGGAGGTGATCACGGATCTGCTGGCGGCGCCTCCCAAGCTCAGGGATCAGGCCGTGTTGCGCGCGCGGAGCCTGGGGTTCCCGATCGACGGCTGGCATGTCGTGGCGCGGCTGGACTTCGAGAACCTGAGCGACACGCCCCCCGGTGAGGAGCTCGCGGCCTACGAAGAGCGGGTGCGGGTCGGAGCCGCAGCGCTGCAGGCCGCGCGCGCGAGCGGGGGCACATGGCACGAGGCACGCGCCGGTGACGCAATCGTGCTCATCAACACCTACCTGAGCGACCCGGGCGCGACGGCCGCCGCCGAGGTCGCGGACCTGATGGACACGGTGCTGGCGACGGTGCGCGACAGGATCCCCACCACGCTCATCCGCTGCGGGGTGGGGATGGCCGGTGCCGGCACGAGCGGCCTGCTGGCATCGCTCGCGGAGTCGAGGTCTGCCGTGATCGCCGCGCGCACCTCGCGCCCGGCCAGCGGCGCCGTGGCGTTCGACCGGTTCGGCCTGCGGCGTGCGCTCGTCGAGTGGTACGCCTCGGACACGGCGCGCGAGGCTGCCATGTCGGTGCTCGCGCCGCTCTCGTCCCTGGGCGGCGTGCGCGCCGAGCGGCTGATCCAGACGCTGCACGTCTACCTCGACGAGCAGGGCTCGCTGACGCGCACGGCTCAGCGGATGAACCTGCACCGCAACGCCGTTGCCTACCGGATCAACCGGGTCTTCGACCTGCTCGAAGTCGAGCGGGACAACGCCGACGACCTGCTGCTGCTGCAACTCGCCTGCCGCGCGCGCGAGCTGTCCTAGCCGGCTGCCGCGCACCCGATC
Source organism: Solirubrobacteraceae bacterium (assembly GCA_052145475.1). Lineage (GTDB taxonomy): Bacteria > Actinomycetota > Thermoleophilia > Solirubrobacterales > Solirubrobacteraceae > Palsa-744. The sequence goes on from JBKQOO010000030.1 coordinate 8,840, forward strand.
GCCGCGCCGGGCCCGCGGCGCCTCCCGGGGCACGATCCCCGGTCGATGGGAGGCGCTTGACCCGAACCCAGCCCGTCCTACCGACAATTGCGATGCGTCCGACCCGGGAGATGGCGTGACGAGCCTGGTGATCGAGCATTTCGACAGGCCCGGGAGCGCCCGCACTGCGCGCGCCCTGGACAGTTCGGCAATCAAGGGACGAGCGCCGCGCTTGACAGCAACCGGCCGCTGCGCGGTCACAAGCGC
>JBKQOO010000031.1:0-8484 GCA_052145475.1 Solirubrobacteraceae bacterium
AGCCGCGAAGGCGAGAAGTTCTTCTCCGACGCCACCGTCTACCTCGAGCGCTACCTGCACGACCCCCGCCACGTCGAGGTGCAGGTGCTCGCCGACCGCCACGGCAACGTCATCCACCTCGGCGAGCGCGACTGCTCGATCCAGCGCCGCCACCAGAAGGTGATCGAGGAGTCCCCGGCGCCCGAATGGGTCGTCGACCCGCAGATCCGCGAGCGCATCGGGCATATCGGCGTGGAGGCCGCCAAGGCGGTCGACTACGTCGGCGCGGGCACGATCGAGGGCCTGTTCGCCACGCACCAGGACGAACCCGGCGAGCCCGAGTACTTCTTCCTGGAGATGAACACGCGCGTCCAGGTCGAGCACTGCGTGACCGAGATGACGACCGGGGTCGACATCGTCAAGGAGGGCATCAAAGCGGCCGCCGGCGAGGAACTCTCCTACGCCCAGGACGACGTCGAGCTCCGCGGCCACGCGATCGAGTGCCGCATCAACGCTGAGGACGCATCGAAGAACTTCGCCCCGGCGCCCGGCCGGATCGGCCGCTACAAGGAGCCCTCAGGCCCGGGCGTGCGGGTCGACTCGGGCGTGCGGGAAGGCGGGGAGGTCTCTCCGATGTACGACCCGATGGTCGCCAAGTTGATCGTCTGGGACGCCGATCGCGCCCAGGCCACCAGCCGGATGCTGCGGGCGCTGGGCGAATACGAGATCGAGGGGTTGAAGACCCTGATCCCGTTCCACCAGGCCCTGCTCGCCACCGAGCAGTGGGCCAACGGCGAGACCTGCAGGGAGCTGATGGAGGACAAGAACTGGCTGAAGACGCTGGCCTTTCCGCCGGGCGCGGCGCCCCCGGCCGAGCTCGAGGAGCCGAGCGTCGAGCAGACCTACGAGGTCGAGGTATCGGGCAAGCGCTTCGACGTGCGCGTCGTCGGCCCGCCCTTCGCGGGCGGCGGCGGTGCGACGGCGAACGGCGCCACGCCCGCTGCGAAAGCCAGGCGCAGCGAGCGGAAGTCCTCCTCCGCCGGAGGGCCGGACACGCTCGAAGCACCGCTGCAGGGGAACATGTGGAGGGTGCTGGTGAAGCAGGGCGACGTCGTCGAAGAGGGGCAGCTGCTCTGCATCATCGAGGCGATGAAGATGGAGAACGAGATCACGGCCCACAAGGCCGGCACCATCGTCGACCTGCCGATCCAGGAGGGCGCGCCGATTCAAGCCGGTGCCCCGATCGCGACGATCAAGAGCGAGGAGTAGCAGCTCGCTACGAGCGCCAGACGGTCGCCGCGGCCCGATGCTCGGCGGCGAGGTCGGGCAGAGGAGCGCTCAGCAGCGCTGCTGGAGGTTCTGCGCGTGGATGGCGCGACACAGGCGCGTCTGTCGTCCCTGCGGCAACGGCGCGTCGGCGCCCAGGACCCGCAGGGCGTGCAGGTACTCGCGGTCCTCGGCGCAGATCGCCCGTGCATGCTCGGTCCCCAGCGGTGGGCCGTGGCCCGGCACGACGTGCTCGACCGCCGCCAGCAGCCCTTCCAAGCGGTCCAGCGTCGCGAGGTAGTCATCGGTGCGATCCCCCGCGCTCAGCTGCGGGATCTCGACGGGCGAGAGATAGTCGCCGGCGACCAGCACGCCGGCCCAGGGGATGACGATGGCCATGCCGTCCGCCGTGTGGCCCTGCGCCACGTGTAGCTCCAGCTCGTGCTCTCCCAGCTCACAGCGGCCGGGCACCGGCAGAGCCTGGACCGCGCCGAGGGAGAGCGGCGCGGCACGGTCGATCCCCAGGTCTTCGTCGAAGTCCCTCAGCGCCCGCTGCGCGGCGCCGGGCTCGCCGGCCAGCCTCTCTGCCGTGCTCTCGGCGCACCCCAGCGCCAGGCCGGGGAAGGCGAGCCGCCCGAGCAGGTGGTCCCAGACGGCGTGCGTCGCCAGCAGGCCGCTGGGCGCGGGGAAGCGCGCCTGCTCGACCAGCGCGGGCAGCGCGTCGAGCTCGTCGGGCAACACGGGGGAGTCGATCAGGAAGGTCTCACCCTGCGGCTGCGCTGGAACGTGCCGGACGCCCAGCGCACCCCCGTCCTCGCCGTCGGGACCGGCCCCTCCCCTGACCACCACGCAGTTCGCCCGCAGCAACGCGCTCGAGACCACCAGCGCGTCAGGGTGCAGGGCGCGAGCCCGCAACGGCTCAGGTCACGCCGAGAAGCTTGGCGGCCTCTTTGAGGTTTGAGACCTCGGCCGTGGGCTTCTTCTGCGAGGAGTCCAGCGTCTCCTTGTTGCGGTTGACCCAGATCACGGGGACCCTCTGTTTGACGCACGGGACCACGTCGTGGTAATGGCTGGCCGCGACGTGCACCCAGCCGCGCTTGCCGCCCATCCGCCTGGCGCACTCGGTGAAGTGCGGCGGCTCGGGCTTGTAGGAGCGGACCTGCTGGGCAGTGACGACGAGATCGAAGTCGATGCCGATATGGCGCCTGGTCTGGCCCAGCAGCTTGTCGTCGATGTTCGAGAGCAGCCCCAGTTTGTACTTCTTGGAGAGCTTCTGAAGCTGCGTGGCCGTTTCCTTGAAGGGCATCCAGCGCTGCACCGAGTCGGGCAGGAAGCCCGAGCGCGAAGGCTCCAGGGACCAGTCCAGCCGTTTGGCGATCTCGATCGCGGTGCGTCGAAGGACCTCGGCGTACAGCTCGTAGGACCCGCCCTCGATTTCGCGCTCGATCTCGTGGAACATCGGGATCAGGACGGCCCGGTCGATCTCGACGCCGTCCCGCGCAGCCTCCTTGGCGAATGCCTCGTAGATCCCCGTCTCCCAGTCGATCAGGGTTCCATATACGTCGAAGGTGACGAATGTGACGTTCTTCGGGATCGGCATCGCGGGGCGCATTATGCCGCGCCGACGCTCGGGGACGCGGTGCGGGCAGCGATCCCGCGGCCTCCTGCACGCATTTCCTCGTCTTGCGTTAGAGTCCCGCGCCGCAAATGGACCTGTTGGAGTACCAAGGCAAGGAGCTGTTCGCCCGTCACGGATTGCGGGTCTCCTCGGGCAAGGCTGTCGACTCGGTCGAGGCGGCCGTGCAGGCTGCCGCGGAGGTCGGTTATCCGGTCGTGGTCAAGGCGCAGGTCCTGATCGGCGGGCGCGGCAAGGCGGGCGGGGTCAAGCTGGCCGCTGACGAGGCCGAGCTGCGAGAGCACGCGGCCAACATCCTCGGCATGGACATCAAGGGGCACATCGTGCGGACCGTGTGGATCGAGCACGCCTCCGACATCGCCTCGGAGTACTACGCCTCGGTGCTGCTGGACCGCTCGGCCAAGCAGCCGCTCGTGATGTTCAGCGTCGAGGGCGGCGTGGACATCGAAGAGGTCGCCGAGCGGACCCCGGAGAAGCTGGTCCGCCATCACGTCGATCCGCTGGCTGGGCTCTCGCACGCCGAGGCCGAACAGATCGCGACGGCGGGCGGCGCCGACGCCGATGTCGTCGAGGGCGTCGCCGATGCTCTGGTCGCCCTCTACGAGGTGTGGCTCCAGGAGGACGCGACGCTGGCCGAGATCAACCCGCTGATCGTCACCCCGGAGCGCGAGGTCAAGGCGCTCGACTCGAAGGTCTCGCTCGACGGCAACGCCCTCTACCGGCACCCCGAGAACCAATCGCTGTCGGACAGCGAGAACGAAGACCCGCTGGAGCGCCGCGCCAAGGAGGAGGGCGTCCAGTACGTGAAGCTGGACGGCGACATCGGCATCCTGGGCAACGGCGCCGGGCTCGTCATGTCGACGCTCGACGTCGTCGCGCAGGCCGGCGGCCGTCCGGCCAACTTCCTCGACGCGGGCGGCGGCTCGAACGCGGAGAAGATCAGGGGCGCGGTCGAACTGATCCTGGCCAACGACGCGGTCAAGGCGGTCCTCTTCAACATCTTCGGCGGCATCACCCGCGGTGACGAGGTGGCAGAAGGCCTGATCGCCGCCTTCGGTCAGCTGGACGAGCACGGCAAATCGATCCCCTTCGTGGTCCGCCTGGACGGCACCAACGACAAGGAGGGCCGGCGCCTGCTCAAGGAGGCAGCGCTGCCGAACGTCTACTCTGCGGCGACGATGAACGAGGCCGCCGAGAAGGTCGTCGCGCTCGCATCGGGCGTCGCAGGAGAGCAGGTCTGATGTCCGTCCTGGTCGACCAGGGCACCCGCCTTTGCGTAGCCGGCATCACCGGTCGCGAGGGCACCTTCCACACCCTGAACAACCGCAACTACGGCACCAACGTGGTGGGCGGCGTCACGCCTGGCAAGGGCGGGCAGGACGTCGAGGGAATCCCCGTCTTCGACAGCTGGGAGGAGGCCGCCGCGGAGGCGCAACCGAACACCGCGATGATCTTCGTCCCGCCCCGCTTCGCCGCCGACTCGATCCTCGAAGCTGCCGCGGCGGGGGTCGAGCTGGTCATCACGATCACCGAGGGCATCCCGGCACACGACGAGCTGCGCGTCTACAACACCCTGCAACGGGACCACCCGGACACCCGCCTGGTCGGGCCGAACTGCCCCGGCATCCTCTCCCCCGGCAAGGCCAACGTCGGCATCATCCCCGCCTCGTTCTTCACGCAGGGCAATATCGGCGTGGTCTCGCGGTCCGGCACCCTGACCTACCAGATCGGAAACGAGATCGCCCAGGCCGGCTTCGGGTGCAGCACGATCGTCGGCATCGGCGGAGACCCCGTTCCGGGCTCCTCCTTCGTCGACATCCTGGAGCTGTTCGAGGCCGACGAGGAGACCGAGCTGGTCGTGCTGTCGGGCGAGATCGGGGGATCCGCCGAGGAGGAGGCCGCCGAGTACATCGCCGAGCACATGAGCAAGCCGGTCGTGGCCTACATCGCCGGCTTCACTGCGCCGGCGGGCAAGCAGATGGGACACGCCGGAGCGATCGTCTCGGGCTCCGCTGGGACGGCTGCCGCCAAGGCCCAGGCGCTGGAAGCGAAGGGCGTGCGGGTCGGGCGCACCCCGACCGAAGCGGCCAGCATCGCCGTCGAGGTGCTGGGCGGCACCTCGCTAAGCGCGAGCTGATCGCGCCGGCCCGCAGGCGCCCGGTCGCGAGCCGTTTGAGGCCGATACGCTTGAGGCCGGATGGACGAGCAGGCCGTCACGCAGACGCTGCAGGAGCTCGAGCGCAAGCTCAGCGAGCTGGAAGCGGTCCTCAGGGGCATCGGAGCGGCACCTGAGAGCGTCGGGCCGTCGCGCCCCGCGCCAGCAACGTCGCGGCCCGCGCAATCTCCCGCGGCCGCCGCGCCGGGGGCGGGCGGATCGCCACCGGCACCGGCTCCCACCCCTGCACCCCAGAGCGACGCGACGGAGCCGGCCTACTTCGGGCGGATCATCGACGAGTCGATCGAGGCGCCGGCGCCGCAGGTGTCCCTCCCGGACCCCACGGCAAGCCCTGGCGGGTCCGTCTCGAGCACGGGCCACGCCGCGGGCGTCCCGCCCACGCCGATGCCGGCGGCGCCGGGACCAGTGGCCGCGGGATCCCCGCGCCCAGGTCCACCCACTGCGCGCACGCCTCCCCCCCGTCCGCAGAGCGCCGGCGCCGGCACCACGGCCGGTCCTCCTGCGCCGGCGGAGCTGCTTCGCTTCCGCGAGCGGCTGGAGCGCGCCGCCCGCGAGCTGACCCACGACTACGACGAGTTGCTCGGACGCCTAAGCTACGCCGCTATGCCAAGCCCCAGCGGACCCACGATCTCCTTCGCCCGCGGCGTGCCCTCGCTCGACATCATCGACGTCCAGGGCCTCAAGGAAGCCGCCGTGCGAGCCTTCGACAGCGACCCCGAAGGGACCACGGCCTACGGCACGGCCGTCGGCTATCCCCGGCTGCGCGCCTGGATCGCGGACAAGCACGAAGTCGAGCCGGAGCGCGTGATGGTCACGAACGGCTCGCTCCAGGCCGACGCCTTCCTGTTCGACCACCTGGTGCATCCGGGGGACGAGGTGGTCGTCGAGAGCCCGTCCTATGACCGCACCCTTCTGGGGCTGCGCCAGCGAGGAGCCCAGCTCCATCCGGTCCCGCTGCAGGCCGACGGCATCGACACAGGCGCCCTGGCCCGGCTGCTCGAGGGCGGCGCGCGGCCGAAGCTGGCGCACATCATCCCCAACTTCCAGAACCCGGCCGGCTACACGCTGTCGCTGCAGAAGCGCCACGCCCTGCTGGAGATGTCGGCCGACCACGACTTCATCGTGCTCGAGGACGACCCCTACGCCGAGCTGCGCTTCACCGGCGAGCCGATGCCGACGATGCTCTCGATCATGGGCAGCAGGGTCGTCTACGCCTCATCGTTCACCAAGACGGTCTGCCCGGGCGTCCGCGTCGGCTACCTGGTCGGCCCGGCCGAGCTGATCGCCGAACTGATCAAGCAGGCCACCAACACCTACATCTCGCCCAACATGGTGTCCGAGTCGCTGGTCTACGAGTTCTGCGCCTCGGGCGCGATCGAGCGCTCGATCGAGACGGTCCGGAGCGCCCTGGCCGAGCGCGCACGAACCCTGGCGGAAGCCCTTCGGCGTGAGCTGCCCGAGGCCGAGTTCGTGGCTCCCCAGGGCGGCTACTTCATGTGGGTGACCCTCCCCGAGGGGACCGACGTGCATCGTCTCTTCACGGCTGCCGAGGAACGCGGCGTGACGTTTGTGAAGGGCACCGACTTCCTGCTCGAGGGCGGCGAGAACACGCTGCGCCTGGCCTACTCGGGGGTCACCCCCGAGCAGATCGAGACCGGCGTCGCACGCCTGGCCGAGGCCTACCGCTCGCTGTGAGCGAGGCGCGGTCGCTCAGCGCCCGTAGCGCTGGCCCAAGACCAGCTGCTCGGGCAGGGCGGTGCGGGCCGGAGGCGAGGGGTCGGCGATCACCGAGACGGTCTCGGCTACCGAGGGGGTGACGGCGCACACCTCGCCGGCGGCGGTGCGCAGGACGACCTTGACGTCGTCGCTCTCGGCGAGGGTGGCCTCCAGGCCGGGCTCGATACCTGACGCCTTGAGGTAGTGGAGCAGGTCCTCGGCCTCGTTCTCGAAGCGCAGGACCCGCACCGACGCGCCCACCTCGACGTCGGCCAGGGGCACGCCGGCAAGACGCGCGCCGGCGACGATGGGATGGCCGTGCGGACAGGTCTTGGCGTCGCCGATCGCGGCCAGCATCCGTTCCTCGAGGACCGGCGACATGGCATGCTCGAGTCGCTCGGCCTCCTCGTGGACCTCATCCCACGGGACCCCGAGCACGTCGGTCAGGAAGCGCTCGATCAGCCGATGGCGCCGGACGATGCCCTCGGCGTGCCGGGCCCCGCTGTCGGTGAAGGCGATCGCCCGGTCGGCCCCCCTGGTGACGTAGCCGTCGCTTTCCAGCCGGCCGATCATCTCGTGGACGGTGGGGGCCGACAGCTGCATCGCCCTGGCCACGTTCGCGCCGGTCATGGGCAGCCCGGCCTCCTGCAGCCAGAACAGGCTCTGCAGGTACTCCTCCTCGGCGACGGTCGCGGTGTCGGCGCTCATGCGGATTGATGCTAGAGGACCAACTCAGGCCTGCAGCTGCTCGTATCGGCAGTCGGTGGGGTCCTTGTCCTGCCGCCAGCGGCGCAGCTTGGCCCCGTGGCGGATGCGCCCGGCCGAGACGTGGTCGAAGTCGATCTCCACGACGAGCTCGGGGCGCAGCCCGATCCACTCGAGCTCCTTGCCGGCAGACCACCTGCTCGGGTCGGCCGAGCCGCGCTGGCCGGACTGGTAGGGCTCGAGAAAGCCGACAAGGCGACGCTTCTCCGTGGCGGTCAGGCCCGAGCAGTGGCCGACGACGCGCAGCTCCTCGCCGTCGTAGAGGCCGAGGATCAGCGCGCCGACGGTGCCCGGCTCCTTGCCGGGGCGCCAGCCGACGACGACGGCGTCGATGGTCCGGACCCGCTTGACCTTGACCATCCCCTTGCGCTCGCCGGGGCGGTAGGGGGCAGCGCGCTCCTTGGCGATCGCTCCCTCGGCGCCGGCCAGCCACGGCCCGGCCGCCTCAGCCGTCGCGACGGTCGGCATCAGCTCGACCGGCGCCTGGGCGAAGCCATCGCTGCCCAGCAGCCCTTCGAGGGCGGCCCGCCGCTCGTCGCATGAGCGCTCGAGCAGCTGCTCGTCCTCGCGGGCCAGCAGGTCGAAGGCGATGTACAGGGCCGGCGTCTCGGCAGCCAGGCGTTCGATCCGAGAGGCGGCCGGATGGATGCGCTGGCCCAGCGCGTCGAAGTCCTCGCGGCCGTCGGGGTCGCGCACGACGATCTCGCCGTCCAGGACATAGCGCCCCGGGGGCATCTGCAGCTCTGGGAAGTAACGGCTCAGGGGCCTGCCGTTGCGGGACTGCAGGAAGACGTCCTCGCCGTCGACGAAGGCCAGGCAGCGGAAGCCGTCCAGCTTGATCTCGTAGCGGTACTCCTCGCCCTCGGGAAGCTCCTTGCGCGAGAGGGCCAGCTGCGGCTTCAGGGGCGGCGCGAGCGGCAGGCTCACGAGCCCTCCACGCCGCCGC
>JBKQOO010000032.1:0-16141 GCA_052145475.1 Solirubrobacteraceae bacterium
CCGCGCAGGGCGGGTGCACCGCGACCGAGCGCAGCCTGCCCTGCACGTCGAGGGAGGAGAGCAGCGAGTCGTGAACCCACGCGATCGAGTCGACGATCTCGATCCGAGCGAACGCCTCGCGCTGAGCCTCCTCGAGCTGGGAGGGGACTTCGGCAAGCAGGCCGAGGGTGCAAGAGCTGGCGTCCACGACCAGCGGCAGCTTCCCGCCGTCGGTCCAGTCGAGCGCCGCTGCGGCGACCCGGCGAGCGACGTGTCGGTGCCCCTCGCGGTAGCCCTTCGAGCTCCAGGGCGTTCCGCAGCAGTGCCCCGGCGCGTCTGCGGGGATCCACAGGGGCTTGCCGGCGCGCGCCGAGACGCCGAGCAGCGCCTCGACCAGAGAGGGATGCTCGTTCTGATCGCGGGGGTTGCCGAAGATGCGGTTGAGGCAGGCGGGGAAGTAGACGGCGGCGGCACCCTCGCGAGCGGTCCAGGGCAGCGGCGGCGCCGGGCCGGGCATCGCGCTGCTCCAGGCCGGGACGGTCTCCTGGCCGACCGCGCCCCGGGCCAGGCCCGCGAGGGCTCCGGCGGGCCCGTCGCCCAGCGTCCTGCCGGCACGCAGGGCCGCCCGTGCCGACCGCTCGAGCGGGCCCCAGTGGCGCGCGGCTGCGAGCGCGGCTCGCTCGGCCTGCGCGCCGTGCTCGCCCTCGCGCAGTCCCTTGATCAGCTTCCCCGTGTCGATGCTGACGGGACACATCAGGCTGCAGACGCCGTCCGCCGCGCAGGTCTGGATCGCGTCGTACTCGTACTGCTCCAGCAACGCCTCGAGCACCGGCGAGCCGGCGCGCTGGCGCGCCATCTCGCGGCGCAGCACGATCCGCTGACGGGGTGTCGTGGTCAGCTCGCGGCTGGGGCAGACGGGCTCGCAGAAGCCGCACTCGATGCACTGGTTGACCTCCGGCTCGATCTGCGGCGCAGACTTGAGGTTGCGCAGGTGCGCCCCCGGCTCGGCGCTCAGCAGGATGCCCGGACCGAGAACGCCGTCGGGATCGGCCAGGCGCTTGACCCGCCACATCAGCTCGGTCGCGTTGGCGCCCCACTCGCGTTCCACGTAGTGGGCCATGTTGATGCCGGTGCCGTGCTCCGCCTTCAGCGAGCCGTCGTAGCGGTCCAGGATCAGGTCGACCAGATCGCCCATGAAGGCGTCGTAGCGATCCAGGTCGGCCTGCTCGCCGAAGTTCGGGGTGAGCAGGAAATGCAGGTTGCCGGCCGAGGCGTGCCCGGCGACGCCGGGCAGGAAGCCGTGCCGCCCGAGCAGCTCCTGCAGGTCCCTGGCCGCCTCGGCGACCCGCGCAGGCGGTACGCAGACATCCTCGATGATCATGCTCACGCCGGGACCGCGGACGGCGGCGAGCAGGCCCTGCATCCCCTCGCGGACCCGCCACATCATCTCGACCTCGTGGCGCTCTCGTGTGAAGCGGGGCGGATCGATCGGCGCCCGGGCCCGCAGGATCTCCAGCGCGGCCTGCTCGAGTCCGTCGAGCGCGGCGGCGTCTTCGGCGCGGAACTCGACCAGCAGTGCGGCCGAGCCGAGCGGCAGCTCCTTCCAGCGCTCGGGGGTCCCGGGCATGTTCCATGCCGCCGCGATCAGCGTCGGGGCGACCATCAGCTCGGTCGCGCTGGCGCCGGCCGCGACGAGCGGTTGCACGGCGTCGACGGCCGTGTCGATGTCCTCGAAGAAGGTCAGCGCGAGCGTCGTGTGGCGGCCGAGCGGAACGGTCTCGAAGACGGCCTCGCCGATGAAGGCAAGCGTCCCCTCCGAGCCGATCAGCAGGCGCCTGAAGATCTCCAGCGGCTCGTCGGCGTCGAGGAACGCGCAGAGCCGGTAGCCGGTCGTGTTCTTGATCTTGAACTTGTGCTCGATCCGCGCAGCGAGCTCCGGGTCGGCCCTCAGCTCGTCGCGGATCTCGCCAAGGCCACGCGCGAGCGCCGGCGCCTCGGCGGCGAAGCGGGCGGCCGCGCCGGGGGCGGCCGTGTCGATCACCGCGCCCCCCGGCAGGGCGAAGGTCAGCGAGCGGACGGTGCTGTAGGCGTCGGCGTGCACCCCGCAGCGCATGCCCCCCGAGTTGTTGGCCACCACGCCGCCGATGCATGCGATCTCGGTGCTGGCCGGGTCGGGCCCCACGCGCCGGCCGTAGCGCGCCAGCAGCCGGTTGACCCGGCCCAGCACAGCACCCGGCTGCACGCGCACCCGCGCGCCCTGCTCCTCGACGCGGACGGCTTTGAAGTGGCGCCGGCAGTCCAGCAGGATCCCATCGGTCTGCGCCTGGCCGTTGAGGCTCGTGCCGCCGGCCCGAAACACCAGCGGCGTGCCCGTTCGCCTGGCGACCGCCATCGCCCGGGCGACGCCGTCGATGTCGCGCGGGATCGCGACCGCCTGAGGGATCGAGCGGTACGGGCTGGCATCCGAGGCGTAGCGGATCAGGTCGAGTGCGCGCGTGCCCACACCGTCCGCGCCGAGCGCGGCGCTCAGCTCGGCTGCCAGCGGCGCGGGCGTGCCGCCCGCGATCCAGTCGGGCGCGGCGTCCGGCGCCGGCTCGGAGGCCCATCCTCCCTCAGGGCTGAGGCGTGCGGCCCTGGCCTGCGCCGTGGCCATCTCAGTCGAGCCACATCCCGCTGGCCACCCGCACCTGCACGAGGCGCGGTCCGTCCTGCGCCGCGATGCCCTCGCGCAGCGCCTCGGTCAGCTCCTCGCGTCCGGCGACCTCGCGGGAGGCGACGCCGTAGGCGTTGCCCACCGCGGCCACGTCGAGGCCGGGGAGGTCCATGCCGGGAAGTCCCGAGGCCTGCTCGAACTCGGCGAACCACTTGAGGATCATGTACTCCTCGTTGCGGAGCACGAGGAAGGTCACGGGCACGTTGTAGGTGGCCGCAGTCCAGAGCGCGGTGATGCCGTACTGCGCCGAGCCCTCGCCGAGCACGCAGACGACCGGCCGCGACGGCTGGGCGAGCTGGACGCCGACCGCGGCCGAGATCCCGAACCCGAGCCCGCCGCTGGAGCTGAAGTAGTAGCTGCCCGGTTGCGACAGGCGCAGGCGGTTGCGCAGGGCGACCGTGCTGGAGGGGGTCTCGACGACGGCGATCCCGTCCTCGGGCCAGGCGTCGGCCAGCGCCGCCATCGCGGTCGAGCCGCTCATCGGCTCGGTCTCGGCCGGCTCGCCCGGCGCGGGCCGCGGCTCGGGTGGCTGGCGGGAGGCGTCTCCGAGCAGCTCGAGCAGGCGGGCCAGGGCCAGACCGACGTCGCCGACGATCGCCTCGCCCATCGGCGCACGGGCGGCCTCGGAGGGGTCACAGGTGATCTGCACGAGGGTCGCCCCGGGCGGCAGCAGCGGGCCCGGTATGTAGGGGTAGTAGGGGAACACCGACGAGCCGACGACGAGCACCAGGTCGTGGCCCTGCAGCGTTTCGGCGGCCGGGCCGATCGCGGGCGGCAGCACGCCGAGGAAGTTCGGGTGGCTCTCGGGGAAGCCCAGTCTCCCCCCGCCGGTGGCCGGCGTCGCCCAGACGGCCAGGCGCTGGCGCTCGGCAAGCGCGACAGCATCGTCCCATCCTCCCGAGGCGTCGATGTCGGGCCCGGCGATCAGCACGGGGTTGGCGGCCGCCTCGAGCATTCCCGCGACGCGCGCCAGCACGGCGGGATCGGGCACCGCCCTGCCGCTGACGGTGCGCGCGATGGCGTGGCCGGCCGTCTCCTCGTCGGCCTGCTGGCCCCAGTCGTCCATCGGGATCGAGACGAATGCCGGTCCCCGCGGCGGCAGCGAGGCGTGATGGATCGCACGGGCGATCGCGGCCGGGACGTCCTGGGCGCGGGGCGGCTCGTAGCTCCACTTCACGTAGGGCTGTGGGCCGAGCACCGCTTCGCGGTTGGTCAGGTTCGCCTCCATCGTGATCTGCGCCCGGACCTGCTGGCCCGCTGTGACGAGCAGCGGCGAGCGGTTGGCCTGCGCGTTGAAGATGCCGCCGACGGCGTTGCCGACGCCGGGCGCGGTGTGGAGGTTGACGTGGGTCGTGCGGCCGCTGGCCTGGGCGTAGCCGTCGGCCATCCCGACCACGACGAGCTCCTGGAGGCCCAGCACGTAGGAGAAGTCGGGGGGCAGCTCGGCCAGCATCGGCAGCTCGGTCGAGCCGGGGTTGCCGAAGATCGTCGTCATCTCGTGCGCCCGGAGCAGCTCGAGGGTCGCGTCGCGAACGGTGGCCATCAGGCGGTCATCCTGTCAGGATCAGGGCGTCTCGGGAGCGGCGACGGCGAAGACGATGTGCCGGCGCGCCAGCGTCAGGTACGGGTGCAGCTCGATCGGGCCTCCCTCGAGCGGCGCGACGGTGACTTCGGTGAGCGTGATGAAATCGCGCTCGGAGGCGTTCAGCACGTCGGAGACCCGGCTGCGGTAGCCGTCGCGGGCGAGCGTCAGCGCCCCCTCGATACGGTGGCGCTCAGTCTCGATCCTGACCCGCTCCTGGCGGTGTTCGCCGTGCGGCGAGTCCTCCTCGAAGGGCTGAGTCTCCTCGACCATGTCCCGCATTATCCGTGCTCGCGGTTCAGCGAGCCACGAGGTAGGTTCGGTGGACGGTCGTGCGCAGCCCGGTCGGTCCTTGGGCGGTGACGGTGACGCGCGCCTTCATGCCCCGCGAGGACCCGAGCTCGCGACGCAGCAGGGCCAGGGCGAGACGGCTGACGCGCAGCCGCACGTGCCCGGCAACCGCGGCGGGCAGAGCACGGGCGGCGGCGAGCAGCCGGATGGAGCCGCGGGCGCGGGCCGTGGGGGCGAGGGTGGCCGTCACGAGCACCTTGCAGCCGCGCTGGCAGGCGACGGTCATCGACAGTGCGCGGCGGGCGAGCACTCCGGCGGCTCGCAGCAGCTTCACGTTCAGGACCGGAGCCACGGCCAGTGGGGGCGGCCAGGCGCCTGCCGGAAGGCATCCGCTGCCGGCCCGCGGGGCCGGTTCGAAGCGCTCGATCCGGTTGTTGTTGGTGTCGGCTACGTAGACGTCGCCTTCGCAGCCGACGGCGAGGCTGGTGGGCTGGGAGAACTGCCCCACCCCGATGCCTCTGCTGCCCCACTTGGCCAGGAAGTGCCCGTTCTGGTCGAACTCCTGCACGCGGTTGTTTTCGCTGTCCACGACGTAGATGTTCCCGGCCGCGTCGAGGCCGATCCCGATCGGCGAGCGGAAGTGCCCGTCGGCCGTGCCCCGCACGCCCCATTCGGCGATCACCGTGCCGGCGGGGGACAGCTTGACGACGCGGTTGTTGCCCGTGTCGGCGACGTAGACGTTCCCGCCGGCGTCGACGGCGACACCCTGGGGATGTTCGAAGTCGCCCGGCCCCGAGCCGCCCGCGCCGCTGCCTTCGTCGGCGCCCCACTTCGCCCTCAGCATCCCTTCCGGCCCGTAGACCAGGATCCGGTTGTGGCCGGCGTCGGCTACGAACGTCTCCTGGTCGGCCGGCGAGACTGCGACCGACACGTTGCCGCTCAGTTGCGCACCGCCGAGGCCGGCCGGTCCGCCGATTTCGGACAGGTAGGTGCCATCTCCCCACAGCCGCACGAGGCGGCTGTTGGCGCGGTCGGCCACGAACACCGAGCCGGCCGGGTCGACGCCGATCCCGTCGGGCGCGTTGAAGCCGCTGGCGTGTCCACCCGCGACCGTCCATTGACCGGCGAACAGATCGCTGCCGGGAGCGAACAGCTCGATCCGGTCGCTGTCGGTGTCGGCCGCCAGCAGCCTGCCGGTGGGGTCGACGGCCAGGCCCTCGGGGGCGGTCAGCTCCCCTGGCCCGCGGGCGGAGTACCCGATCGTTCGCACGTATTCCCCTTCGGGGCTGAAGACCTCGATGCGGTCGTTGGCGGTGTCGGCCACGTAGGTGTCGCCGGCGGGGTCGCTGGCCAGCGCGCGCGGGAAGGCGAGCTGCCCGGGTTTGGTGCCGAAGCCGCCCCAGGCTCCCACGAAGCCGAGTTGCGGGTTCAGCTTGACGACGCGGTCGTTGATGTCGTCGGCCACGTAGACGTCGCCGGCGGCATCGAGGGCGACGCCGTAGGGGAACCCGAATTGGCCGGGGCCGGTTCCGCTCGTCCCGGCTTCGGCCTCGAAGGCGCCTTCCGTGTTGAATCGCTCGATCCGATGGTTGTCGTCGTCGCTGACCACCACCTCGCCTTCGTTGGCCGCAACCCCGCGCGGGTATGAGAACTGCCCGGGAGCGCTTCCCTTGGTGCCCCACGCCAGCGGTTCGCCACCCTGCAGGTTGAAGCGCTCGATGCGGTCGTTGCCGCTGTCGGCGACGAACACGTAGGAGCCCGTCACGGCGATCCCGCCGCCGGGCGGCTGCGTGAAGTTCTGGGAGGAGCCGAAGTTGAACTGCCCCGGTTCGGAGCCGCGGTGCCCCCAGCTCGTGATGAAGTTGCCGCTGGCGTCGAACTTCTCGATGCGGTCGTGGCTCGAGTCGACGACGTAGACGTCGCCGGCCGGGTCCACGGCGAGCCCGCCGATCGGCCCGAACTGCCCGTGGCCGCCGCCGAAGGAGCCCCACTCCGTCTCGAACACCCCGGCCGCGCTGAACTTCTGGACCGTATAGCTGAGCTGATCGGCGACGTAGACGTCGCCCTGGTCGTCTGCCGCGACCGCCTCGGGGAATCGCAGCACCCCCTCGGCGCGGCGGGCGATCTGCTGGGCCGAGGCATACGGACAGCCGGCGCTGCCGGAGCCCGGACAGCCTTCGGCCGCGGCGGCCGCGGTGGCGCCGAAACAGGCTCCGGCGAGCGTCAGCGTGGCGGCCAGCAGGCGTAGCCAGGGTCGCAGCACCCGTGCCGAAGGGGCCGCGCCGTTGAGGGAGAGGCGACGTGGCATCGCTTCATCACAACACGTCCGGCCCCTCCTTGTCGCGGTCCCGGCCGTCCGGGCGAGGCGATGCTCAGAGGATCCGCTCGGGCCGGCGGGCGGGGAGCCCGGCCTTGGCGACGGGCACGACGGCGGCGCGGCCGGAGGCCGAGGGGTGATTGAGCTCTTCGCGGACGATGTAGAGCGGCCTGTGCTTGACCTCGTCGTAGATGCGTCCGACGTACTCGCCGATCACCCCGATCGCGATCAGCTGGATGCCGCCGAGCAGCAGGATCGCGATCGTCAGCGAGCCGAAGCCGGGCAGGTAGGAGTTGGCGATCCGCAGGCCGATCACGACGGGGATCGCTATGAAGGCCACGCCTGCCGAGAGGATCCCCGCGTACGTCGCGAGCTGCAGGGGCAGGTGGGAGAAGGACGCGATCGCGTCGAGCGAGAAGCGCAGCATCTTGCGCACCGTGTACTTCGTCTCGCCGGCGTGGCGGGCATCGCGTTCGTAGGAGACGGCGGTCTGGCTGAAACCGATCCAGACGGTCATCCC
Source organism: Solirubrobacteraceae bacterium (assembly GCA_052145475.1). Taxonomy (GTDB): domain Bacteria; phylum Actinomycetota; class Thermoleophilia; order Solirubrobacterales; family Solirubrobacteraceae; genus Palsa-744. The sequence goes on from JBKQOO010000032.1 coordinate 7,403, forward strand.
GCGCAGGAACCGGGACCGCTCGGTCATCGCCAGCAGCGCGTTCAGAGCGCGTCGGTCGAGCAGCCGGAAGTCCCCCGAGTTCGGCTCCAGATCGACCTGGGCGAGCTTGTCGAAGAGCTTGTAGAACCACGAGGCGGTCGCGAGCTTGAAGGCCGTCTCGCCCTGGCGCTGCTTGCGCACGGCGTAGACCACGTCGGAGCCCTGGCTCCACTGGGCGATCATGTCGGGGATCAGCTCGGGCGGGTCCTGCAGGTCGGCGTCGATCATCGCGACGACATCGCCGATCGCGTGCTCGAGCCCGGCGGTCAGGGCGGCCTGGTGGCCGAAGTTGCGCGACAGGTGGATCACACGCACGCGCGGGTCGGAGGCCGCGATCCGGTCGAGCAGCTCGGGCGTGCGGTCTTTGCTGCCGTCGTTGACGAGCACCAGCTCGAAATCGAAGTCGGCCAGCGCCGCCGTTGCCCGCGCGACGAACTCGTCGATCAGCAGCTCCTCGTCGTAGACCGGCGCAACCAGGCTGAGGAGGGTGGGGGTGCGAAGAGGTGTGTCAGACATGCGCTGTGTCGTGCCGAGATCCGCCCCGGGAACACCCGAGGACCTCGATCATCGACGAAATCCCTAAGCCGTCGCTCAATTTATCGTTCATCCTGTGTCGGGATGAGTCCGCCACAGGATGACACGCAGAAACCGACAGTGAGGGTAACGGCTGTGGCCCGGCGCATGCACGTGCCGGTCGTGCTCGTGCAGTTCGTCAAGTTCGGCATCGTCGGGGTGTCGAACACGCTGATCACGTTCATCGTCTACACGATCCTGCTGAAGGTGTTCGGCGTCTGGTATCTGGCGGCCTCGGCGATCGGCTTCATCGTGGGCGCCACCAACGGCTTCCTGCTCAACCGCCGCTGGACCTTCGCCGGTCACGTCGGCGACTCGCTCACGCCCGTCCGCTGGGCGGTCGTGCAGAGCGCCGGCCTCGCCATCAACCTGGGGCTGCTCTACCTGTTCGTGCACGATGCCCACATCGACGAGCTCCTGGCCCAGGCGTTGGCGACGATCGTCGTGACCGTGACGACGTTCTTCGTGAACCGTGCCTGGACCTTCAGGCACGCTCCATCGCTGCCGGCCTAGCGGAAGACGCTGAGCAGCGAGAGGCCGGCGGGTATCCGCCCACCGCGGGCGATCAGCCCCGCCTCGAGCGACAGCGGCAGCTCCAGCATCCTGTTCAGCGGCTCAGGCGGGACCCACAGGTCGAGACTCGACTCGGTCGTCTTCGTGTTGAACCGCTCGAGCACCCGCAGCAGGATCGCGACGGGCAGTAGCAGCGAGTTGAAGTAGGTGGTCCGCTGCTCGCGCCAGCCGGCGCGCTGGGCGACGTCGCGCAGCGAGCGCCGTGTATAGCGGCGGTGGTGATGGTTGATCTCGTCATGTCCGCTCCACAGCCACTGATAGGCCGGCACGGTCACGAGCAGCGCACCGCTCGGAGCAACGGTGCGGCGCAGCTCGCGCAGCGCGCCGAGGTCATCGTCGAGGTGCTCGATCACGTCGAGGCTGACGGCCAGATCGAAGCTCTGGTCGGCGAACGGCATCTCGAGCACCGAGCCCGCGATCACATCTCCGGAGCTCCGTGCGCGGGCCAGGTCGACGCTGGTCTGGGACAGCTCGACGCCCGTGACGGTCCCGTGGCGGGCCAGCTCGATCATGTTGCGCCCGCTGCCGCAGCCGGCGTCGAGGATTCGCGCGCCGGCGGGGATCCCCAGTCCGGCGATCACCCCCTCCAGCACGTTGCGCCGTCCGCGGTACCACCAGTGACGGTCCTCGGCCTGGTGGGTCTGAAGCTCGTAGTCGCGGTCCATCCGGGGTCCATCTTTTCCTAAAGGCGGTCCTTCGCGCCTCCTGCCTGTCCCGCCGCGCCCGTGCGCAGCGGACTCCGGCACCGGCGCGAGCGCCAACTCTACGGCGGCGGACCACCCCCACTGTCGCCCGTTTCGGTGCCGCTGATCGAGTAGAGGATCGAGCCGCCCGGCCCCTGCCAGGCGGCCACGGCGCGGTCCGTCACGGGGTCGACGGCGACGGTCGCCGCGCCCAGCTGACCTGCCGGCGAGAGCAGCGCCGGAGCGCCGAAGACCGTTCTGCCCGGGTAGGTGTCCACTCCGCGGACGGCCAGCAGCGCCTGCCCCGCGTCCGGGCCGGGCTGAGCTTCGGAGAACAGCAGGACCGCCTCGCCACGCGGTCCCGGCGCCAGCGCCTGCGGCAACGCGTCGCCGCCACCCGGTCCCTGGATCGTGCCGACCGCGCGCAGCCCGTGTTGGTCGATCGGGGCGCTTCGAACGACCCATCGGCCCGCGGCGACACCGGCCCACGCGGCCATCACGCTCTCGGAGCTGAGGCGGATCAGCAGCGGGGAGCCGTACGGGGTGGCCGGGCCGGCGGGGTCGCGCGCGCTTTCAAGCAGTCTGGGAGCGCCGAAGCGCACACCTGCGGCGGAGTAGTCGACGTACACGTCGCTGACCGGGCCGCGCTGCTCGGACCACATCACGATCCCGCGGTCGTCGTCGCTGAGCAGCGCCGCGATGCGGGGATGCGAGCCGGCGGGACCGAGCCGTTGCAGCCGGCGGCGGGCGCCCGAGGCGGGCAGGTCGCGTACGTAGATCGAGCCGGACTGCGCCCAGGCGACGAGCGCGTCGGTGCGGTAATCCAGTGCGACGGTGAGGCCGGTAACCGGCGCGTCGTCCGGCCCGCCGGCCTCCACGGCAGGTCCCAACGCGCGGCTGAAGAAGCGCTCGATCGCGACGAGCACCCCGCCCGTGCGAGCACTCGTGGCGGCGAATGCGAGGTCGCCCAGGTACGCGGTGCCGAGCGCGCCGGGAGGGGCGATCGCCGCGCTCCCGCTCAGGGGCGCGAACGGCCCGCCGGCCTGTCCCTGGATCAACAGCGTCTCGCCCGGGTCCTGCGGGTCGGCGCCGGCGATCGCGATCTGGCCGTGCGGGCCCGCGGCGGCCGCCAGCGTTCCCTGCGGGTCGAGCGGGGCGCCGGCGCCCGAGCGCGGCAGCATCGGGGCAAGGGGCACCTCGCCGGCGCCGATCGGATCGACCCGTGCTCCCGCTCCCCCCGGGCAGCCCGCGCCGGCCGCCCACACGAGCGCGCCGGGACCGGTGCCCCGCGCGGGCGCGTCGCTGGGGAACAGCGCGTGCGGCGGCCCCGCCGCCGCGCAGGCGGCCAAGGCGACGGGCGCCGACCACGCGGCGGCGGAGGCGGCCGGCCACGTCGCGCCCGCCGCGGCGAGGGCCGCCGCGGCGAGGCCGCTGGCGAGGGCTCGCCTCAGGAGGCCAGCGCCTCGCGCAGGAAGTCGACCGTGCGCTCCCAGGCGGCGTCGCGTGCCTGCGCGTCGAACGTCCCGAGGCGGTCGGTGTCGTTGAAGAAGGCGTGGCCGGCGCCCTCGTAGAACTCGAAGTCGACGTCGACACCGGCTTCCCTGAGCTCCGCTTCGAGCTTGCGGGCGTCCTCGACCGGGACGAATTCGTCGTTCGTCCCGAAGTGGCCGAGCACCGGCCCTCGGATGCCGCCGAAGCCGGGCTTGCCGTGGGGCATCACGTAGTAGAAGGTCACCGCCGCGGCGATCTCAGGGCACCTGGCGGCTGCCCAGACAGCCAGCCCGCCGCCCAGGCAGAACCCGACCGCGCCGACCCCCGGGCCCAGCACGCCGGGCTGCGAGCGCAGGTAGGCGGCGGCACCGCACATCTCCTGCTCGGCGCGGTCCATCGAGATGGCCATCATCTTCTGTTCGGCCTCGCTGGGCTGGTCGGTCGTCTCGCCGTGGTACAGGTCGGGTGCGAGCGCGAAGAAGCCTTCGGCGGCGAAGCGGTCGCAGATCGAGCGGATGTGCTCGTCGACGCCCCACCACTCCTGCAGGACGATCGTCGCCGCTCCTTCCTCGGTCTCCGGGATCGCCAGGTAGCCGGTGGCGGCGCCGGCGCTGGTGGGGAACTCGATGTCTGGCATGGGCTGGCTCCTTGATCCGGTGTCTGGCTGGTCCGGCCGGCGCTGGACCGGCGGGGGCAATCCTCTCACGGCGACAGCGAAGGCTGCACCACAACCTTCATCGACCGTGGTTGTTCTAACCGTTCGAAGTCGGCCTGCCGATCTGCAGCCGCCGATTTGACGGATCAAACATCTCAGAGGGGGTAGGCGCAATGGGACGGAGCTCCAGGATGGGGCGTGGGTTGGTTGCGGCCGCGGTCAGCATGCTCGCGACGCTGGGTGGCACACAGGCGCTCGCCGCGCCGGTGTCGGTCGGACGTTCCGGCTGGCTGTGGGGAGATCCATCGCCGCAGGGTGAAACGCTGAACCGGGTGGCGTTCCAGGGTTTCCGTGGCTATGCGGTCGGCGAACACGGCACGGTGCTCCGCTCCGACGACGGCGGCCGGTCCTGGGTCGGCCTGGCCAGCGGCACGCCCAGCGATCTCACGCTGCTGCAGGAGATCGAACCGAACACGGTCGTGGTCGGTGGTGGATGCACTGCAAGGGAGTCGACCGACGCCGGCGTGACGTTCCACCGGCTGGCGGTGAACGCGTCGGAAACGTCGTGCGCGACCAAGATCGCCTCGCTGTCCTTCCTGACCGCGAGCACGGGTTACGTCGAGCAGACCGACGGAACGATCCTGTTCACGGCCGACGGCGGCCAGAGCGTGCAGCAGCGGACATCGGTGCCGCTGGGCGGGGATGGGCCGGTCGAGATCGACTTCGTCTCGTCGAGCACCGGCTTCGCCGTCGTCAGCGGCCCCGAAGGGGGGAGGATCTACCGCACGACGGACGGCGCGGGATCGTGGACTCAGGTCGGCGCGGCGCCGTTCCACGAGCCGCTGTCCTCGCTCGCCGTCGTGAGCCCGACCATCGCCTACGCGGTCGGTGGCGGCAACCCCAAGCCGGTCGGAGTGGCCAGCCTGCTGATGGTCAGCGAAGACGGAGGCACGAGCTGGGCCGAACGCGACATCGTCCTACCCGCCGGCACGCCGGCGACGACGCTGAGCCAGATCTCCTGCAGCGATCCGCTGCACTGCGTGATGGCCACAGGCACGACGGCACTGATCACCACCAGCGACGGCGGGCTCACCGCCTCGCCGGTGACCCCGTCCGGACAGAGCCTGCTCTCGGTCGCCTTCTCCTCGGGCTCCGATGTCGTGGCGGTCGGGGCCGGTGGCGCGACCGTCCTCTCGAGCGACGGTGGCACGACGATCCCGATGGCGGTCTCGTCCCGGCTGCCCGAAGCCTTCAGCTCCGAAGTGAGGCTCGGGGCGTCCGCGCAGGACGCCTATGTGGCCGGGCATGCGGGGCTGATCGCCGAGACGACCGACGGCGGCGCCGAATGGGGCACGCTGCGCGTACCGACCTCGCAGAACATCGTGGACGTCGCCTTCCCGACCGTGCAGGTCGGCTACGCGATCGATGCCCAGGGAATCGTGTATCGCACGGCAGACGCCGGACAGACCTGGGCGATCGAGGCGGCGGCCGGCGAACCCCCGTCGCGGCTGCTGGCTCCGAACGCGGACACGGCATTGCTGGTCGGGCCGACGGGGCTGCGCCGCAGCACCGACGGCGGGGCGATGTTCGCCCCGGTCGGCGGCAGCGTGGTGATCGGCAAGCGCCACGGGCGCCTCGAGCGGCGCAGCCTGTCGGCGTTCCCGCTGTTCGCGGGCGCGGAGCTGGCCGGTCCGGCGATCATCGCCTGGGGCGACGAAGCGATCGAGTCGCTGGACGGCGGCGCTCGCTGGCAGCTGATCCCGCGTCCACTGGGCGACGGAGGCGTCGAAGCCGTCTCGTTCCTGAGTCCCACGACCGGGTACGAGATCTCGCGCCAGCGCCTGTTCTTCACGCGCGACAGCGGGCGCAGCTGGAGCGAGATCGCCTCGCTCGGCACGGAAGCCCTGGGCGGAGAGTCCAACCTGTCGTTCAGCAGCGTCGAGGACGGCTACTTCGTCGGGCGCTTCGCCGGGGGGCGCAACGTCGTGATGCGCACATCCGATGGCGGACGGAGCTGGACGCCGGAGCTCCTTCCCCGCAACCTCGCCGCGATCGCGGCCGGAGGTGCCGTGGACTACGCGGCCGGCGAAGGCGCCCTGTTCGAGACCTCCGACGGCGGCCTCAGCCCCACGGGCTCGACGTTGACGCTGACGATCGTCGGCTCGCGCAGGGTGAGCAGCTCGAAGCTGCGCAAGGAGCTGGGGCGGGTGCGGCTGAAGGGGCGGCTCAGCCCGGCGCAGGGCGGAGAGACGGTGATCGTCTCCTACAGGGCGGCCGGTCGTGCGCTCTGGCAGCATCGAAAGACCACCGTCTCCTCCAGCGGGAGCTTCTCGCTGACGATCGGGGGAATCAGCTCGAGCACCGACTTCGTCGCCCAGTGGTCGGGCGAGGGTCCGGTGTCGGGGGCCGGCACGGTGGCGGTCGCACTCGCCGTCACGCGCCGGTAGCGGGGTGGTCGGGCCCGCGCGGTCGGGGGGTGGGACCTCCGCGCGGGCCCGCCGCTCAGCGGGCCAGCGACAGCACGTGGGCTCGCGCCGGGTCGATGCGCCCGTCCAGCAGGTCGAGGTATGCACGCGCCAGCTCCTCGGGCCCCTCCCCGTGGACCACCTGCAGCCAGCCGTCGGTCCAGGCGAGGTAGGGACGCCAGGCCTCGGCCAGCCGCTCCTCCAAACCGGCGCGGCCCCAGTCGGAGCTTCGCTTTGCGACTCGGTCCGGGGCGAAGAAGAACGTCGGCCGCGGACCGGGCAGGGATGGGGACCCCGCGACAGCCATCTGGTCGTGGTGGGTCGCCCCGACGACGGCCGAGTGGGCCAGCGCCCGGCCGAAGTGCTCGTGCACCGCGGCACGGACGGCGGCGTCCCCCGCCATGTCGACGTAGACCGCGCTGCCCTGGGGCAGCTCGTCGAGCTCTTCGTAGTCGAGGATCTCGCCGTAGACGCCGATCGAGCGGGCGTACTCGGCGCTGCGGGCGGAGGTGAGCCCGACCACAAGCGGGCCGCCGTCGCGCGAGAGCAGGAAGGCGAGCGCGCTGGCGGTCTTGCTCGAGGCGCTCGAGAGCACCACCGTCTCCGCCCCGAACAGGTCGGCTTCGCGCAGGAAGTCGTCGAGCAGCCACGAGGTGAAGAACAGCGGTCTCAGCAGCATCTGCTGATCCTCACGGTCGGCCTCGTAGACGGGGTCGGCGTCGGTGGCGGCGTAGCTGTTGTAGGCCGCGGGGAGCTCCACGCGGTGGGGTGAGGCATCGACGAAGCCGCGCTGATCGATGTGCGTGGGAGAGACGATCAGCTCGCTCGAGGGCGGCAGGTAGCCGTATACCCGGGCACCCTCTTCCAGCCCGTCGGCGCGGCTGTCGAGCACGGTGGCAAAGCCCCACACCGGCATCCGACCCCAGCCCGGCTCGGCGGGGAAGAAGCTCCAGTAGGACATCGCCTCGCCGAAGGCGGCATAGGTGATGTTGTTGGAGGTGAGGCCGAAGTGCTCGACCGCGAGCAGCGCCTGGCCCGGTCCCGGCTCAGGCGCCTCGTGCTGCTGTGAGCGGCAGCGGTGCAGGTCGTCCCTGGCGATCAGGAAGTCCATCGCAGCCAGCTTATGCGCCCATCCGAGAACGGTGCCTCGTCGGGCCGGAGCGAGGGACCGCGCCATTCGGCCTGGTGCCGGCTGTCGCGACCCTGTATATACGTGTCCTCTACGTATGGAGGAAGCTGCGGAAACGCCCGGGCAGACCCCGTCCCGGACCGGCACGGAGGCGGAGCTGCTCGAGCTCATCGGGGATGTCTGCGGACTGCTCGAGATCGAAGAGCTGCGACGAGGCCTGCTGGACGCGCTGCATCGGGCGCTGCCCTCGGACTACATATCGCTGAACGAAATCGGGCCGGGACCCCGGGACGTAGTCGCCCTGATGCGGCCGGAGGGGAGCGAGGAGCTGTTCCGGCTGTGGGCGCGCCACGCTCACCAGAACCCGCTGCTCCAGTACTACCTGCGCACGCAGGACGGACGCCCGATGCGTTTCTCCGACGTCTGCTCGCAAGAGCACCTCCACGACCTGGCGCTGTATCGCGAGGTGTACGCGCCGATGGGCGTCGAGCACCAGCTCGCCTTCTCGCTGCCCGCCAGTCCCCGGCGTGTGTTGGCGATCGCACTGAGCCGTGGCGAGCGCGACTACTCCGACGAGGAGCGTGACCTCGCGACGCGCGCACGACCCTTCCTGATCCAGGCCTACCTGAACGCGATCGCCTTCCAGGCCGCCTGCCACGGCATGAGAGAGCTGGCCGAGGACACACCGCTGCTCGAGTCGCTGCTCTCGGCCGGGCTGACCCAGCGCGAGGCCCAGTCGCTGCGGCTGGTCGCGCTGGGGCGCTCGAACCACCATGTGGCCGACGCGCTGGGGATCTCCCACCGGACCGTGGGCAAGCATCTGGAGCGCGCCTTTCGCAAGCTCGGTGTCAGCGATCGCTCCAGCGCCGCGGCGCGCGTCTGGGAGCTGGCCAGCGCGAACGGGTAGCCAGGCGCCGCGAGGTGAAGGCCGTTCTCAGCCCTCGCCCTGGTAGTAGTCGACGGCGCCGTCGCGGCGATGGAGGATCACCTGATCGGCCTCGTTCCCGGTCCACACGCCGAGCTTGTCGCTGTCGGGGTACACGGCCACGGCCGGCTCGCGGGCGCTCGAGAACATCAGCAGGCGGGCCGTCGCATCGCCCCGGTTGGTCGTCTTGTGGGCTCCTCTTGGGC
>JBKQOO010000033.1:0-15409 GCA_052145475.1 Solirubrobacteraceae bacterium
AAAGGGCGAAGGTATTCTCGTTGAACGTCAAAGGGCAGTTTCTCGGCTATTTGCGCTCAATTCGGGAGGGCATATCTGCCGAGCACACCCAGGCAATCCGCGAAGTGTACGGAGACGATCACCTAGATGTATCACCTGCTCCCCCTCGTCCTTGCGCATCAGCCCGTGGTCGACGAACACGCAGGTCAGCTGGTCGCCGATCGCCCGATGCACCAGCAGCGCCGCGACCGACGAGTCGACGCCGCCGGAGAGGCCGCAGATCACGTTCCCGTCGCCGACCTGCTCGCGGATCCGCCGCACCTGTTCGTCGACGATCGAGGCGGCCGACCAGGTCTGCTCGCAGCCGCACACCTCGGTCAGGAAGCGGGTCAGGATCTGCTGGCCGTAGGGCGTGTGCACGACCTCGGGATGGAACTGGATCCCGTAGATCCGGCGCTCGGTGTCCTGAACCGCCGCGACGGGCGATCCGGTCGAGGAGGCCAGCGCGGTGAAGCCCGGCGGCGGCTGGTAGACGGTGTCGCGGTGTGACATCCAGCAGGTCTGCTCGCGCGGCAGGTCGCGCAGCAGCACACCCGGCTCGAGCACCTGCAGCTCGGAGCGCCCGAACTCCCCCACCTCCGCCTGCTCGACCCTGCCGCCCAGGCTGTGGACGAGCAGCTGCATGCCGTAGCAGATGCCCATCACGGGGACGCCGAGCTCGAGCAGCCCGCGGTCGAGCGCCGGCGCCCCGTCGGCGTAGACCGACGCGGGCCCACCCGAGAGAATGATGCCGCGCGGCTTGCGGGCCGCCACCTCCTCGACCGTGACGTGGTGGGGCAGCAGCTCGCTGAACACCCCGCAGTCGCGCACGCGCCGGGCGATCAGCTGCGAGTACTGCCCGCCGTAGTCGAGCACCACGATCTCCTGCTTGACCGTCGGCGCAGGCGCGATCCGCCGCCGCTGCTCGACCTGCGCGACGGCCGTGGCGGCTGCGTCAGTCATTTACGAGGGCTGCGACCTTCCCGTTGGTGGCGCCCATGCCGACCTGCTGCTCGCGCTGCAGCGCCTTGCCCTCGGTCTGCAGGGACGGCGCGACGACGACCTCGGCGCGGTTGAACTCGGCGAGATCCTTGTGACCGCAGGTCGCCATCGAGGTCCGCAGTCCGCCGAACAGGTTGAAGGTGCCGTCGTTCTCCCGTGCCGGTCCGACCAGGATCTCCTCGAGCGTCCCGTTCTGCGCCGTCGCCACCCGCGCGCCCCGGGGGAGGTTCGGGTGGAACGTCGCCATGCCCCAGTGGAAGCCCCGGCCGGGCGCCTCGTGGGCGCGAGCCAGCGGCGAGCCGATCATCACGGCATCGGCGCCCAGCGCGATCGCCTTCGAGACGTCACCGCCGTTGCGCATGCCGCCGTCCGCGATCACCTGGCAGTACTCGCCCGTCTCCAGCATGTGGGTCGAGCGTGCGTGCGCCACGTCGGCGATCGCCGTCGCCTGCGGCACGCCGATGCCGAGCACTCCGCGTGTCGTGCAGGCCGCGCCGGGCCCGACGCCGACCAGCACGCCCGCCGCGCCGGTGCGCATCAGGTGCAGGCCCGTGTGGTAGGAGGCGCAGCCGCCGACCACCGCCGGGACCTCGAGCCTGGGGATGAACTCCTTCAGGTTGAGCGGCTCGGAGACGGTGGAGACGTGCTCGCCCGAGACGACGGTGCCCTGGATCACCAGCACGTCGAGGCCGGCCTCGAGCGCCAGCTCGTGGTACTGCAGGACCCGCTGCGGCGTCAGCGAGGCCGCCACGACGACTTTCTGCTCCTTGATCTCCCGGATCCGCTGGGTGATCAGCTCCGGCTTGACCGGCTCACGGTAGATGTCCTGCATCTCCCTGGTGGCGATCTCCTTGGGGAGCAGCGCGATCCGTTCGAGCTGCTCCTCAGCGTCCTCGTAGCGGGTGAAGATGCCCTCGAGGTTGAGGACGGCGAGGCCGCCCAGGCGTCCGATGATGCCGGCCGTCTCGGGGGAGACGACGCCGTCCATCGCCGAGGCCAGCATCGGGAGCTCGAACTGGTATGGGCCCAGTTTCCACGAGATGTCGATGTCGTCGGGGTCGCGGGTGCGCCTCGAGGGCACGATCGCGATGTCGTCGAACCCGTAGGCCCTCCGACCCTTCTTTCCACGTCCGATCTCTATCTCCATCGGGGAATCCTCGCAGTCGGCACGGACGAAAAGACCCCGCTCTCGGCGGGGCCAGATGATGGGCGGCGAACCGCCGCTAGCGCCTGTTGGGCAACGGCAGCCAAGTGAAGCTGAGCATAGCAACGGTCGCTCCGCCGGGATCGATCCTCACAACCCCTCGGATATCCTCGATCTACTGTGAGCAACGGGACCGACAGGCGCTATGACCCCCACGCCGTGGAGGCTCGCCGGCAGGCCTCCTGGGAGGAGCGCGGCGCCTTCCGCACACCGCCCCCGGCGGAGGACCAGCCGCACCTCTACATCAAGCCTTCGGCGCCCTTCACGTCCGGCAACGTCCACATCGGCCACGTCCGCTCGTACTCGATCGGCGATGCCTACGCCCGCTTCCGGCGCGCCCGCGGGGACGACGTGCTGTTCGCCTTCGGCTTCGACGCGTTCGGGCTGCCGGCCGAGCTCGGTGCGATCGCCGGCGGCGAGCCGCCGAGCGAGTGGGTCGAGCGCTGCGCCACCCACATGACCGGCCAGCTGCGGCGGCTCGGCTTCTCGCTCGACTGGGAGCGCTCCTTCCTGAGCTCCGACCCGGTGATGTACCGGTGGTCGCAGTGGCTGTTCCTGACGCTGTACCGGGCCGGTCTCGTCTACCGGGGCACCGGCACGGTCGACTGGTGCGAGGAGTGCCACACGACGCTCGCCTCGATCCAGGTGGAGGCCGGCGGCACGTGCTGGCGCTGCCACAACCCGGTCCGTCTGATCGAGCTGCCGCAGTGGTACTTCCGCGTCAGCGCCTACGTCGAGGAGAACGACCGCCGGCTGCGCGAGCGCGAGGACAGCGGCAAATGGGACAAGGTCGCGCTCGACTCCCAGCGCGACGTGATGGGGCGGGTCGACGGGGTCGAGCTCGAGCTCCACGACCGGGACGGCGCGACCGTCACGGCCTTCACACCGCACGCCGACGCGATCGGGGCGGCCCGCTTCGTGCTCGTCTCTCCGCGCCGTCCCGAGGCGGAGGCCTGGGCGGCGGACCCGGCGATCGCCGAGCAGCTCGAGCAGATGCGCTCGGGCGGCTGGGAGCGAAGTGCGCGCGACGCCGAGACGATCCCCGTGATCGACACCGGGCGGACGCTGAGCGGTCCGTCCGGTGCGGCTCTGCCGGTGCTGATCTCGCCCCTCGTCGACGCCCGCTTCGGAGCGACGATCGTGCTCGGGGTGCCGGGCGAGGACCGCACCGACGAGGTGGTCGCGACGAGGCTGGGCATCGAGCCGGCGCAGGACGGCGACGCGCCGGGCCCGGCGGGGGCGGGGCGCCCGGCCGTCCGCTACAAGGCCTCCGACTGGGTCATCTCGCGCCAGCGCTCCTGGGGGACGCCGATCCCGGTCGTGTACTGCGAGCGCTGCGGCACGGTGCCCCTGGCGAATGCCGACCTTCCCGTGCTGCTGCCCCTGGACATCCGCCCCACGGGGACGGGCAACCCGCTCGCCGAGCTGGAGGAGTTCGTGCAGACCGTCTGCCCATCCTGCGGCGGGGCGGCCCGCCGGGAGACCGACACGCTGGACTGTCACTTCGACGCGCTCTGGCTGTGGGTGCCGGCCTGCGTGCCGCCCGAGGCGCGCGAGCAGCCGCTCGAGGAGATCTTCGCGCTGCCCGACCTGCCGCACTGGCTGCCGTCGGAGCGGCTGGTGGCCGGCTCGGACAGCGGCAACTTCGTCTTCGATCAGCGGACCGTGACCAAGGCGCTGCGCGACATCGGCCCGCTGTCGTTTCTCGCCGACGGCGAGCCGTTCGCCGGCTGCCTTTTCCACGAGATGGTGATCAGGGACGGCCGCAAGATGAGCAAGCACCTCGGCAACGTGGTCGACCCGGACGAGCTCGTCGAGCGCTATGGCGCCGACACCGTCAGGCTGGCCGTCCTGTACGCAGCCAGGGCCCAGAAGCCGCTCAACTGGAGCGACTCGGCGGTGCTGCGCTGCCATCGCTTCCTCGGCCAGGTGTGGGACTACACCCAGGCCAAGCTCGCCCTGGCCGGCGCCGGTTCGGAGGGCATGGCGCGGGTCGAGAAGGACACGAGCGAGCACCTGCGGGTGAAACTCTCGCAGTGGTCGCAGGCCGCGATCGAGCGGACCACGGCGGACATGGAGGAGCTCGAGATGCACAGCGCCGTGCGCAACCTGATGCGCATGTTCGACCGCATCAAGGACTTCGAGAAGCGCGTGCTCGCCCGCGAGCCCGGTCTCAGCCAGGCGAACCTCGACGCGCTGCTGGGTGCCCTGTCGGTCCTGATCCAGATGCTCGGCCCGTTCGTGCCCCACGTCGCCGAGGAGCTGTGGCTGGCGATGGGCAACGAGGAGCACAGCGCACAGACGCCGTGGCCCGGCGTATCGTTCAAGGTGCCCGCATGAGCACAAAGACCGCACAAAGCCCCACCCAGGGCTCCAGGCAGCGGACGCGCTCGTGCGCGACCGGCCTGGCTTGCCACCGCTGCGAGAACAGCTATCCGCTGGAGCAGTCGATCTTCGCCTGCCCCGACTGCGGCAAGGGGCTCGACGTGGTCTACGACTACGAGCTCGCTGCTCGGCACTTCGCCGACGTGCCGAGCGAGGAGCGCCCGCACAACATCTGGCACTTCGAGGAGCTGCTCCCGATCGTCGACGCGCGAGCGCAGGCGCGGGTGGGCCTCTACTCCGGCTACACCCCGATGATCAAGGCGGACCGCCTGGGGGCGGAGCTGGGGATCGCGAACCTCTACCTCAAGGACGACTCCTCCTCCCGGCCCAGCTTCTCGTACAAGGACCGGGTCGTCTCGATGTCGATCGCCCGCCTGCTCGAGCTGGGCAAGAGCGAGATCGGCTGCGTCTCGACCGGCAACGTCGGAACCGCCGTCGCCTCACTGGCGGCGAAGGCGGGCGTCGACGCGTTCATCTTCTATCCCAACCGCCTCGAGGCAACGAAGGCCCGCGGCTGCATGGCCCTGGGCGCGAAGGTCTGCCAGGTCGAGGGCAACTACGACGAAGCCAACCGCCGCTGCCGCGAGGTCGCGGAAGCGACCGGCTTGGAGTTCGCGAACATCACGCTGCGCCCGTTCTACGCCGAGGGCGCCAAGACCGCCGCCTTCGAGATCGTCGAGCAGCTGGACTGGCGCTCCCCCGACCACATCGTCAGCCCTGCCGCCGGCGGCACGTTGTCCTCGCGCATGCACAAGGGCCTGGGCGAGCTGCAGCTGCTGGGGCTGGCCGACACGGACCGCACCCGAATCCACATCGCCCAGCCGAGCGGCTGCAACCCGATCGCCAGCGCGATCCTCGCCGAGGAGGCCGAGGTGCACCCGGTGATGCCAGAGACGGCAGCGCACTCGTTGGCGATCGGCGCCCCGGGCGACGGCTATCTGGTGATCGACGCGGTCCACAAACGAGGAGGCACGGCCGCCTTCGCGTCGGACCCCGAGATCTTCGCGGGCATCGACCTGCTGGCGGCCAGCGAGGGCCTGCTGACCGAGCCGGCCGGAGGCACCACGATCGCGGTGCTCGAGAAGCTCGCCGCGGCGGGACGCTTCGAGGCCGACGAGACGGTCGTCGTCCTGATCACCGGAAACGGGATGAAGACGCTGGACGACCATCCGCCCAAGCCGTGGCCCGAGAAGGTCCGCTGCGAGCGCGACGCGATGATGGCCGCCCTGGAGGATCTGAAGAGCAGCGACACGCTGATGGAAGAAGCCCGCCGCCAGCTCCAGCCCTGAGATGGACGAGATGGACGACTTCGACCTCGAACAGCGCCGCCGCGAAGAGCGCCGTGCCGTCGAGGAGGCGGGCGGCGGCGAGTCGGAGGGTTTCGAGCTGGCCGAGGAGGAACTGGTCGAACACACCTCCCACGGCGACCAGCACGCACCGTCGCGGATCATGCGCGACGCGGCCGCCGAGACCGAGGCGGACGACCAGGAATACGGCGAGGCCGACGAGGAGCTCAAACCGGACTGAGGCTCGGCACGCCTTGGCGCGCTGTGCCGGCCGGCGGTTCAGAGGTTCCTGCCGTACTTGCCCGGCGGCTTGAACGGCTCGGTGCCGCAGGCGAAGAAGAAGGGGAGCTGTTTGATGTCGGCCGCGACGGTCTGGGCGCCGGGGCCGAGCACCTGCTGGCCGGTTTCCGGGTTCCGCCAGCATCCCTGGGGGAAGTAGACCGAGCGCGACGCCGCCCCCTGTTCGACCACCGGCGCGACCAACACGTCGCTGCCCAGCAGCCACTCCTGGTCCTGCGCGGCCGCCTGCGGGTCTTCGGGGTACTGCAGGTAGAGGGGGCGTGCTATCGGCATCCCCGTTTCGTCGGCCTGCTGCCAGAGCGAGCGGATCAGCGGCTCGGCGCTGACGTGGAGCTTGGTGAGCCAGCGGTAGGCGCTGACCGCGTGAAGCCCCCAGGGAGTGTGCTCGCCGACGACCGCGCCGTGCAGCCGGAACACCGGCGAGAGGGCGGCCCACTCGGCCCAGCGCAGGAACAGTTCCCGGCTGGTGCGCGGAGTCTCCACGTCGTAGTAGCCGCCGATGTCGGTCGAGTACCCGTATGCGCCGCCGATCCCGCGGTTGAGCATGTCGCGCGTGAGCGACCCGAGGCCCGATGACTGACTCCAGTCGGTCGTCTCGTCGCCTGGGAAGTTGAAGCTCTCGTATGCCGCCGTACCGGGTTCGCCGGTGTAGCCGCTACGGGTGAAGAAGACGATCTGCCGGCCGGGGTGGCTCGCTTCGAATTCTTCGCAGATCTCGCGCGTCACCCGTTGGTAGATGACCGGGTAGAGGTTGTGCATCTGCTCGGCGCTCGCTCCGTCGAAGAAGTGCATGCCGGGCTGCACCTGCTCGCCGAAGTCGAGCATGAATCCTTCCGCTCCCATTTCAAGCGCGGCGAATATCCGTTCCCGCCACCACTGCACCGCGGCCGGGTTGGTGAAGTCGATCAGCCCGGCCGGGTGCTGGTAGTTGGAGGTGAACAGGAACGGTTCCCCGCCTTCGGTGGTGGCGAAGTAGTGGCCGGCCAGAGCGGCTTCGAAGTCCGCTTTGCTGTTTTCGCCGCTGTTTTCATCGCCGGCGAAGGGCCGGAAGTAGACCAGCGGGCGGATGCCGTGAGCCCTCAGCCGTGCGAACAGACCTTCTCGGAAGGCCGTCGAGACGTACACCCAGCCCTCGACCCTGAAAGCGCTCAACGGGACTTTGCGCGCGATGAATTCGCTCAGATTCTGTTCGGCTCGGGCTTCATAGGATGCCGGTGACTGCGCGTATTCGACCTCCTGGTCGAACAACGGTCCCAGCCACGCCGGCGGGACGCGCTGACGTCCGGTGATCGAGGTCAGCGTGTCGATCGCCTGCGGCATCCCGCCGGATGCGACCACGTAGTCGAGCGTCGGGGCCGCAACCTGCACCTGCCAGGCCCCCGGGTCTTCGGAGTCCATGCGCCAGGTGGAGAGCTCGCTGCGGTTCAGCAGGAAGCCGTAGCCGTGGTTCGAGACGAACGAGGACTGCACGTAGTAAGCCGCCTGCGGCCCGTCCGGCGAGAGGTTGGTTTCCTGTTCGCCGCCGGCGCGGAAGTTCTCCTGATCGACCCAGTTGTAAAAGGTCTGGCCGTGCTGGTCGAGGAGGTTGTGACGCCCGCCGAAACCGTGGAAGGCCTCCCCGGGGGAGGAGCCGAACGAATCCGCCATGGCGGCCACGCCAGCCGGTTCGCTGGGCACCGCCGACACCTCGATCGCGCCGCTGCCGCGCGGCGCGATCGTGACGGCGAGGGTGCGCCCGGCCGGGTCGTTGGTGGACACGATCAACCTGACCCCTTCCCCGGCCGGTTCGGCCGAGAGCACTTCATGGGCGAAGTACTCGGTGCCGTCTTCTTCGACGGATTGAAGGTCGCCGACTTCCTGGTAGCGCGTGTAGGTCGCGGGACGGTCCTGACCGACGAGAAAGCTGAGCGGGGCGTACAGGGCGGGTCCCGGCGGTTCGGTGGCCAGCCGGGCCGGGGTCGGAGGGAGCACGAACTGACCGGCCCCCGTGGCGGGCGCCTCGGCGAGCACCGTCTGGCCGCCGGCGTTCTCGAAGGCGAGCCCGAACGGCGAGCGCGTGATGACGGCGCCGGCGCCGTCGCCCTGGACCGTGATCTGAGCGCCGATCGTGACCGTCGCACAGGCCGGCGCGGCGGTCATGCACACGGCTACCAGCGCCGCGACTGCGATTCCGAGACCTCGCGCCCCCACCGGCTGCCTCCCCATCTCCCCGACCCCGTTCCCTGGAGTCGGAACGGTAACACGGCCACCGTGGCAGCCGGCTTGGCTAGGACGCGATCAGTCCAACCTGGCGCAGGATCCCGACCGAATCGGAGTACACGTCCTTGCGCTTGATCAGCCCGTCCTGGAACGGGATCACGTCGAGGCCCTCCCAGGCGATCCGCCGCCCGCTGGCCGGCGCGACCACGTCGCCGCGCCGCAGCTCTTTGGAGTGGGTTGCACTGGCCGTCCATTCCTGCACGACCAACTCGTCGCGCACGTACAGGCGTCGCGTCTCGAAGGCGAGGTCTGGCCACGCGGCGAAGATGCCCGCGATGTGCTCGGCGACCTGTGCCCCGACGGCCCGCTCCCCGGCGGTGTGGTTCTCGAACACCATGTCGGGCGCGTGCATCGCAACGATCGCCTCGACGTCGTGGTCGTTCCAGGCTTGGTTGTAGCGGTCGATCGCGGCGCGGAGCGGGTGCTGTTGCGCAGGCGTCTGCTGGCTCATGCCCACTCCATCGGCTCGTAGCCGCTGGTCCTGGGAGCCGACACGATCAGCACCGAGGCCGTCTCGTCTCCCGGGTTGCGCACGGTGCGGCGATGACCGGGATCGAGGCGGACGAACGTCCCCGTCGGCGTGGGGTGCTCCTGACCGTCGATCACGAGGGTCGGCCCTCCGGCGAGGATGAAGAAGACCTCCTCCTGGTCGCGGTCGCGCTCGTCGTGCTCCGGTATCGACCCGCCCGCGGGGATCTCGACCAGGTTGATGCCGAAGGACGTGCAGCCCAGCGTCCTCCGCACCAGCCGCCAGTCACCGGTCCGCTCCAGCTCGTCGCTGTGGGCGATCGTGTATCCGGTCTCTCGCTCCATCGCCTCCCCCCTTCGTTCGCCGAGGTGACGACTGAAAGGTCTATCACTTCGCGGGCAATGCCGATCTGGCATGCGGTGTTCCTTTCCTTCTGGGAGCGGAGCCTGTCCGCCGCAAGCCACCGGCGCGTGCCCGGGCCTTCCTAGGCAGGGCTCAGACTGGGGTCGACGTCCTGATCTCCGTAGAACATCGAGCGCTCGCCGCTGTCCCAGGCCTGACGGAGCCCGGGCGCGGCCAGATCCCAGTCGGGGCGGATCTCGCGTGTCACCTCGCGCAGGTCGCGGCGAAGATCCTCGAACGACGGCCTGCCCCAGAACCAGTAGCCGTTGTAGACGCTGTAGATGACGAGCCCCGGCTTCAAGACGAGCGTGTGCGGGATCATCGGGTCGTGGTGGGGATCTGTGTACTCCTGTATATCGAGGTCCTTCTGCAGCTTGCGTCCGGCGTCGGAGAGGAAGGTCCACTCGGCGCCGACCGATGAGCGGAACTCGCGGCTCTCGAGGATGCTGTCGGTCGAGATCGTGACGAGCTGGGTGTAGGCGACCGCGATCTTCGAATAGGCGGCAGCGAGCTCGAGATGCTGCTGGTGATCCTTCGGGCAGAAGTGGCCGCGTGAGAGCACGAGGATCATCGGGTCGTTGCCCTGCAGCTCACTGAGCCTGCGGCGGACCTTGGTGTGGTCGGTCAGCTCGTAGTCGGGAAACGTCCCGCCGGGTGCGATGTCGGCGCGCACGCTGGACTCCTGTTCGGTGTGGTGATGAGTCGACGAGCCAAGCGTCGCTGCTCAGGCGGCTCGGTCGCGCCCGTGGGAAGCACTGGTTCCTGCCCCGGTCAGGCGCGGCGGGTGCGGGCCGGCAACTAGGCGGAGATCGCGGTCCCGGCGCCCGGGAGCACGTCGGGCAGGCTCTTGCGCGAGCTGATGCCGAGCTTCGTGAAGACCTTTCGGAGATGCCATTCGACGGTGCGCGGCGAGATGAACAGCTGCGCGCCGATCTCCGGATTGGTGAGCCCTTCGCTTGCCAGGCGGGCGATCTGCCCCTCTTGGGGAGTCAGCTCGTCGCGGGTCTCCTCGACACGCCGGCGCACCTTCTCACCCGTGGCCATCAGCTCGCGGCGGGCACGTTCGGCGAAGCCGCGGGCGCCCATCGCGACGAGAGCTTCGTGGGCGCGACGGAGCTGCTCACGGGCGTCCACCCGTCGATTCTCGCGGCGCAGCCACTCGCCGTATGTGAGCTGGGCCCGAGCGAGGTGGGCTCCCATCCGACACCGATGCAGCCGCTCGAGACCCTCACGGTGGAGATCCTCGGCCGCTCGCCCGACCGCCACGAGGGCGCGGGAGCGCGCCTCGATCCCCTGCGCCCACTCGGTGCCGCTTGCCCCGGTCCGCTCCGACAGACGCTCCACGGCTGTGCAGGCGAGCTGACGCCGGCCGCCACGAGCAGCGGCCTCGACCAGCTCGTAGAGGGCCCAGGAGGAGGTGGCCAGATCGTCGACTGCGGTGGCCCCCGCTGCGGCGTCGGCGGCGGCGTCGTACCTGCCGAGGCCGTTGTTCAGGATGGCGCCGGCGTACTCGGTGTGCGTGACCGCGCAGCCCTCTCCTCGCACCGAGGCATCCCGGACCATCAGCGCGGTCAGGTCGGTGGCGGCATGAGCATCGCCCCGCCATGCGGCCAGCAACAGCGATATGTAGGGCAGCGTCGGCTCCCTGATTCCCTCGTCGAGACGTTCGGCCTCCGCGACCAGCTGGGCCGCCACGGAGAGCTCACCCGCCTGGATGCGGTATCCGGCGAGGTAGTCGAGCGCGTAGCGAAGCTGGCTCAGCGTGCCGGTCGCGCGCGCCAGCCGGGCCTGCTCGGATGCGAGCTCGAACCATGCCGCGTCGTCCCACAGGTCCATCGCGGCTATGTCGTAGGACCAGCAGGACCAGTCCAGCGCCTCGCTCGGCTCGCGCCGGGCGCGCAACGCCTGCTTGAGCATCGGCGCGGCGGCGGCGTAGCCGTCGGTCAGACGGGTCGCCAGGCCGAGCAGCAGCAGCTGCTTCGCCGGCAGCGGATCGGCTCCCAGTGGAGCCGAGAGAGCGGCGCGCGCGACGTCGGCCACGTCCGCTCCGGAGGCGAAGCGGGCCGCATAGATAGCTGCGACCAGCGCTTCGAGATAGGTCTCGCGGGCAAGCTCGGCGTCGAGCGCCTCGAGGCGCTGCGCCACCCGCAGCAGCAGCGGCGGCGCGTCCCTGCCCCGACGCAGATCGAACTCGATCTCGGCTCGGACTCGCTGCACCTGGGCCTGAGCGAGCTCCCCGAGCGGGCCCACGTCGGCGATCGCCAGCAGTGTCTGTGTGGCTTCGAGATCACCGGCCGCGAACTTGGCCTGGGCCGCAGCCAACGCGCGCGATCCTCGCAGCGAGGCCTCGGGTGTGAGCGCGACGGCCCGCTCCATGAAGGCGGCCGCCGCGGCGATGCCGCCCCGGCGTTCGGCTGCCTTGGCCGAACGCATCAGCTCCTCGGCCACGTCGGCGTCGAAGCCCACGGTGGCGTGCGCGCGATGCCAGGCCCGGCGATCTGGGTCGGCCTCGGCGTCGGTGGCGTCGGCGAGGGCGGCATGGGCCCCACGCCGGTCTGCTCCGTCGAAGGCGCGGTATACGGCCGACCGGACCAGCGGATGGCGGAAGCGGACCCTGGCTCGGATCTCGAGCAGCTGCTCTCCCTCGGCAAGCGTGAGCGCGGCCGCGCCGACCCCGGCCGTGGCGGCGGCGCGGCGGATCAAGGTCGCGTCGCCGAGCGGATCGGCTGCTGCCAGCAGCATCAGACGTTGTGTGGGCTCGGGCAGCTTGCGCAGCCGGCGCACGTAGTGGTCCTCGAGGTGCGCCGGCAGACCCCCCGCGTCGGGAAGCGCGAAGCCGCCCGCGAGCTCGGCCGCGGTCAGGCCCCTGGGCAGCTCCAGTAGGGCGAGCGGGTTGCCGCGGGTTTCGGCGACGAGCTGGTCGCGAACGCTCTCGTCGAGCGGTCCGGGGATCACGGTGGCCAGCAATGCGCGCGCGTCCTCGTCGGCCAGCCCCCCAAGCCGCAGCTCGGGCAGCCCGAGCAGCTCACGCTCCTGGCTGGGCTCGCGCACGGCGGACACGAGCGCCACGGGCTCCAGATGCAGCCGTCGCGCGACGAAGCCGAGCGCCTGGGCCGAGGCGCGGTCGAGCCACTGTGCGTCGTCGACGACGCACAGCAGGGGGCGTTGGTCGCCGGCCGCGGAAAGCAGGCTGAGCAGCGCCAGGGCAAGCAGGAAGCGGTCAGGGGGATCGCCGGAGGAGAGACCGAACGCGACGCTCAGAGCATCGCGCTGCGGTGCGGGGACGTCAACGAGGTTGGCGAGGAGCGGACCGCAGAGTTGATGCAGACCGGCAAAGGGCAGCTCCATCTCGGACTCGATGCCGACGCACTCGAGAACCCGAAAGCCTGCAGCCTGTCGCACGCAATGGCGCAGCAGCGCCGTCTTGCCCATGCCCGGCTCGCCACGTATCACGAGCACGGCGCCCCGGTCCCGTCGGGCACTGTCGAGCAGCCGGTCCAGCAGTGCCCGCTCGTTGCCCCGACCTCTGAACCCGGGAGGCTGAGTGTCCATGGCTCGACACAGGCTAGACCAGGGACGCAACCCGGGAGTCTCACTGGTGCGACTCGCTCACCGTCCCGGCGAACCTGTTCGCTGAGCCAACGTCAGCCGATCAAGGAAGAGGCGAGCGAGAGATGAGCAGCAGCTCAGAGCAGCAAGGCCCTGGCGGGTCGCGGAGTCGCGTCTGGTTCGTGACGGGGGCGTCGTCTGGAATCGGCCGGGAGCTCGCCCTGGCAGCGCTGCGCCAGGGTGATCTCGTCGCGGCCGCAGCCCGCAATCCGCAAGCTCTGGAAGAGCTTGGCGGGCAGTTTCAAGGCAGCCTGCTCGTGCTCCGGCTCGACGTCCGGGACGAGCGCGAGGTACGCGAGGCCGTGGGTCGCGTAGTGGCCGTTTTCGGCCGTATCGACGTGGTCGCCAACAACGCCGGCTACGGGGTGTTCGGCGCGATCGAGGAGGCCACGGACGAGCAGGCTCGCGCGATCTTCGACACGAACGTGTTCGGCGTGCTCAACGTCCTGCGCGCGACGCTGCCGGTGCTACGGGCCCAGCGCAGCGGCCACATCCTCCAGGGCTCCTCGGACTACGGTCAGTCCGCACGCGCCGGGGTCGGACTGCTGGCGGCCACCAAGTACGCCGTCGAGGGACTGTCCGACGCGCTGGCTGACGAGGTGCGCCCGCTCGGGATCGGGGTGACGCTCCTCGAGCCGGGGCCGATGGCGACGTCGTTCGGCGCACACGGCCAGCTCTCCGAGGCGATCGACGATTACGACGAGACGGTCCGCCCGGCACGGGCGAGCGGCGCTGCGAGCAACGGGCAGCTCGATCCTGCGGCCGCCGCGCTGGCGATCCTCTCCGTGGTCGACGGGGACGAGGAGCCCCCGCTGCGACTTGCGATCGGAAGCGCTGCGGCGCAGGACATCCGCGCCGCCCTGACGGCCCGCCTCGCCGACCTCGACGCCTGGAGCGCGGTCACGCGTAGCGTCGACGATTGAGACGGGGCTGGAGGCGATCGTGAGCACCAGGGCCGAAGGCCGCGTCGCGATCGTCACGGGGGGCTCGCGCGGCGTCGGGCGTGCCGTGGCGCGCAGCCTGGCAAGGCGCAGGCATGCCGTGGTGGTCAACTACGCCACCGACCAGCAGGCGGGCGAGGACGCCGTCGAGGAGATTCTGGAGGGGCACGGCACCGCGCTGGCCGTGCGCGCAGACGTGGCCGACCAGCTCGATGTCGAACGACTGTTCGACGAGACGAACGAGGCCTTCGGAGGCGTCGATGTGGTCGTGCACGGTGCTGGCCGGGTGCTCCTGGGTCCGCTCGCCGAGCTCGACCTCGGGGCATTCGACGCTCTCCAGCGCACCAACGTACGCGGCACCTTCGTCGTCAACCAGCAAGCCGCCCGGCGGCTCCGCGATGGCGGCGCGATCGTCAACCTGTCGAGCTTCGCCGTCGGGCTCGGGCTCCCCGGCTACGCCGCCTACGCAGCGAGCAAGGGGGCGGTCGAGGCGATCACCCTCGTCCTGGCCAGCGAGCTACGCGGGCGCAACATCACGGTCAACGCAGTCGCGACCGAGGCCTCGGACGCCGAGGAGCCTCGCTCCGACGTCGAGGATGCGATCGTGGAACAACTGGGGTCACGGGCGCCCGAGCTGCAGGCCATGCGGACAGACACGGCCGAACTCGTCGCACTGCTGGTGGGCGAGGAGGGCCGCAGGATCACCGGGCAGATCCTGCGCGCCGGAGGCGGCGTCGTGCCGGCCGGCGGACGGCCCGAGGCAATCGCGTTCGGCTAGAGCCGAGCAGAGCCAGAGACCTCCTGACGGGGCGCAGCGGCCGCGCGGGTCGATGGCGCGAGCCGGCGCAGCGAAACATAGAAAAGCCCCGCCGGAGCGGGGCTTTTCCTTAGTGGGTCGATAAGCCGGATTCTGTCGCGAGCAGCCATCCATCTGAGCGGCCTACCTGGACCTCGGCGGGCAGCCTGCGAACGGTCCTGTTTGGCCTTGCATCGGGTGGGGTTTGCCCAGCCGCCGCGTCACCACGGCGCTGGTGCGCTCTTACCGCACCATTTCACCCTTGCCGGCCCGCCGTTCACGTGGGACGGCGGACGTTGGCTGTTTGTTTCTGTGGCACTTTCCCGCGGGTTTCCCCGGGTCGATAGCTCGACCACCTTGCTCTTCGATGTCCGGACTTTCCTCGAGGGCCTCGCGGCCCCCGCGGCTGCCTGACCTGCGACCCCAACTCTAGCCGTCGAGGGCCTCGCCGCGGCAGGCGCAGATGTGCGCCCAAACCGGCAAGAGCCACTCACCGAACCCTCAGACTCGCCGGAGAAGCCCCACGATACGCCCGAGGACCTTGACCTCCTTGCTGCGGATCGGCTCCATCTCGGCGTTCTCCGGCTGAAGCCTGACGTGGTCGGGTTCACGAAAGAAGCGCTTGACCGTCGCCTCCTCGCCGAGGAGGGCGACGATGATGTCCCCGTCCTCTGCGGTCTCCTGCGGGCGGACAACGACATAGTCGCCCTCGAGGATCCCGGCGTCCTTCATCGATTC
>JBKQOO010000034.1:0-3835 GCA_052145475.1 Solirubrobacteraceae bacterium
TCCACCGTGTGCCAGTTCACCTCCGTCTGCGCCCCGCCGCTGCGGCCGAGGGCGTGGACCTCATAGCCGCGCTCGAGCAGCGGCCCCAGCAGACGGGACCCCAGGAACCCCGAGGCTCCGGTGAGGAGAACCCGCCTATCGGCCATCGCCCGCTCTCCGCAGCCGCTCGAGCGGAAGGAGGTGGAGCAGCTCGACCGGCAGCGCGCGCAGCGCCAGCAGCGCGATCAGGTAGAGCCCGCAGGAGATCGCGACCCGGGCGGGCTCGCTGACGGGTATCAGGGCGGGAGCTGCCGCGATGGCGATCGCCAACGCGACCTTGGGCACGACCCGCAATGAGGGACTGAGGTGCCGGCGCCCGTGGATCAGGATCAGGTAGCCGATGAACACGTCCGCGACCTCGACCGACGAGGTCCCGATCGCAGCGCCGCGGGCTCCGTCCACGGAGGCGAGGACCGCGACGGCGATCATCACGGCCAGCAGTGCCCAGAGGTTGAACAGCAGGATCGTCCGGTGACGGGCAAGGCTGAGCAGGGCGAACGACCAGACGGTGCCGACGAAGGTGGCGCCGACCGAGATCCCCTGGATCGCGAGGATCGGGGCGGCCGGCGCGAATTTGGGCCCGCCGACCACTTCGATCGCGAAGTTCGAGCCGAGCGCGATCGCGAGCGTCATCCAGGCGCCCACGATCAGCGCGACTTCGAAGACCCGCTCGATCGAGTAGGCGAGGCGGGCGTGGTCGTCGCGGGCGGCGCGCGAGAAGATCGGGAAGGCCGCGGTGACCAGCATGGCGGGCACCACGAACAGGGCGGCCATGACGTTGAACGAGACGCTGAAGTAGCCGAGCTGGTGGCCTGTGCTGACCAGGGACACGATCAGGATCGCCATGCGGAAGTAGAGGGCGGCGGCTGCCACGGCCGCCGCATAGGAGAGGATCGGCGTGAGCAGCGCTCGCCAGTCGCTCGGCACGAACCGGATCCGCATCGGCAGGCGTCCCCGGAACACGTACATCATGAGCACCAGCACGAAGATGCCGGCAGGGATCGAGGCGGCCAGAAACGGGAGGAGCCCGGCGCCCGCCAGGACGAGCGCGACGATCAGCAGCGACAGGACCAGCTGGCGAAGGAATTCGAACAGCGTCGCCCAGCCGAGACGCAGGTCCACCATCAGGGGGATCGCGAGGGTGCCCTGCCAGATCGCGAACATCAATCCAGTCCCCGCGAGCAGCACGCCGATCGCGAGCGTTTGGCCGTAGGCGATGAGTGCGAAGACGCTCACGCCGAGCACCCCGACTCCGGTGATCAGGAGCCGCAACCCCAGCAGCGTGCTCGTCATCAGGTCGCGCTCTTCCCCGGTCCGCACCGAGAGCTCCCGGATGCCGACCGCGGTCAGGCCGAGGTCGGAGGCCGCTGCGACCAGCGCGACCAGCGACAGCGCCGCGGTGTAGTGACCGCTTCCGACCACGCCGAGATGCCTGTACATCAGCGCGCCCGAGACGAGCGCGACGAGCGAGGCCGCGGCGTACCCGATCGCGCGTAGCGCGCCGCCCCGCACCGCCGCCGGCCCGGCGGCGGACGTCGAGAGGAGGTCCTCCGCCTCCTCGACGGGGATCTCGGCGTCCACGCCGTCCAGCGCCCGATCCGAGACCGGCCCGCCCAAGTCAGGCCCCCCGTACGAACAGCGACGTGTAGGTCGAGCCCTGGAGGCCGCGGCGTTCGATCGGGGCGAACGCGCGCAGCAGCGTCGAGCTGATCGAGCCGGTGATCATGTTGGTGAGCATGTTGGAACGGTGACGGGCGGGGTGGATGCGGACCGCGAACTCCCAGCCCAGGCGGTTGCAGGCCACGCCGACAGGATCGGTGGTCGTCGTGCCCAGATGCCTCATGCCGATCGCTTCGAGACGGGAGCGTACGGTCGCGTAGGGCAGCAGCTGGAGGTGCCGGGGCGCATCCAGGTGCGCCCAGTAGCGACCCAGCAGTCGAAACTGGAAGGAGTCCGGGTTGGGCGTCGAGAAGGCGAGCACCCCGCCCGGCTGCAACCTCTCGACGCAGCGCTCCAGCACCTGCCAGGGGTCGGGGAGATGCTCGATCGCGTGCCACATGACGATCGCCGGGCTGGGGGGCAGCTGCGAGAGAGCCGCGGCCGGATCGCTGCTCTGGATCGCCTTGACGCCGAGCACCGACTCGAGTTCGCGGCAGTACTGCTCGTCCATCTCGATCGCCGTGACATCGAAGCCGGCACGCTGTGCCACACGTGTGAACATCCCGGGCCCGGGACCGATCTCGATCATCGACTTCGCCGGTGCGAAGCGGGCGACCATCTCGACCTTCGCCCGCTCGCCCGGCGCCAGACGGGGATGTTCTGCGTCGCTGACCGAGCCGTAGCCCTCCGAAGCGTAGTACCGGCCGAGGTCGCCGGGCACCTCAGCGATGAACAGGCACCGGCACCTCTGGCAGCGGCGATAGACGAACCGGCCAGGGCCGAGGCCGCGGTTGCGGTCGCCCACGACGAGCTCCTGCACCGATGGGCCCCCGCAGAGCCTGCAGGGAGCGCTCGCGGCGGAACTGCTCAGGTGAGTGGCGCCATCCGGCACGGCTCAGGCGGGGTGGTCCGGGTAGCCGGCGTCCCGCTCGGAGATGATCCTCCCTCCAGTGGGCGGCTCGGGCCAGTCGATCGAGAAGGCCGGGTCATCCCAGCGGACGCCGCGGGCAGCCTCGGGCACGTATGCGTTGCCCATCAAGTAGAGGACCTCGGAGTCATCCTCGAGCGTCTGAAAGCCGTGGGCCAGCCCGGCGGGAATGTAGAAGGAGAGCCCGTTCCGGGCGCTCAGCTCGACGCCGTGCCAGCGCAGGTAGGTGGGGGAGTCCGCGCGCAGGTCGACGGCGACGTCGAATATCGCGCCGCGCACGCAGCGGACCAGCTTGGACTCGCCGTGCGGGTCAGCCTGGTGGTGCATGCCCCTCAGCGTCCCCCGGCGCGGGTTGAAGGAGGCGTTGCACTGGACCGCGTCGGGGTTCAGCCCGCGTGCCCGGAAGTCCTCGGCGTCGAACGTGCGAGCGAACCATCCGCGATCGTCCTCGATCCTCTCCGGCTCGATGACCCAGACGCCCGGCAGCGGGGTCTCGACGAACCGCATCAGCCTCTCCAGCTCACGAGAGCAGCTTCAGCTCCGGCGTCCGCGCGGCGAACCGCCCTCCCCACTCGCCGATGAAGGCCAGCTGCTCGACGATCTCGTCCTTCAGGTTCCAGGGCAGGATCAGCACCACGTCGGGACGGTCCTCGCGAATCTGCTCGGGGGAGCGGATCGGGATGTGGCTCCCGGGCAGGAAGTGGCCCTGCTTGTGCGGGTTCAGGTCGCAGGTGTAGTCGATGAAGTCGGGGCCGATTCCGCAGTAGTTCAGCAGCGTGTTGCCCTTCGCCGGCGCGCCATATCCCACGATGCGCAGCCCCTGGCGCTTGAGGTCGATCAGGAAGTCGAGGATCTGGCGCTTGTCCTCCTGAACGCGTCGTCCGTAACCGAGGTAGGTGTCGAGCCGCTCGTATCCGGCCGCCCGCTCGCGCTCGCGCAGCTCGCGGGCCGCCTCGCTTTCGGGCTTCTGCGCATCCTCGGCATGGGCGCCGTAGATGCGCAGCGATCCGCCGTGCGTGGGCAGCTCCTCGACATCGAACAGGCGCAGGCCGTGAGCCTCGAACACGCGGCTGACTGTGAGGAAGGAGAAGTAGGAGAAGTGCTCGTGGTAGATCGTGTCCCACTGGTTCTCCTCGATCAGGCGCATCAGATGCGGAAACTCCAGCGTCAGCACGCCACCCGGCTTGAGCAGGATCTTGATGCCGGCCA
>JBKQOO010000035.1:0-13722 GCA_052145475.1 Solirubrobacteraceae bacterium
GCTCACGCTCGGCGCGGCGGCTCTGTTGATCGGCACGATCGTGATCGCGATGGTCGTGTTCGTCTTCGTCCAGGCGTGGCCGATCTTCAAGCACGACGGGCTCGGTTGGCTGGGCCCCGGGGGCAGCGGCCTCGAACGCCAGATCGAAGCGATGCAGGCGGCCGGGCCCAAACCCCCCGCCTCGGCGTACCACCTGAACGCCTGGCCGATCGTCTACGCGACGCTTGTGACGACGATCGTTTCCGTCGCGCTGGGCATCGTGCTGGCGGTCCTCTCGTCGATCTTCATCGTCGAGCTGGCGCCCGCGCGGCTGCGGCGGATCACGATCCCGGTGATTCGTCTGCTCGCCTCGGTGCCCTCGGTCGTCTACGGCCTGATCGGCATCCTCGTGCTGGTGCCCTTCGTGGGTAACCACCTCATCAGCCCTGCCGAAAAGACCTCGCTGCAGAACACGGTTCCGCTCACCGGCGCGAGCATCGGCGTTGCGATCGTGATCCTCACGGTGATGATCACACCGATCATGGTGGCGCTGACGTGCGAGGCGCTCGTGTCGGTGCCGAACTCCTGGCGGGAGGGGGCGGTCGCGCTCGGGGTCAACCCGGTGCGGGCCATCCTGGCTGTGACGGTGCGGGCTGCGCGGCCGGCGATCGTGGCGGCAGCTGTACTTGCCAGCGCGAGGGCCATCGGCGAGGCGGTCATGATCTCGATGGTCGCCGGCGCGAAGTTCTTCTCGCCGCGGCCCGGAGACGGCATCACCTACCTGTTCGAGCCGGTGCGCACGCTCGCCTCGACGATCGTCGACTTCCACGAAGGCATCGGGGCGCCGGCCGTCAAATCGGCCTTGTACGCGTTCGCGGCGGTGCTGCTGTTCTCGGCCTTCGCGCTGTCCCTCGCGGGCTACCTGGTCAAGCTGCCGCTGCGCAAGTACCAGGTGCGCGCGTGAGCACGCTCACGCCCTATCAGCTTGCGACCGGCAAACGCCGGCCGCGCAAAGGGCCGGGGAGGCGCTCCTCGCCCTTCGAATGGCGCTGGCGCGACCGCATCGCGCTGGCGCTCGCGTGGGCGGCAGGCCTCCTGCTGTGCGCGATCGCGGCGGCGATCGTCCTCTACATGGGCTACCGCGGCATCCAGTACCTGCGACCCTCGATGCTCGTGACGCGCCCGCAGGTGAGCCAGTCACAGGAGGGGAGCGGCGGGCTCCTGGACCCGCTCTTGGGCACGCTGCTGCTCGCGCTGATCGGGATCGTGCTCGCGTTCCCGCTGGGCGTCGCGGCAGCGCTGTGGATCGTCGAGTACGGGCGGCCCGGCTGGTTTGCACGGGTGGTCGAGTCGAGCATCGAGATCGTCGCGGGCACGCCCGACATCGTGATCGCGCTGTTCGGGCTCGCCCTCTTCGAGCTCAGCTTCCTGGCGCCGTTCTCGTTCCGTGCCGCAGGCGGGGGTGTCTACGGAAAATCGTTCATCGCGACCGGCGCGATGCTGTCGCTCATCGCCCTGCCCCCCGTGTTCGCGGCCACGCGGGACGGATTGCAAGCCGTTCCCGCACACATGCGCGAGGCCGCATATGCGTTGGGGAAGACGCGGATCGCGACGATCCGCCGCGTGCTGCTCCCGAGCGTGCGCTCGAACATGGCGACCGGAGCGACCCTCGGGATCAGCCGGATCGTCGGCGACACCGCGATCGTGCTGCTGCTGCTCGGCGAGTCGCTACGGATCGAACCCCAGGGCAGCGTACCCGTCACCGGCCTGCTCCGCGGCACGGGCTCGGCGCTCACCAACTACATCTACGACAACTCCCCGGCGGGGGAAGGCCAGGCGCCGGAAAAGGCCTATGCGGCCGCCTTCGTGCTGTTGATCCTGGTGCTCGGGCTGAACCTGCTGGTGGACCGCATCGGCCGCTCGCAGGCCGACGCGACGGGCCTGACGGTCGCCGGCGCGGTGGTCTGAGGGCCCGCGTCGGGCGCACTTCTGCTTTACAAGGCGCCGAGCAGCCGCTACCCTCATAGCTCATTAGTCCGATGAACATGGTTAACCCGATGAAGATAGTGGCCGATACGTCCCCTGAGGGATGCCCGCAATGAGCCCCGAGGAGATGCTGCTCGACACCATGCACCTGTCGATGGAAAGCGAAGAGGACGTTCCCCAGACGAGCCCCAGGATCGCTCCCGCACCGGCGCCATCGGGAGCGGCGACCGTCCCGCCGGTCCGCACGATCGTGCTCGACCGCGCGCCGGTGCCCGCACCCGCGCCCGGCGATCGGGCCTCGATCCGGGCCGTCTCCGCGTCCGGGCCCGAGCGCCTGCGCCTGGAGGAGGTGAGCATCGACTACGGACCCAAGCAGGCCGTCAAGTCGGTGTCGCTTTCGATCCACCAGGGCGAGGTGCTCGCGCTGATCGGGCCCTCGGGCTGCGGCAAGACGACGCTGCTGCGCACGCTCAACCGTCTCACCGAGCTGACCCCGAGCGCCTCGCGTGCCGGCAGCATCATGCTGGACGGCGAGGACATCCACGACATGCCCGACACCAGGCTGCGGGCGCGGGTCGCGATGGTCTTCCAGCAGCCCAACCCGTTTCCGATGTCGGTCTTCGACAACGTCGCCTTCGCCTTGCGGGAACAGTCGCGCAAGCGACCCCGCCGGCGGGAGCTCGAGCCGCAGGTGATCGACGCGCTCGAGCGGGCCGGACTCTACGACGAGGTCAAGGACAACCTCGACGGCCCCGCCCTGCGCCTGTCCGGCGGCCAGCAGCAGCGCCTGTGCATCGCGCGCGCGATCGCACCGCGCCCGGAGGTGCTGTTGATGGACGAGCCCTGCAGCGCGCTCGACCCGATCTCGACGAACACGATCGAGAAGCTGATCGGCGAGCTGCGGCGCGATCTGGCCGTCGTCGTCGTGACCCACAACCTCGCCCAGGCGCACCGTATAGCCGACAAGGTCGCCTTCATGTACCTGGGCGACCTGGTCGAGTTCGGCAGCACCCAGCAGGTGTTCGACGAACCGCGGGCCAGTCGTACCCGCGACTACGTCAGCGGCGTCTTCGGATGAGCCTCGCCCCGGTCCCATCCGAGCAGCCCTCGGCCAGTTGCGCCGACTGCGGCGCCCCGCTGGTGGCCGACCAGCGCTACTGCCTCAGCTGCGGCAAGCCCTGCTCGCCCGTGCGCCTGGCCTTCCTCGATGTTCTGGCCCCGGCGGCCGCTCCCGCCGCGCCGGGATGGGCGCCGGCCGGGATGATCGAAACCAGCTCGGCCGGCTACATCCCGGTCCAGACCCAGCAGGGCGCCTCGGGCTGGCTGCGCCGCAACTCCGGCCTGCTGGCGCTGATGACCGTCCTGCTGATGTGCCTGCTGGTCGGGCTCCTGGTCGGGCACTGGGTCAGCCAGAGCAAGGCGCCCGGCACGCAGACCGTCAAAATCGAAGGACTCGCCGGCCTGGCCGGGCTGGCGGGGAGCACCAGCGGCACGGCGTCCTCCGGCAGCGCGGGCGCTTCCACCTCCTCCGCGGCCGCCCCGGCCGCCAAATCGCCGGCCAAACAGGAAGCGGCCGAAGTCGCAGAAGCCAAGAAGGTCGAAAAAACGCCGCCGCCCGCACCCAAGAAACTGGCGCCGGCGAAACTTCAGAAACTGAACCAGAGCACGGGCAAAAAGCACGAGGAAGAAATCAACTCGCTCGGCGCTCAGCCGATCGAAACCGGCTAGCGCCGGACACGCGATGGCTTCCACCACAGACAGACCGACGCCGACTGAAGACCCGGGCGCAGGGAGCTCGCCGGGCGTGCTGCTGCCCGTGGGCGGGCTGACGGCCGAGGACGCCGCCGGCCCGGGCGGCTCGATGCGCGAGCTCCGGAGCCGCCGTCGCCTGCTGGCTCAGCGCGTGGCCGAGCTGACCTGGGACCTGGGCGGCCTGGCCTACGAGATGGCGGTCCGTGACCACTACCGCCTCGACGTGCTGGCCCGCAAAGCGGCCGAGCTGCAGCAGGCCGACGCGGAGCTGGACGAGGTCCAGCGGCTGCTCGCCGGAGCGGAGGCCGGGATCCACGGCCAGTGCCGCTCCTGCGGGGCGGTGCACAGCCGCGGCGCGGCCTTCTGCTGGCACTGCGGCGCACCCCTGCTCGAAGAGGCCCGCCCCGCCGGGCTGGCCTACCCGCAGGCCGGCTGAGAGCTTCGTCCAGGCCCGGCCCACCGCGCCCCGGCCGCCGCTAGCATCTGGCGTCGTGAAGCCGGCGATCGCAAAGGCGCTCTGCTCGACCGTGCTGCTGCTGGCGCTCGGCATGCTGTGGGCAGCTCTCCCGGCCGCCGCCATGGTGCCGGGCGCGCACAGCGCCCGCCGTGCCAACCGGTTGGTCGTGCCCGGGGTCTCGGAGTACGGCTGCCCGATCCTGCCGGCCGACAACCCGCTCAACCAGGAAGTGGCGAGCCTGCCCGAGAGCTCGAACTCCCAGGCCTACGTCGAAAGCATCGGCCTCGAAGCCCACCTGCACCCCGACTTCGGCAACAACCCCAGCTACGGGATCCCCTTCGAGGTCGTCGGGCCCGAACAGCCGGAGGTTCCGATCAAGTTCACCAAATACAAATCCGAATCCGATCCGGGCCCCTACCCGATTCCGCCCGACGCGGCGATCGAGGGGGGCGGCAAGAAGGGGCACGGCGACAAGCACGTGCTGGTCATGCAGGAAGGGAGCTGCATGGACTACGAGCTCTACAAAGCCGCCCGCAAGGGCTCCGGCTGGACCGCTGCCTCGGGCGCGACGTTCAACCTGCGCAGCGACGCCCTTCGGCCCGAAGGCTGGACCTCGGCCGACGCGGCCGGGCTGCCGATCTTCCCGCTGCTGGCTCGCTATCCGGAGGTCAGCGCAGGCGCGATCGACCACGCCCTGCGCGTGACGGTCCCGCACACCCAGGACGGCTACATCCATCCGGCGACCCACTTCGCCTCGAGCAGCTCCGATCCGGCTCTGCCGCCGATGGGCCTGCGCCTGCGGCTGAAGGCGGGCTACAGCCTCGAAGGCTTCTCGGGCCAGGCGCTGGTGATCCTCGAAGCGCTCAAGCGCTACGGGCTGATCGTCGCCGACAACGGCTCGCCCTGGTACATCACCGGCGCCCCCTCGCCGGGCTGGGACGAAGCGAGCCTGGAGCAGATCAAGCAGGTGCCCGGCTCGGCCTTCGAAGCGGTCGAAACCGGTCCGATCATCCATTAGGGCGCGCACACCCCGACGGCGGGTGGTCCCGTCGCGCGAGGGTCGGGAGCTCAGACCTGGCGGGTCGGCTCAGCCGGTGCCTGGGCGGTCGGCTGAGGATCCTCGCCGAACGCCTGGGCGGCCTGCTGAGGCTGTGGAGGCGGCTGCTGGGTGCCCTGCGTCAGGGCGGGTTTCGACTCGGCGCTGATGGAGTCCTTGAACTCCCGCATCCCCGAGCCCAGCGACCGGCCGATCTCAGGAAGGCGCTTGGCGCCGAACACCAGCAACAGGATCACGACCAGGAAGGCGATGTGAAGTGGGTTGTCAAGTCCCATTGGGTTCAGTCTAGGTGATTCTCGGGACGGGCGAGGCTCGTCGGGGACGGAGCTGCCTCCGCCGCCACCGACCCGGCTCCGGCGGGTGGCCGGCGCAGCGCGTTGCGGACCAGCTGGACGGCCACCAGGACCATCAGCGCGGCGAAGGCGTCGCGCAGGACGGTGCCCGAGAGCTGGTTGGCGAGGGCGACTCCGGCAGCGGCGCCGGCGAGCGAGAGCAGCCCCATCACGAGCGCGTCATCGCGGCGCACGTTGCCGTAGCGGTCGTTGCGCAACGTGCCGACGATCGCCACGGGTACGATCGCGAGCAGCGAGGTCGCCTCGGCGTGATGCTGGTCCAGGCCGAGGAAGAAGACCAGGCCGGGGACGAACAGCACGCCTCCGCCGACCCCCAACAGCCCGGCGACGACGCCGCCGGCGATGCCGATCGCGATCGCGCCGATCACCGCAGGACCAGCTCGACGGCGCTTCCGATCAGCACGGCTGCGAACAGCAGTGCGATCGAGCGGGCGTTCAGCCGCTGGGCCAGCCAGCTGCCCGCCAGCACCCCGCCGACAGCGGGAATCCCGACCAGGGCGGCGTCGCCCACGTCCACGTTGCCGTAGATCCCCTGCACGCCCGCGGCGAAGGCGGCGATGAAGACGATCGCGGCCAGCGAGGTGGCCGTCGCCATGTGCTCTTCATAGCCCAGCCACAGGACCAGCAGCGGCACTATCACGCTGCCACCGCCCACGCCGAACAGGCCGCTGAACAGACCGGCGAGGGTGCCGATCGTGACCAGCTTCAGCGCGCGGGCCGAGCGGGCGTCAGCGGCGACTTGCATGACGGGGCGGACCGGCCACCATGCGCGGCATACTAGACGCGTGTCGCCCGCTGCAACGCTCGTGGAGGCGCTCGGGCCGATCCGCGCCGAGCCCGATCGCTCGGCCATCCTGCTCGACATCGACGGCACCCTGGCGCCGATCGTCAGGCACGCCGGCGACGCGCACGTGCCCGAGGCGACCCGCGCCGTTCTGATCGAGGTCTCCCGGCGCTACCGGGTCGTCGGCTGCGTCAGCGGCCGGCGGGCCGCCACGGCGCGCCAGATCGTGGCGATCGGGACGATCGCCTACGTGGGCAATCACGGCGGCGAGCTGCTGCGACCGGGCGCCACCAGCCCCGAGGTCGACCCGGAGCTGGCGGCCTGGACCGGGCGGGTCAAAGACTTCGCCGCCCGTGCCTACCGGCCCGATCTGCAGCGCATCCGGGTGCGCTACGAGGACAAGGAGGCGATCGCGGCGTTCCACTGGCGCGGCGCCCCCGACGAACAGGCGGCCGAGCGGGCGGTGCAGGAGATCGCCCGCGAGGCCCTGGAGGAGGGCTTCGCGGTCCATTGGGGGCGCAAGGTGCTCGAGGTCCGTCCACCGGTCGACTTCGACAAGGGCCTGGGCATCGCCGCGCTGGTCCGCGGCGAGCACATCGCGGCAGCCGTCTATGTCGGCGATGACACGACCGACCTGGACGCGTTCCGGGGGCTGCGTGCGCAGGTCGCCTCGGGCGAGCTCGAGACGGCGCTGTGCGTCGCCGTTCGCTCCGACGAATCTCCACCCGACCTCGCCCGGGAGGCCGATCTGACGGTGGACGGCCCGGGGGGTGTGCGTGGACTGCTAGAGGCGCTGCTCTAGCGCGGTGCGCTTCGTCGACTTCCTCAGGACCACCGTGCTGCTCAGTGGGGGCGCAGCAACGGCGCTGGCAGCCGTCACCGTGCTGGCCGCCGCCTCGGGCAGCGACCACCTGCTCGTCGGGGTGGCGGTTGGCTGGTGGCTGATCGCGAGCGTGATCGGCATGCGCCTGGGCAGGCGGGCCGAGACCAGCCCCCCGATCGCTCGGCTGCTGGCCACCGCCCAGTCGAGCAACTCGCTGCCCGAGCAGCACCCCAGCGCGATCCTGCTGAACCGGCTGTGGCCACTGCTCGTCTTCACCCTGCTGGCCGGAGGGCTCGCGTTCCTCGCCCCTCAGATTCCGGGTATCGCGGCGGGCTTCGCGATCATCTGGGCGCTGGCCTGGCGGCGCCAGGACGCCGCGGTGGCGGCGATCGAGGAGCGCGACGGTGTCGCCTTCTACGTGCGGCGCACCTCGCCGCTGCGCCCGATGGCGCTGCTGCGGACCCCCGGGTTCAAAGCCAGCAGGGTGAATGGCGCGGGCCGGGCCACCACCTGAGATGGCGCCAGCCGCAGCGCCCGACGTGCTGCTCGTCTCGCTGGGCTCGACGACGGGTCTGCGCGCCGCCGACGACGAGCTTGCCGCCTCGCTGCGGCGCGCCGGGGCGAGCGTCGCGGTCGCCCGGGCCAGGCCGCCGCGGCAGCTGCGAACGCTGATGCTCACAGACCTCGCTTGGGCCCGCGCCGCGCGTGCCGCCGCCGCCCCGCAGCTCGCCCCGGCCGGGGGCGCAGAGCCGCGCGCGGTCATCTACTCGACGACCACCGCCGCGCTGCTGTGGCAGCGGCCCGGCGCGATCCGCTTCGACGCCCCGGCAGCGGCCAACCGCCCCGGCCGCCACGGCCTGTGGCAGCGGCCGCTGGAGCAGCTGCGACTGCGGCAGGCTCCCTTGCTGCTGCCGCTCAGCCGGGGAGGCCTGGCCGAGCTCCCCGGCGCCGTGGCTGCGGACCGGCGAGCGCTGGTCGTGCCGGTACCGGTCGAGCCGTCCGGGCCGCCCGCGCCGGCGCGGGACATCGCCGCGATCACCTATGCGGGCAACCCGGCCAAGAAGGGCCTGGATCGTGTGCTGGAGGCGTGGGACCGGGTTCGCATCTCGGGCGCCTCGGCCGAGCTCGAGCTCGTCGTCGCGGGCGCCACGCCCGAGGAGCTGCGCCGCAGCGGCATCGAGCTGGACTCCCGGCCAGGAGTCAGAAGCGTCGGGCCGCTGGGCGCGGTCGAGTACCGTGCGCTTCTGCGCAGGGCCCGGGTCTTCATCTGCGCGCCACGGCGCGAGGACTACGGGGCGGCCCAGCTCGAGGCGCTGGCAGACGGCTGCCTGCTGGTCAGCACGCCCGCGCCGGGCCCCTACGCGGCGCTGCCGCTGGCCCTGGAGCTGGACGGGCGGCTGATCGACGAGGATCTGCCCGGCGCGCTGGCGCTGGCGCTGGCGTACCCCGATCCGGCCGTCTACGCCGCGCGCGCCGGAGAGCTGCTGGCTCCATACAGCCCGGCGGCCGTGGATCGCCTGATCGCCACAGAGCTGGTGCCGCGGCTGATCGGGGCCTCAGCCGACCCGTCGTAGCTCGGCCCAGGGTCGCGTGTTGGCGACGTCGGCGGACGTCAGCCAGGCGCGTCGCGCCGTCGCGATCCCCCAGCGCATGTTCGCCAGCGTGTCGATGCGGTGGGCATCCGAGTCGATCACGATCGTGACGCCGGCCAGGGCTGCCGCGCGTGCATGCAGGTCACTGAGGTCGCGACGGTCGGGGTTGCCGTTTATCTCCAGCATCGTCCCCGTCCTGGCCGCCGCCGCGAAGACGGCCTCGAGGTCCAGCGCGTAAGGGGCGCGGCGCTCGATCAGCCGTCCCGTGGGATGTCCGATCGCCCTCACCAGCGGGTGCTCGATCGCCGCGATCATCCGCTCGGTCATCGCCTGCTCGCCCATCCCGAACGAGGTGTGGACGCTCGCGATGACCCAGTCCAGCCGGACCAGCAGCTCGTCGTCGTAGTCGAGCGACCCGTCGGGAAGGATGTTCACCTCGCTGCCCGCCAACAGCTCGATCCCGCTGAGCCGTTCGTTCGCCTGACCGATCAGCTCGATCTGGCGCTCCAGCTGATCGGGCGAGACGGCGTCGCCGAAGCCGTGGCTGGCCGAGTGGTCCGTGATCGCCAGGTACTCGTAGCCGCGCTGACGGGCCGCAGCGCCCATCTCCTCGATCGTGAAGCGGCCATCGGAGGCGATCGTGTGGCTGTGCAGGTCGCCGCGGATCTCGCTCAGCTCGATCAGCCGCGGCAGGCCGCCCGGGCTCGCTGCCGCCTCCAGCTCGCCGCGGTCCTCGCGCAGCTCCGGCTCGATGTACTGCAGGCCGAGGCGCTCGTAGACCTCCTGCTCGGTGGCGCACTCCTGTGTGGCGCCGGTCGCATCGTCCAGGATCCCGTACTCGGAGACGTGCAGCCCCCGCCTGACGGCGGCCTCGCGTAGCGCGGCATTGTGAGCGCCCGAGCCGGTGAAGTGCTGCAGCAGGTTCCCCAGCTGGGCGGGCGTGGCGATGCGCAGGTCCACGCCGATGCCGGCATGGGTGCGCCCGCGCGCGCCGGCCCTGCCCGCCGAGCTGACCTGCGCGATCTCCTCGAGTTGCCCCAGGCTCCGCGCCAGCTGCTCGGGCTGGTCGCTGACGGCGACGATGTCGATGTCCTTGACGCTGTCTGCGCACCTGCGGATCGACCCGGCCAGCAGCACCTCGGCGTCTGGCCCGGCCAGGCGGCGCAGGCCTTCGACCAGCGCCTCGCCGACCTCGAGCGCGCGGGTCAGGATCACCCGACCCGGTTCGCCCCGGGTGCCTCCCTCCCCCTGCGCCAGCGCCTCGAGCACGCTGGCCTCGAACTTCGGGCCCAGCCCCTTGACAGATCGCAGCCGCTGCGCCTCGGCCGCCTCGCGCAGCGCCTGCAGGGAGTCGATGCCCAGCTCCGAGAAGATCAGCCGCGCCCGCTTCGGCCCGAGGCCGGGCAGGCGCGTGAGCGCGAGCAGCCCGGGCGGGAACTTCGCCCGCAGTCGCTCCGCGGCCGGGATCGTGCCGGTCTCCACCAGCGCGAGGATCTTCTCCTGCAGCGTCTTGCCGACCCCCGGCAGCTCGGTGGCGCGGCCCTGGCGGGCCAGCGAGGCGACCGACAGGGAGGACTCGCGCACAGCTTTGGCCGCAGACCTGTAGGCGGCGACGCGGTGCACGATCGCGCCGTCGAGCTCGTACAGATCCCCGAGTTCCTGCAGTGCGTCGGCGATTTCGGCGTTGGTCGGGTCCGCTTTCGGCACCGCATCAGCCTAGGGGGAGCGGGACCCCGGCCGGCATCCGCGCCGCTGCGAAGGATCGCCGCCACGCTCTAGGGTACGCGAGCCATGACCGGCGAGCCCTGGCTGATACTGCCCACCTACAACGAGGCGGCCAACGTGGAGGCGATCCTCGCCGCCGCCGGCGAGGTGCTGGCCAGGGCCGCCCCCGAGGGCTTTCGGATCCTGGTCGTCGACGACGGCTCGCCAGACGGCACCGGAGCGCTGGCCGACGGGATGGCGGCCGAGCACGACTGGATCAGGGTTCTGCACCGGAGCGAGAAGGGCGGGATCGGTCCTGCCTACCTCGCCGGCTTCGCGCACGCCCTGGAGCACGGCGCGGGATACGTGATGGAGATGGACTCCGACTTCTCACACGACCCCGCCGACCTGGCCAGGCTGCTGGAGGCGGTGCGCGGCGATGCCGACCTGGCGCTGGGATCGCGCTACGTGCCGGGCGGCGGCGTGACCGACTGGGGACTGCTCAGGAGACTGATCAGCGAGGGCGGCTCGGCCTACGCCCGCCTGGTGCTGGGCCTCGACATCCGCGACCTGACAGGCGGCTTCAAGTGCTTTCGCCGTGAGGTGCTCGAGGCGATCAAGTTCGACCAGGTTCGCTCCCGCGGCTATGCCTTCCAGGTCGAGCTCACCTACAGGGCGGTCCAGGCGGGCT
Source organism: Solirubrobacteraceae bacterium (assembly GCA_052145475.1). Classification (GTDB taxonomy): domain Bacteria; phylum Actinomycetota; class Thermoleophilia; order Solirubrobacterales; family Solirubrobacteraceae; genus Palsa-744. The sequence goes on from JBKQOO010000035.1 coordinate 11,179, forward strand.
TCAGGGTGGTCGAGGTGCCGATCACCTTCCGCGATCGAGAGCAGGGTCAGAGCAAGATGTCCTGGCGAATCGCCGCCGAGGCGATGTGGCTGGTCCCGATGCTCCGCTTCGGCTAGCCCTTCAGCCCCGCCGCTTCCGGGTCGATGCAGAGGCGATGGACGCCTCGGCCTACGCCTTCGCCCACGGGGTGCGCCACACCCGCGCGACGCTCAGCTCCTGGCAGCGAAACCCGGGCTCCGTGGTCGGTCGCTGGGTGGCCGGCTCGGCGCTCGCCGGAACGGCGCTGCTGCTGGGCGTCTGGGTGATCGCCTCGCTGGACGGCAGCTACACCCAGATCTTCGAGCTCGAACCGCCCTTCGCCGTCGGCGGCGGGGGCGACGTGCTCCATGTGCTGAGCAGCAACCTGCTGGTGCTCGCGTTGCACGCGATGGCCTGCGTGGCGGGGTTCATCGCGGGGAGCTCGCTGCCGCTGCAGGCCGAGCACCACAGCGGGCTCTCGCGCTGGCTGCACGAGCAGGGCGGGCGTCTGGCGATCGGCTTCGTCGTGGCGGCGACGGCGTTCTCGCTGAGCGCACAGGCCTACCGCATCGGTCACAGCCTGGCCGGCGTCTCCAACTTCCTCAAGGTCTCGCCGGCGCTTCTGCTGATCGGCGTGCTGCCACACGCCGTCCCCGAGCTGATCGCCCTTTTCCTGCCGCTCGCGGCCTGGATCCTGGCCAGCCGGCGCGGGGAATGGGAGAAGCTGCTCGCCGCGACCCTGGTGACGGTGGCGATCGCGGTGCCGGTGCTCGTCGTCTCGGCGCTGATCGAGGTCTACGTCTCTCCCCACCTGTTCACCGCGCTGACCCACATCCACCCTCCGATCGTCAGGACCGACGAAGGCCTGATGGTTACGGTGCGCTAGCCAGCCACCCGCCGCGGCCCAGCCTGCTGGGATAATCGGCCCGTGGCCTACGACGAGGATCTTGCCAACCGCATCCGTGAGCTGCTGGGCGCCGAGGCGGGAGTCGACGAGAAGGCCATGTTCGGCGGCCTGGCCTTCCTGATCGGCGGACACATGTCGGTCAGCGTCAGCGGGCGGGGCGGCCTGCTGCTGCGCTGCGACCCCGCCGAGACCGAGGCGCTGCGCGCGAAGCCCCACGCCGGTCCATTCGAGATGCGGGGCCGCGTCATGGATGGCTGGCTGCGAGTCTCACCCCAGGGCGTGGCGAGCAGGAGCCAGCTGCAGCGCTGGGTCAGAAGAGGGGTGGACTACGCGCGCTCGCTGCCCCCCAAGGGCTAGCCGCTCAGTGGGGCGCAATCGGTCAGTCTCCGTGGCGCGGAGCTCGCAGCCTCTCAGTTTGGATTCGAGCGCTGATCCCGATAGCGGCGCAGGGCGATCACAGACCATATTGCCTCCACGACACCGAACGGCCAGGTGCCCGCCAGGAACCCGTAGAGGCTGGAAAGCGCGCAGCCGACGGCGAAGGCGAGGATGAAACGCGGGCCCCGACGCTCCAGGGCATACATGAGCATCATGAAGCTCAGGACGACGACGCCGAATGCGGTCAACACCGGCTCAGTCTGACGGTAGTGCATCAGTTTCGATTCGCGCGCGGTGCGGAGCTATGGGAGGATCGGTCGATGCCCGATCTCGGTCGTCATCCGTTGCAGTGCTGCATCTGCGGCCAGTCCGGCGGCTGGCCCGAGATGTTCGGGATGACGTTGTTTCCCGCCCTGGACGTTGAGCCGTTCCAGCAGTGGTACGTGCATCCACGCTGCATCGGCGCGGCCATGAGGGGCCAGATCGGGCCGCTCCGGGACGAGATCCAGGCCATGTGGCCTCGGGAGTACGATGAAGGCCATGCCTGAGCGCTCGCGCAGACCCCGGGATCCGAACCAGCTCGCGAAGCTAATCGCCGACATCGCCACCGGCGACGCCGAGGACGTAGCGATCGATGACGGGAAGGACCCCGCCGCAGTCGCACTCGGCCGCAAAGGCGGCCTCAAGGGCGGGAAGGCACGCGCCGAGAGCATGACACCCGAGCAGCGCAGCAAAGCGGCGAAGAGGGCCGCGCAGGCTCGCTGGTCCAAACAGAAATAGAATTCCATAGGGGTTGAAGGCCGAGGTTTGGGCTGCTAAACAGTATGGCTATGGAAGCCAACGGCACATTCGACCCCCGCAAACTCCCCCGCTCGTTCTACGACCGGAAGATCAAGGAGCTGCGCGACGAGCACCGTCGCCTGACCGAGGCGGCGAACGAGGTCAACGAGGAGATCAAGTGGTGGGTCGCGGGGCGTGATCAGTTCGCGCCGGGCAGCGAGGGGGCAGGTCAGCCGGCGCTTGACGGCCTGGACGTCCCCGAGCCCCCCGTCGAGGAGCCTCCGAGCCTTCGCGCGAAGATCAGGTTCGTGGTGCAGCAGGGCGACCGGATGAAGCCAGCCGAGGTCATCGAAGCGCTTCGCGATCGCGGCTGGATGCCGACCGCCAAGACGGCACCGCAGATGATCAGGAACCGGATGCTCTCGATGCTTGACGACGACGAGCTGGTCCGCGACGACGAT
>JBKQOO010000036.1:0-4492 GCA_052145475.1 Solirubrobacteraceae bacterium
GGCGTAGGCCGGGCGTCCCGCGCCGACGTCGATCCGGACACGCTGCCTGGGCGGCTCGCTTCTCACGTTCTCAGCACGGCTTGCCCGTAAACTGCGGGCGATGCCCGGAATCGTGATCGTCGGCGCCCAGTGGGGCGATGAGGGAAAGGGCAAGATCACCGACCTGCTCGCGGAGCAGGCGCAGGCAGTCGTGCGCTTCCAGGGCGGCAACAATGCCGGCCACACGATCGTGCGCGATGGACAGACGTGGAAGCTGCACCTGATGCCGTCGGGAATCCTGCATCCCGGCAAGCTGTGCGTGATCGGCAACGGCGTCGTGATCGATCCCAAGGTGCTGACCGACGAGCTCGCCGAACTGCGCGACCGCGACGTCGACGTCAGCGGCCTGCGGATCTCGGCCAACGCCCACCTGATCATGCCCTACCACCTCCTGCTCGACTCGGCCGGCGAGGCGAAGCTGGGGAGCCTGCAGATCGGCACCACTCGCCGGGGCATCGGCCCCTGCTACGCCGACAAGGCCGCCCGGCTGGGGATCCGGGTGCAGGATCTGCTGGACGAGAAGATCCTCAAGAAGAAGATCGTCGCGGCGATGGAGCCCAAGCGCCTGTCGCTGCGCCCGTTCGAGAAGGACCCGGCGCTCGACCTGCGCACGATGACCGAGGAATACCTCATCTTCGGCCACCGCCTCGAGCAGCACATCGCCGACACGGCCAAGCTGATGTGGGAGATGCTCGACGAGGGCCAGACGGTGATCCTCGAGGGGGCGCAGGGGGCGATGCTGGACATCGACCACGGCACCTACCCCTTCGTGACCTCCTCGAACCCGCTGGCCGGAGCGGCCTGCGTGGGGAGCGGCATCGGACCGAAGGCGATCGAGGAGGTGTGGGGGATCTCCAAGGCCTACACGACACGGGTCGGCGCCGGGCCCTTCCCGAGCGAGCTGCACGATGCGATGGGCGAGGCGATCCGCGAGCGGGGCGGCGAGTTCGGCACCACGACGGGCCGGCCGCGCCGCACCGGCTGGCTCGACCTGGTCGCGCTGCGCTACGCCGCGCGCCTGAACACGATGACGGCGCTGGTCGTGACGAAGCTCGACGTGCTCTCCGGCCTCGATCGCATCCAGGTCGGCACGAGCTACCGCGGGGCCGACGGAGCGGTGTTCGAGGACTTCCCCTATCACCAGACCGTCCTTCACCACACCCAGGCCCAGCTGACCGAGCTGGAGGGCTGGAAGGAGGACCTGGGCGAGTGCCGCACGCTGTCGGATCTGCCGCAGGCCGCCAGGGACTACCTCGACTTCATCGCCCAGCACATCGGCGCACCTGTCACGCTCATCGGGGTGGGGCCGGGGCGCGAGCAGGTGATCTGGACCGAGGCGGGCCAGCAGACGCTGATCGGCCCCGGCGCGTCCAGCGCCGCCGCCGCCGCACCCTGAGCGTCGATCGGCCGCCCTGCCGGGTCCTCGCTGCCGGGATTCGGACGGAGCTAGGGGCGACTCGGCGGCGGGGCGCCGCCGTAGATCGCGTTCAGCCAGACCGACAGCAGCACGTCCATCACGGCGTCCTCGGCGACGGCGGGGCGGTCGTCGGCGAAGGTCGCATAGAGGACCCGTTCGTTCATCGAGACGAGCGCCACGGCCAGGTCGCGGGCGTCGATCCCCGGTGGCGCGGCGCCACGGGCACGCTCCGCACCGATGGCGATGGCCGCGTCGCTCACCCAGTTCTCCATCACGTTCGCCCACAGCTCTCGTGCCTCGGCGTTGGCCGTCCTGACCTGCGCGCCGGCCAGGACGACGGCGCGGTGCGCCCCGAAAGTCTCGTAGAACACCTGCAGGCCCTCCCGCCAGCGCGCGGCGGGGTCCTCGGGGAGGCGCTCCAGCACGTCGCCGCGGGCCGCGTCCGCCTGCTCGACCAGGCGATCGATCAGCGTCAGGAAGACGGCGTCCTTCGAGGGGAAGTAGAAGTAGAAGGCAGGTCGGGAGATCCCCGCGCCCCGCGCCAGGTCGTCAACCGAGATCTGCTGGGGCGAGCGCTGCTCGAGCAGCCGCTCGGCCGTGGCCAGGATCGCCGACTCGCGCTCCTCGCCGCTGATCCGTGCGGCACGGCGGCCGCGGGCCTGCGCTGGTCTGGTCGTCGAAGCCGGCACCGTGGGCGCACTATAGCCCCACGGTGCGGCGTACTCAACACCATGTTGACAAAGCTGACGGAGCGTTGATAGCCTGGCTGCCATGCCGGGCGAACAGGCCGCCGAAGCGCAGTCAGCCGTCGAGCACGTCGACGTGCTGATCGTCGGCGCCGGCCTCTCGGGGATCGGGGCCGCGTGCCACCTGCAGCAGCGCTGTCCCGGGCGCAGCTACGCGATCGTCGAGTCGCGCGAGGCGATCGGCGGGACGTGGGACCTCTTCCGCTACCCGGGTATCCGCTCGGACTCGGACATGTTCACGCTGGGCTACCGCTTCAAGCCCTGGGAACAGACGCAGGCGATCGCCGACGGGCCAGCGATCCGCGACTACATCCGTGAGGCGGCCCGCGAGAACGGGGTCGAGCGGCAGATCCGCTTCAACAGCCGGGTCGTGGGCGCCGAGTGGTCATCGGCGGAGCAGCGTTGGACGGTCGAGATCGAGCGCACCGGCGCGCCCGGCAGCGCGCCACACGCGGTGGAGACCTCACGGCTGAGCTGCTCGTTCCTGTTCGGCTGCACGGGCTACTACCGCTACGAGGAGGGCTACACACCGGAGTTCGACGGGCTCGACCGCTTCGCCGGGGCGCTCGTGCACCCCCAGCACTGGCCCGAGGACCTCGACTACGAGGGCAAGCGCGTGCTCGTGATCGGGAGCGGCGCGACGGCCGTCACGCTGGTGCCGGCGATGGCGCCACAGGCCGAGCACGTGACGATGCTGCAGCGCTCGCCGAGCTACGTGCTCTCGCTGCCGGGCCGCGATCCGATCGCCGAGCTGCTGCGCCGCGTACTGCCGCGGGAGACCGCCTATGCAGCCCTGCGCTGGAAGAACGTGATGATCGCGATGGCGCTCTACAAGCTGAGCCGCAGCGCGCCCGAGCTGGTCAAGCGGCTGCTGCGCAGGGGCGTCGAGCGCCGGTTGCCACCGGGCTACGACCTCGACAAGCACTTCAAGCCGCGATACCAGCCCTGGGACCAGCGCATGTGCTTCGTCCCCGACGGCGACATGTTCGCGGCGATCTCCTCGGGTCGCGCCTCGATCGTCACCGACCGGATCCGTACGTTCACCGAGCAGGGCGTGCTGCTGGAGTCGGGCACGGAGCTGCAGGCTGATGTGATCGTGACGGCCACCGGTCTGAACCTCCAGGCGCTCGGCGGCATCTCGATCGCGGTCGACGGCGAGACGGTCGACCTGGCCGAGACGGTCGGCTACAAGGGCATGATGCTCAGCGGCATCCCGAACATGGCACTGGCCCTGGGGTACACCAACTCATCGTGGACCCTCAAGGCAGACCTCGTCAGCGAGTACGTGTGTCGCCTGCTCAACCACATGCGCGACCGCGGCTACCGGCAGTTCACCCCTCTCGCGCCGCACCCCTCGCTGCCGACCGAGCCGTTTCTCGACCTCAAACCGGGCTATGTCCAGCGCTCGATCGATCAGCTGCCCAAACAGGGCGCGCGGGCGCCCTGGCGGCTGCGGCAGAACTATCCGCTGGACGTGCGAGCGCTCCGCCACGGCCCCCTGGAGGACGAGGGGATCGAGTTCCTCGCCGCCCCGGCGACGGTCGCCGCCGAGCCCGAGCGGCGCCTGGCCGCCTGAGGCCGGTCAGGCCGCGAGGGCGTCGGCGCCGAGACGCAGGCCCTGAGCGTGCCCGGCGGCTCCCACCGCGCCACGGCGGGCCGGGTCCATCAGGTTCGTGCCCATCGCGGCGGCGCTGGCCGCGTCGGGATTGACGATCGTGACGATCGCGCCGCGGTGGCGCAGCGCGAGCGCCTCTCCGCCGCTGAGGGTGCGGGAGATCGGGCCGAACACCCCTGCGGGCGTGCTGCGCGAGGGTCGCAGCGAGCCCGTCGGATTCAGGCACAGCACCCGCTCACCGACGCGGATCTGAAGCGCGTCCATGTTGGTCGGGCTCCAGACGCCGCCGTCGACGTAGTCGCTTCCTGCGATCCGCACGGGCGCGAACACGCCCGGGATCGCGCAGGAGGCCGTCACGGCCTCGGCGACCGTGCAGGGCGGGGCGCCGGGCCCGCCGAACAGCACCCGCCTGCCGCTGCGGACCTCGACCGCCGCGACCAGCAGGCGGCCGTCGAAGCGCACGCCGGTTCGTTCGACCAGCTCGCGGAGGCGCTGATGTGAGCGCGTGCCCGCAGGCACGCGGGCGAGGATCGCGCGGCGCAGCAGCGCGCCGCCCATCGCCGAGGAGCTGAGGGCCAGCGACGCCAGCGGCGCCGCCGCCGCCCCGCCGATCTCGAGCGCGGCGGCAAAGGTCTCGCCGAGCGGCCCGCGCCGCCCCGGCTCCGGCTCGTCCGG
>JBKQOO010000037.1:0-10934 GCA_052145475.1 Solirubrobacteraceae bacterium
CGCCGTCACGAACCCGCCCACCTGGACGATCCCCCCGGCAGCGATGAGCGGCACGGACGCCATCGGCCAACCGTATCCCTGGGTGCCGCCGGAACCTACCGGCCACCCCCCTGCTCCTCCGGCGCCCTCGCCATAATCCTGCCCTGTGAATGATGCAGAGCACCGGCCCGCGGTCGCCATCGAAGCCGCCAGGCCGTTCCGGGAGCTGTTCGATCCCCTCGAGCAAGCCGGCTTTGACACTGAGCATCGAGCACCGCCTGAGTGGAGGAGTGTGGACGTTGGCGAAGTGCTGGCGATCTATGTCCTGCAGAAGCTCGCCGACCCCGAGGTCGAGCGAATCATCGAGGCGGTCAAGGGGTGGCGGCCGTTCCTCCGAGATCGTGGGGTCAGGCACGCCTCGATCCTGATCTACGGGCCAAGGGGAGAAGTGCTGGCGCGTGTCGAGGTCGAGGACCAGGACTAGCCGGTGGAGGCAGGGGGCCAGCGGGCGTCTGCTCCAGGCTTCTCCGGGACCGGCGTGAGCTGGAAGGCGAGCTGTAGCGCCCGCCCCTTCGGCGAGCCCCGTCTGCCAATTCGTTTGCCACTACGGTCCGTCACGGCCCGTCACCGCTCACCATCCGACGAGCCGCCGGGAGGACGAGAAAGCACCGGAATCCCTGTGCTGGAGCGGGATTCCGGTGCTTCACGGTGACGCTTCTCCAGCAGGCAGCCGAGCACGCGGGTCTGCTCGTCGGATAGTGCGATCGGGCCTGCAATCACGGCGGTTTCGAGTCTACGCGACCGGCGGGCGCATGCCGCCGGCGGCGATTTCGGGAAACCCCTTGTCCCCGGGAGGGGTTCCCGCCGGGTCGCTGTCGGCTTCGCCACGATGCCCGCCGGCGATATCGCGGCGAGACTGGACACACACCAACGATTGAGACGAGTGGAGGCACTCATGAGAAAGGCATTGGAGATCGGGGGGATCGTCGCGGCCGTAGTACTCATCGCATTCGGCATCGGCGCGATCGCGATGGGCGCCAGCGGCCGGAGCACGGTCAACAGCACCCTCGCCGAACAGAAAATCGTCGGGACGCCCGACATGACGCCGACGGCCATCAAGGCCGAGGCTACGAAGTCCGGGCTGAACGTCAGCAAGCTGAACATCCCGACCTGCTCGGTCGCGAACCAGAAAGTCGAAAGCGGCGCCAAGGCGCGCTGCTTCGCCCAGTACATGACGATTCATGCGCTCGAGGCGACCGGTGGCCTCTACTACTCGCAGATGCCCCGCTACGCCACGGCAAACGGCGAAGGCACCAATCTGGAAGCCAAGGCTCTGAAGAACGCGAAGGGCGTGCCCGTTGACAATCCGGCACGGGAAGTCTGGATCCAGGAGACGGCGCTGTCCACGGCGCTGAACTCGAGCTACATGGCCAGCCAGGTGGGGCTGTTCGGGATCGTGGTCGGCATCGCGCTGCTGCTCAGCGGCCTGGGCTTCGCGATCCTCGCGGCGGGCGGAGCGCTGCGCAACCCCGACTCGGTCTTGCGTCGCCGCTCTGAGGCGAGCACCGGCTCCGCCTCCGCGCCGGTGCCCTCCGGCGTATAGCGGCTCGGCCTCCGGCGCCGGCTTCCGGGGCGAAGTAGCCCCGGCCGTCGGCGCCGGGGAGCCACGGCGAGGAGCGCCACCCCCGCCGCTACAGTCAAACGGGTGAGTGCCCAGCCCTTCTCAGCGGGGCGGTCGGGGGAAGGCCGGCATGGACCGGGACCCGATCTGCGCCCGGAGGACATTCCCGCGACGCCGGTCTCGCTGCGGCGGGTCGCGCGGCTTTTCTCGCCTTACCGCGCCCGGCTCGGGCGACTGCTGATCCTGATCTTCCTGGCCGCCGGCCTCGGCGTGATCAGCCCCTTCCTGCTGCGGGAAATCATCAACACGGCCTACCCGCAGCACGACACCAAGCTGCTGGTCGAGCTGGTGGCCGGGATGATCGCGCTGTCGGTGATCACCGGGGTGCTCGGCGTCCTGCAGACCTGGATCTCCAACCAGGTGGGCCAGCGTGTGATGCACGACCTGCGGGCAGCCGTCTACGCCCACCTGCAGCGGATGTCGCTGGCCTTCTTCACCCGCACCCGCACCGGCGAGGTGCAGTCGCGGATCGCCAACGACATCGGCGGGATCGACAGCGTCGTGACCTCGACGGCGACCTCGATCGTCCAGAACGTCACCACCGTCGTCGCCACCGTCGCCGCGATGTTCCTGCTCGACTGGCGGCTGGCCGTCTTCTCCCTGATCCTGCTGCCCTTCTTCGTCTGGCTGACGCGTCGCGTCGGCGAGGAACGCCGGCGCATCCAGTCGGTGCGCCAGAGCCGCCTCGCCGACATGTCGAGCCTGGTCGAGGAGTCGCTGTCGGTGTCGGGCATCCTGCTGGGCAAGACGATGGGCCGCTCGCCCGAGCTGGTCGGGCGCTTCAGCGACGAGTCCGGCGAACTGGCCGACCTCGAGGTGCGTGCACGGATGGCCGGACGCTGGCGGATGGCGACGGTCCAGATGAGCTTCGCGATCATGCCGGCGCTCGTGTACCTGTTCGGCGGCCTGAAATTCGGCTCCGCCGGCTACGTGATCTCGATCGGCACCGTTGTCGCCTTCACGCAGCTGCAGACGCGGCTGCTGTTCCCGATCCAGTCGCTGCTGTCGGTCGGCCTCGAAGTCCAGACCTCGCTGGCCCTGTTCGGGCGGATCTTCGAGTACCTCGACCTCCCCGTCGACATCGTCGAGCGACCCGGCGCGCAGGCGCTCGAGCACGTCCGGGGCGACGTGCGGCTGTCCGAGGTCTGGTTCCGCTACGCGCCCGACGCCCCCTGGACGCTGTCGGATATCGACGCCGAGATCCCGGCCGGCACGCGCACGGCGCTGGTCGGCGAGACGGGCTCGGGCAAGACGACCCTCGCCTATCTGGTCGCGCGCCTGTACGAGCCCGAGCGCGGCTCGGTCAGCATCGACGGCGTCGACATCCGCGACATGACTCTGCAGGCGCTCGCCGCCACGGTCGGCCTGGTCTCCCAGGAGACCTACCTGTTCCATGCCTCGATCCGCGAGAACCTGCGCTTCGCCTGCCCGGAGGCGACCGACGAGCAGATCGAAGAGGCCGCCCGCGCCGCCCAGATCCACGAGCTGATCTCCTCGCTCCCCGAGGGCTACGACACGCCGGTAGGCGAGCGCGGCTACCGCTTCTCGGGCGGCGAGAAGCAGCGCATCGCGATCGCACGCACCGTCCTGCGAAACCCTCCCGTGCTGATCCTGGACGAGGCCACCTCCGCCCTCGACACCGAGACCGAGCGGGCGGTCCAGCAGGCGCTGGACGAGCTCTCGCGCGGGCGCACGACGATCGCGATAGCCCACCGGCTCTCGACGATCCGGGACGCCGACCAGATCCTCGTGCTGGACGGCGGCCGGATCGTGGAACGGGGCGAGCACGACGAGCTGGCCGCGGCGGGCGGCCGCTACGCGGCGCTGCTCAGCGGCGCGACCGTCGCCGAGGACGATCGGCTCGGCGCAGCGCTCTAGGCGCGCGCCTGGATGTTGAGGCGCACGTAGTCGATCACGACGGGCTCGCCGAGCAGCTCCAGGACCTCGTCCATGAACGGCTCACGCAGCTCGGCGGGGAGCTGCTGGACGTGCGGGCCAAGCACGATCGTCCGCAGGAACTCGCGCGGCTGCTCGGGCTCTGAGGGAGCCGGGGTCAGCCAGCATCGTGCCTCGGCGAAGCCGGCTCTGCGCAGGCGCTGCTCGGTCTGCTCGGCCCCCGCGTAGTTCCACGGGCTGCGCCAGCCCTCGAAGTGCTCGGCGTAGGGGGCGCGGGCCAGCACGGTGCGAGCCTGGCCGCGCAACGTGTCGATGTTGCCCTCCCCCCCGCACTGCGCGACGAACTGCCCGCCCGCCCGCAACGCGGCGCGCATGCGCGCGAAGAGCCGGTCGTGGTCGGCGATCCAGTGGAAGGTCGCGGTCGAGATGATCGCGTCGAGCTGGCGCTCCAGCTCCAGGTCGAGCAGGTCGCACCTGCGCAGCTCCACCCGCCCCGCATCGGGGTTGCCGGCGTGGCTCAGCCGCGCCGTCGCGGCTTCGATCATCGACGGCGAGGCGTCGACCGCGATCACGTGCCCTTCGGGCAGGCGCCCCAGCAGCATCTCGGTCACGCGCCCCGAGCCGCAGCCCGCGTCCAGCACGGTCTCCCCGCCCTGCAGCTCCAGACGGGCGAGCACCTCCGCCCCCCAGCCCTGCTGGATCGCCGAGATGCGGTCGTAGGAGGTGCCGTCCCAGTTGCACGCTGACATTCCTGTACGCTATCACATACGAGCGTCTGCCAGCTGCGCGATCAGCTTCGAGAGCTGCCCGCCCTGCCAGGCGATCGGCGGGCGCGGCGGCACCTGCTGCTCCTCGACGACCAGCTCGGCCCCGGGGATCCGCCTCGCCCAGGCTTCCCCGACGCTCAGCGGGTGCCCCGGGTCGACCTCGTCCCGGCTCGCGACCACGAGCGTCGGCGCCGCGATCGAATCGAGGTCGGAGAGGGCTGCGAAGGGAGCAGAGCGGGGCACCGCTTCCAGCGCGTCGGCGACCGCCTCGGGATGCTCGTGGGCCGCCAGGCGCTGGCGCAGCACCGTCTGCACGGTGGCCCGAATGCTCGGGGCGACGGCGGAGAGGTCGTAGGCGTCCACGAAACCCTCCACCCCGCCCTCGCGCAGGCCGCGGGCAAGCGCGTCCCAGCGCGCCAGCTCGTCCTCCCCGCCGGACCGGGAGGGGTCGAAGGCGGGCGTGATCAAGACCAGTCCGGCGACCCGCTCGGGCCGCTCCAGCGCGAAGCGCACCGCCGTCTGCGCCCCCATCGAGGCGCCCGCCAGGACCGCGCTGTCGATGCCGGCCCCATCGAGCAACGCCTCGAGGTCGCCGGCCAGGCGCCCGTAGCCGTAGTCCCCCTCCCGCGCCGGCGCTGAGCGGCCGTGTCCGCGCGCGTCATAGGCCAGCACCAGGTGGCCCGATCGCTGCAGCTGGCGCGAGCCCATCACGACGTAGCGACGCGTCGCCGTCAGGCCGTGCAGGAGGACGACCGGCCGGCCGCTGCCACTCAGCTCTGCCGAGAGGCTCGTGCCGTCGGCGTCGACCGAGAGCTCGACCGGCTCCATGCGGACCCTCAGGCTTGCAGGGCGGCGGCGTGCTCGCGCAGCAGCTCGGCCGAGCGCTGCGGCTGCTCCCAGAAGTACAGGTGTCCGACGCGATCGAGTGTCTCCAGGCGCGAGCCCGGGATCAGCGACTCGATCTGCTGCCCGTTGGAGACCGGCAGCATCTGGTCGGCGGTGCCGTGGACGACGAGCGTCGGCACATCCAGGCCGGGCAGCCGGGCGCTGGTGTCGTGGGCCAGCACGGCCTGCATCTGGGCCATCACGACCGGCACGGCGACAGCGCGCCGCTCGGCGATCTGCCGGAACGCAAGCCAGGCCTCCTCGTCGGCTGCGAAGGCGGCCGACACGTTGACCTCCCAGCCCACCCGGATCGCCCGCTCACGATCGCCCGAGAGCATCGCCGCGGTCAGCCGGTCGATCACCGCGGGCTCGCTCAGCGCGCTTCCCGTCCCGCCGCAGTAGGTGCAGCCGAGCGTCAGCGTGCGTATGCGCTCCGGGTCGGCCAGCGCGAGCTCCTGGGCGATCATCCCGCCCATCGAGATCCCTAGTACGTGGGCGCTGTCGAGCTCGAGCGCGTCCAGCAGCCCCCCGGCGTCTCGTGCCATCTGCGCGATCGTGGTGCCGCCATCGGCCAGCCGCGTGCTGGCCCCCACGCCGCGGTGGTCGTAGGCGATCACCTCGAAGTCCTCGCGCAGCGCGTTCAGGAACGGCTCGCCCCAGTGCAGGGCGGTTCCGCTCATGCCCATGATCGCCAACAGCGGCGGCCCCGAGCCGCTGCGCTCCACGTCCAGCTCGACCTCGCCCACCGCGACCAGCGTCATCGACTGATCCTACACAGGCGCACCTGGCCGGCTCCGGAGGCGGCCCGACCAGCCGACGCTAGAGCGGGAAGGCGAGCTGGTCGGAGCGGCGTTGCGCGGTCTCCGGCTGTGCAGCCGCGCCCTCGCCCCCGTCGTCCGTCGTCAGCCCAGCCACTCGCACGCCCAGCAGCCGCACCGGTCGCGGCGGCGAGTACTCCTCGAGCAGCCTCACGGCTTCGCCGCCCACGACCGCCGCGTCCCGGGTCGGTTGCGCGATCGTGCGGGCGCGGGTCACCGTGGTGAAGTCTCCGAGGCGCACCTTGATCCCGATCGTGCGGCCCCGGCGGCCATGCAGCTCGAGACTGGCGCAAAGCTGCTGTGCCATCGCGCTGAGGGCGTCGCGCAGCTCGCCCGGGTCGCTGAGGTCGGTCTCGAAGGTCCGCTCGCGCGACTCCGAGACGACCTTGCGGGCCGCCGAGACGGCGCCGTCGTGCTCGAAGCGGGCCCTTCGCCCCAGCTCGCGCCCCAGGTTCGGGCCGAAGCGCTCGACGAGCAGCTGCTCGGGAGCCGCGCCCACCTCGGCGAGGGTCCGCAGCCCCATCGCATCGAGGCGCGCCGCCGTCTTCGGCCCGATCCCCGGGACCAGCCCCGGCGGCGCGGAGGCGAACCGCGCGCACGCCTCGGCGCGGGAGAGGACGACGAAGCCAGCCGGCTTCTCCGCATCCGAGGCGACCTTCGCGATCAGCTTGTTCGGCCCGATCCCGACCGAGCAGGTCAAACCCAGCTCGGCCCTGATCTCGGCGAGGAGCCGGCGCATCGCCGCGCGGGGCGAGAACAGGCCCTCGAGGTCGAGATAGGCCTCGTCGAGGCCGACCACCTCGACCTGCTCGACCTGCCGGCGCACGATCCCCATCATCCGACTCGAGACCTCGCGGTAGGTGGGGAAGTCGGGCGGCAGGAAGACCGCCTGCGGGCACAGACGCCGCGCCCGGGCGGCCGGCATCGCCGAGCCCACCCCGTAGCGGCGGGCCTCGTAGCTCGCCGTCGTCACGACCGCCCTCGGCCCGTTCCCCGACACGACGACCGGACGGCCGCGCAGCTCAGGATGACGGCCCAGCTCGATCGACACGTAGAACGCGTCCGCGTCCAGGTGGGCGATCCGCAGGCTTTGCTCGCTGCTCGGCACGGCAGTCCGAATCTAGCGCCGGCGGCGGCCACACCCGCGCCGGTCAGCCGGCGGCCGCGCGCGGCATCGTCCCGCCGTCATCGCTCCCGGGCTCGCGGGAGGCGGCGAGCAGCTCGCGGCGGGAGGAGACGCCGAGCTTGCGGTAGATGTGTCGGGCGTGGGTGCGCACGGTCTCGATGCTGATGTGCAGCTCGGCGGCGATCTGCGCGTTCGAGCGGCGACGCTGAAGCCCGGCGAGCACGTCGGCCTCGCGGGCTGTCAGCAGCCCCGCGCCACGGACGATCCCGCGGCCGTCGCGCGGCGCCAGCTGGATCCCGCGCGAGGCAAGGTGGATGGCGTTGAGCACGTCGCGCGCCTGCGTGGTCAGCGGCAGGCAGGCCGAGGCCCCGAATGCCAGTAGCTGGGCGGACTCGACGCTCGAGGTGCGGTCGGCCAGCAGCAGCAGATGGGTGCGTGGATGGCGGGCCGTGAGGCTGCGCACTTCGGCGGGGCTGCCCAGGTGGCCCATGTCGAGGATCGCGACGCTGGGCCGGCGGGCCCGCAGCACCATCTCCAGCTGGGCGTCCTGCAGGTTGGCCGCGAGCAGCTCGAGCCGCGGGTCGTCCTCGATCAGCCCGCGCAGCCCTCGTGCGATCAGATCGGCGAAGCGCCCGACGACCACGGTGATCGGCACGTAGTCAGCCATGGCTGGCTATCCTATCGGCTTCGGGGGCAAGGTGGGTGATGTCTGGTTCACCCGTTTCATCCCCCGGGGCCTCACCCGAAGATCACCCCTGAGGGGGGATACGGCAAGCCCCGTTTGAGCGGGACAATCTATTCGCGACAGCCGCATCTCCTGGAGGGGGACGCTGCGGGGACGCAGCCAGCAGGAACCAATGTGGCAAGGCGCTATTGGGGGGACCAACCCATGGAGCGGGAACGGACAGGCATCACTCGATGAGACGAAGGACCGGCAAGGGCACCCGGCGCGATCGTGGCGTCAACGGATCGGTGCGCGCTCGGTGCTCTCCTGCAGCCACGCGGCACAGCCCACGGCTGCTGGCGCTGACCACCGCGATCGTGTTGATGCTCGCCGTCTTCGCGCCGGCGGGACAGGCCAGCGCGAGCTCGGAAGGCCAGACCGAAACGGGTGCTGCGCGGGCCGCCACGAGGTCAGCCGAAAAGGAAGCGGTGCGCCAGGAGCACAAAGCCGAAAACCAGGCCCGCAAGGAAGCGACACGGGCACGGCGCCAGGCGCGCAAGCTGGCGAAGAAAGAAGTCGATCACGCCAAGATCGAAATCGGCTGCACCGGCATCACGGTCCAGTACGGAGGCTTCTCCTCGATGCCGGGCAGCTCCACCGAAGCCATCGAGTACGTGACGATCCGGCAGAAGCCGTTGACCCGAGTCACACTGCCGGTCACCAGCTTCGAGTTCTCCGGCGCGGAAGGCACGAGCACGATCCCGATCGCGGCGCCGATCGGGTCCTCTCAGGTCGTGGTCCGCGCCAAGTGGCTCAGCGGCGACGGGCCGGGGGGATTCGGCGTCCACGAAGCGCTGAGCTGCGACGCCGCGCCCTCGTTCGGAGTCGAAACGCTGCAGGCGATCGCCGGCTCCGGCCAGCCGCTGGGTGTCAAGACGCTGAGTGGCAGGGCCGGACAGACGGTCGCCTACGAGTCGATCCTCACCAACACGGGGAACACGCCGCTGCGGCTCACCTCCTTCAGCGACCCGGGCTGCGACCCGGGCTCGATCGCCGGCCTCAGCGAAGAACCGGTGCAGCCGATGGGCAAGCTCGAGGTCTTCTGCAGCCACAAGCTCACCAACGCAGACGCCGCCGCCGGGTCCTACGTGAACGCGGCCCAGGCCACGGCGGCGCCGGAAGCCGGCCAGGGCGCGGCGATCGGCCACGAAGCGAAAGCCGTGATCGTCAGCCCGATCGCGCCTGAACCGGTCGATCCGGCGCCGCCCGCCGCCAGCGGCACGAAAAGCCCCGGCAGCACGACGAGCGCGACCAAATCGGGCGTGCTCGGCTTCGCCTCGACGACCGTTCCGGCGCTGCGCGGCCCGCGCGGCTGCGTGCGCGGAGAGTTCACTGTGCGGGTCTCCTCGCCCGGAGTGGAAAGCGTGATCTTCTACCTGGACGGCCGCAAGCTGAAGCGCCTCACGCACAGCAACGCCAGCAAAGGGCTGCTCTCGGTCCGGATCAACGGCGCCAAGCTGAAGGTCGGCTCTCACAAGGTGCTGGCCAGGATCACGATGACCCGGACCTCGCCGACCGCGAAAGCGGCGCAGGCCTCGCGCACCCTGAAGATCGTCCGCTGTCACCCCGCCTGATCGGCCCTCCCCGGCCGCTGGACGCCGGCGCGCCCCGCACGACAGCGCTCGGGTAGGCTTTTACGGCGATGGATCTCACCTTCAGTCCCCAGGAGATCGCCTTCCGGGACGAGCTCCGCGCCTGGCTCGCTGCCAACCCGCCCGAGCCCGAGCCGACCGACGGCGGCGAGGACGCGCACTACGCATGGCGCCGCGACTGGCAGCGACGCCTCTACGACGCCGGCTGGGCCGCTCCGGCATGGCCGACCGAGTACGGCGGACGGGGGGCGAGCCTGACCGAATCTGCGATCTACTACGAAGAGATCGGCCGCTCCCGCACGCCGCTGGCCGCCAACACCCTCGGGCTGCTGCTCGGCGGCCCGACGCTGATGGTGTGGGGCAGTGACGAGCAGAAGGAGCGCTACCTCAGCCCGATCCTCTCCGGAGAGGAGATCTGGTGCCAGGGCTTCTCCGAGCCGGAGGCGGGCTCGGACCTCGCGTCGCTGAAGACGAGGGCGGTCAGGGACGGCGAGGACTGGGTCGTGACCGGCCAGAAGGTGTGGACGAGCGGGGCCCAGTACTCGAAGTGGTGCATGCTGGTCGCCCGCACCGACAGCGAGGTCGCCAAGCACAAGGGACTGACCTACTTCCTGATGGACATGGACCAGGACGCCGTGCAGGTGCGCCCGCTGCGCCAGATCACCGGCGAGGCCGAGTTCAACGAGCTGTTCATCGAGGAGGCCAGGATCCCCGACGCGAACATCATCGGCGGCGTCGGCAACGGCTGGAAGGTCGCGCTGACGACGCTGATGAACGAGCGCGCCGGCCTCGGCTTCGCGCTGCAGATCCGCCTGCGCCAGATGCTCGACGACGTGATCGCGATCGCCGCCGAGCGCGGTCTGCTCGAGGATCCGCTCTACGCCGACGAGCTGGCCGAGCTGCACATCCGCTGCGAGTCGATCAGGCTGCTCGCCTGGAAGGGTCTGACCGACGTCGAACGCTACGGCCAGCCCGGTCCCGAGGGCTCGCTGGTCAAGTGGCTGTGGTCCGACACCAACCAGCGGCTCACCCAGCTCGCCGTCGACGTGGTCGGTCCGGAGGCGCTGACAGCCGGGACCAGCTGGAGCTACGAGTTCCTGCGGGCCCGCGGCAACACGATCGAGGGCGGCACCACCGAGGTGCTCAAGAACATCGTCGCCGAGCGCGTTCTCGGACTGCCCCGGCTCAAGGTCGCGGCGTAGGAGAGGACGATGGACTTCGGGCTCACCGACGACCAGCGCGATATCCAGCGCACCGCGCGTGACCTGCTCGCCGACCGCGCGCGGCCTGAGCGCGTGCGCGAGCACGCCGAGGCGGGCAGCACCGACGATGCGCTGTGGGCGGAGCTCTGCGAGCTCGGCTGGCCCGGCCTCGCCCTGAGCGAGGAGCACGGTGGCCAGGGCCTCGGCGGTATCGAGCTGTCCATCCTGTGCGAGGAGCTCGGGCGCACGCTCGCGCCCGTGCCG
>JBKQOO010000038.1:0-2840 GCA_052145475.1 Solirubrobacteraceae bacterium
GTGTCCACTAGGGCCCATTCGTTGTCGTCAATGGAACGATCCTGCCGCAAAAGGGCATGTTCTGACTGTGGGCTCGACCGCACGGCCGGACGGATCGGTACCCAATCAGACTGAGGAGGTCGTCCTGCGCCGACATCGTGGGATGCTGCGCGAATGGGATCCGAAGGCGACGGTGCGGAGGGGGCGGCGAAGGAGTCGGTGGTTCTCGCCAGCTTCGAGAACCGGCACACAGCAGAGCGCATGCTGCTGTCGCTCGGTCGGGAGTTCCGTAAGAAGGCGCGCAAGGGCGGCGCAACCGCCTTCGTGGTGAGCGAAAACAAGGATGGCTCACTGAAGCTCACCGAGTCTCGAGTCCTCGAGGCCGGCGATCTCACAGCCGCGCTCATGCACATCTCCGTGTCGTTGATGGTCGGACTGCGGGGCGCGCTCTCGGCGGCGAGAGAGATGAAGGCCGGGGCCCACGCCGTCCGGGAGCGTGAATCGCACGTGGGAGCCGACGAGCGCCACGGGCACGAAATCCTCGCCGAAGCCGGACCCAACGCGGCGATCGCGCTGGTTCGCTGCAAGGACCCAGAGATGGGGCAGTCCGTCGCCGCCCAAGCTGCCGACCATGGCCGCTATAGCTGGCATGGGTCGCTGCCGAAGTTCCTCGCTGGCCTGGACCCCGGCAGCAAGCACGACTGGGTGCGCGCCGCGCTGGACGAGCCATCCAGCGCGACCGGCTAGGTGGTAGGCCCGCACCGCCGGGCGTGATCCGGACACCCAGCTTGCAGCGCCGAGCGTGGAAGCTGCGACCGTCCAGTTCCACCAGGCCGGACGGTGACGAGTTCGTCCGCTCCTCGACTACGAGCTCTCAGGCGGCGTCCTGGCGGCCCGGCTGTTGGTGAGCTGCCACCGGCGCCACGGCCAGAAGCCATCGATCTCCACCTCGAGGGAGAAACTGAGGGCAATCCGGATGACGACGATGATGCCAAGGACAGCGACGCTTTCCAAGGTCGGGTCAACGATTATCGTCCGAACGATGTCGGCGATGATCAGGACCTCCAAGCCCACCAGAATGCAGCGGCCGAGGGTCCGGCGCAGTTCGTCGTATGACTCGCGCGCGGTCTCGGGTCGCAGGGCCCGTGATGCGAACACCAAGAACGCAGCGAGCCCACCGAGAACCATGATCGCCGCCCCGAACGCCTCAACGACCCTGACGACTTCTGAGACCACATCGTCGTAGCTCATACTCAAATCGATGCTACTCCGCGCTTAGGCAGGCCGGTATGACGACGAGGCACTCGAGCGGCGCCTCTCATCAGGGCCCATCGGGCCTGGAGGAAGAGGGACGCGGAGCAGCCGCGACCGGAACGAATCGGGGCGCCGGGCCGTTGACGGCAGCGATCGCTTCGAGGTGAAATGTATGACTACCGAGTCGTGCCGGCGAGTTCGCCGTTGCCTGACTCGACCGACTCAAAAGCGGTCCGCAGGTCATTGCGGCGCATCGCGTTGGTCCCCGCCGATGGTCTTGAGCCCTGTTTCGATCGCGTCCAGGCGGGCGGCGATCTGATCGAGCTTGGCGGAGACCCCGTCGGTTTCTGTGCCTGCGAGGCGGCGCCTCGCGGATTCGATGAACGTTGAGGTGATCGCGGCGGTGATAACGGTCAGAAAGCCGATCCCGACCACCATCACGAGCGTGGCGACGAGCCGGCCCGCCGTGCTCGTCGGCACGAGGTCCCCGTAACCGACGGTCGTGACGGTCTGTATGCCCCACCACAGACCGTCGCCGATGTTGGGGTAGGTCTTCTCGTCGGTGAAGTGCATCAGCACGCCGCTGACGATCGTGATCGCGACGGTAGCGGACGAGATGGTCCACGCAGCCCGCGCCGAAGTCAGCGGCTTACGCGAAAGGATCTTCAGCCCGCGGGGGGAAGCCGGCGGTGGAGCGGCCGAGCTCGCTTCGGGTGTGGCCATGGTCGCTACCTCCTTAGGATCAGGCTGATACGGGACGTGTACGCTGATTTCCCTCTACACGACCGCTGTGCCTGCGACGCTCACACTCGCGGATTGCCGGTCACCAGAATCCGCTACCGGCGGACCCACCGTAGATCTTGGGCTGATCGATTGCTCGAACGAACGGCGGATTCGTTCGGATACTGGATCGTCTTCAGTGACACCTGTTGACGAAGGCGACTGGAATCGCGATGGGCCGAGCCTAGGAGGCTGCCGCGAGCTCGCCCGAGATCCCGCTCTCGAGCTTGGCCGTCATCAAGCGTAGCCTGCCGCACTGTGTCTGCTTGATCGCTCATGGCGTCACGAGCATTTGAGGGCTTCGTACGCTTTCTTGTAGTCGGCGCCAAGCTTGCTGAGCGAGGCCTTGATCTTGGGTTCAGCACTCTTGAGCGCGGCTTCGAGGTTCGAGGACTTGCTTGCAGAGGCGACGCTCGTGGTGATCACGGCTATTTCGGTCTCGAAGGCTTTATCTGCGGCATCGATTTCTTCTTTGCTCGCCGTGGGGAGGTTCGGTGCCGCTTCATTGATCTGCTTGATGCTCTTGTCGATCGCTTCGACGCTCGCCTTGGCTTCGGTTGTGAAACTCGAGGAGATCGGCAGCGTCTCGAGTTTCTTGATCTGTGCGGAGATTTCGCTGGTCGCCGAGCACACCTGTTTGGTCGCCTTTTCCCCAGACGATTCGCCGCACGCCGCGAGGCCCAGCGTGCTGAGCACGAGGAGTGCTACGGCAATCAAGGTCTTGGACATCGAGGAACCCCCCCTTTGCTGGTGGCTGTCGCAAACTCCGGCGTACCAAGCTGGCTAACCGCAGCGCGCGTCTGCATGTCTGGCGGCTGCGGCCGGGC
>JBKQOO010000039.1:0-23951 GCA_052145475.1 Solirubrobacteraceae bacterium
TCGATCACCGGCTTCAACGCGATCGAGGAGTCGGACATGGTCGCGATGCCCGATCCGGCGACGTTCGCCGTCCTGCCGTGGCGGCCGGAGGAGCAGGGGGTCGGGCGCATGTTCTGCGACGTCCTCACCCCGGAGCGCACGCCCTACGAGGGCGACCCGCGTCACGTGCTGCGCCGCGCTCTGGACCGGGCGCACGCGATGGGCTTCGACACGTTCAACGTGGGCCCCGAGCTCGAGTACTTCCTGTTTCGCGACAACAAGGGAACCGAGGTGCTCGACGAGGGCGGCTTCTTCGACCTCACGACGCTCGACGCCGGCTCGGACGTGCGGCGCGTGACGGTGCTGGCGCTCGAGCAGCAGGGCATCCACGTCGAGTACACCCATCACGAGGTGGGGCCCTCCCAGCACGAGATCGACATGCGCTACGCCGACGCCATGAAGATGGCCGACGACTGCATGACCTACCGGATCACGGTCAAGGAGTACGCGATGAAGTACGGCTGGCACGCGACGTTCATGCCCAAGCCGCTCTTCGGCGAGAACGGCTCGGGGATGCACACGCACCAGTCGCTGTTCAGCGGCGAGCGCAACGCCTTCTATGACGAGAGCGACCAGTACTTCCTCTCCGACGTCGGCAAGGCGTTCATCGCCGGGCAGCTCAAGCACGCCAGGGAGATCTGCTCGATCTTCGCGCAGTGGGTGAACTCCTACAAGCGCCTGGTCCCGGGCTTCGAGGCGCCGGTCTACGTGGCCTGGTCGCGCCGCAACCGCTCGGCGCTCGTGCGCGTGCCGCTGTATCACCCCGGCAGGGAGCGGGCCACGCGCATGGAGCTGCGCTGTCCCGACCCCGCCTGCAACCCCTACCTGACCTTCGCGGTGCTGCTGCAGGCCGGGCTGGAAGGGATCGAGAAGGGCTACGAGCTGCCCGAGCCGATGGAGAAGAACCTCTATCACCTCTCCAGCGAGGAGCGCCGCCGGCTCGGCATCGAGCAGCTTCCGGAGAGCCTGGGCGAAGCGATCGAGCTGACCGCCCAGTCCGAGCTCGTGCTGCGGACGCTGGGTGAGCACATGTTCAACCGCTACGTCGAGATCAAGCGCCAGGAGTGGGACGACTACCGGGTCCAGGTCACCAGCTGGGAGCTGGACCGCTACCTGGCGATCCTGTAGGCGGTCGCCGGCCGGTCAGTCGGGCCGGCCGATCGGCGGCACCGCGCAGGCGATCGGCCGCGCGGGGGCGAGGCTCCAGTGCATCGCCTGGAGCAGATGGCCGAAAGCGGCCGGATGACGGGGCGCGATCTCGCCCAGCAGCGCGAGCACCGAGGCGCCCTGGATCTCGTAGCGCGACTCGCCGGTCAGCTGGGCCAGGCGCCCCAGCCCCATCGCCGCGCTCGAGGAGCCCGACGGGATCGGGCTGTCCTCGACGTCCTTGCGGCGCACGATCAGCTGCTCCTGGTCGCTCGCCGTGGAGAAGAAGCCCCCGTTCTGCGGGTCGGCGAAGCGGTCGATCATCTGATCGGCCAGCGTCACGGCCAGCTCGAACCAGCGCTCCTGGCAGGTTGCTTCGAACAGCACGATCGCGGCCTCGACCATGTAGGCGTAGTCCTCGAGGAACGCGCCGATCCCGCTGCGCCCCGCGTTGTAGCTGCGCAGCAGCCCGCCATGCTCGTCGCGCTGCTCGCGGTCGATGAACTCGGCGCAGGCCACGGCGGCGTCAAGCAGCTGCTGGCCCGTGCCGTCCGGCACCCCGGCCCGGCTCGCGGCCCCCAGCGCAGCCCCCGTCTCGGCCAGCGCGGAGATCATCAGTGCGTTCCACGATGTCAGGCGCTTGTCGTCCAGCCCCGGACGGACACGGCGGGAGCGAGCCTCGAGCAGGCGCGAGCGGATCCGCCGGCGCGTCTCCCCGTCGGGCTGCGGGCCGCGGGCGGTCAGCACGTTCAGCCCCGGCTCGGGGTGGTGCGGGTCGGCGAAGTTGCCCTCCTCGCCCGCGCCCAGCCAGGCGATTGCGGCGGGCGCGTCGTCGCCCAGGACGCTCTCCAGCTCGGCTACCGTCCAGACGTAGAAGCGCCCCTCGACGCCCTCCGAGTCGGCGTCCAGCGCGGAGTGGAAGCCGCCCTCCGGGCCCCGCATCTCACGCAGCGCCCAGGCCAGCGTGTCGAGGCACACCTCCAACAGCCGGTCCTCGCCGCTGGCCTGCCACCCGTGCAGATAGGCCCGGGCGAGCAGGGCGTTGTCATAGAGCATCTTCTCGAAGTGCGGAACCGTCCAGGTCTGATCGACGCTGTAGCGGGCGAAGCCGCCGCCCACCTGGTCGTGGATGCCGCCCGCCGCCATCGCCGCGAGGGTCAGGCCGCTCATCTCCGTCTCGCACCGCAGCAGCAGGAACTCGAGCACCGACGCCTGCGGGAACTTCGGAGCGGGGCCGAAGCCGCCGTTGCGGCGATCGAACGTCTGGCGAAGGTTCTCGACGGCGTGCTCCAGTGCCTCCTCGCGCAGGGGCTCGGGCGAAGGCCGCAGGCGGTTGCCCGCTGCGAGCTGCTCGCGCAGCCGCGCGCCGCCCTCGCGGATCTCCGCTCCGTTCTGCGCCCAGGACTCGGCGATCGCCTGCAGCACCTGGGTCCAGGCCGGCATCCCCTGGCGGGGCTCGGGCGGGAAGTAGGTGCCGCCGTAGAAGGGGAGCTGCTCGGGCGTCAGAAAGACGTTCAGCGGCCAGCCGCCACGCCCGGTCATGCCCTGCACCGCCTCCATGTAGAGCGCGTCGACGTCGGGCCGCTCCTCGCGGTCGACCTTCACGCAGACGAAGCCCTCGTTCATCACCGCCGCCGTCGCCGGGTCCTCGAAGGACTCCCGCTCCATCACGTGGCACCAGTGACAGGCCGAGTAGCCGATCGACACCAGCACCGGCACGTCTCGCTCGCGCGCCAGCGCGAAGGCCCGATCTCCCCAGGGCAGCCAGTCGACCGGGTTCTGGGCATGCTGGAGCAGGTAGGGAGAGGTCTCCTGCGCCAGCGCGTTGGCCACCCGATCAGGGTAGTCGCGTCAACGCGCCCTTGGTCGTGCGGGCTCGTGTTCCGGGCCGGAGAGCAGGAACGGCGCGGAAGGCCATTCGCCGCCGCCGACGCCCGACACCTTGACCTTTGCGAGGCTGAGGTCGAAGCGCCGGCCGCCGAGCACGCCGGTCACGCGCTTGGAGCTCGAGCCGATCCTGACCGATCCCGACGAGCCGCCCGGCCCCGAGATGCGAATCGTGCTGAGCGCCAGCCGTTTGTCGCGGACCGGGAAGGTGCCGCTCAGCTGGACTCCGGGCACGAAGGACAGGTTCCTCAGGGTCGCGCTCGTCGCGTTGAGCCGGGCATAGCCACCGCGGAGACCGCCGAAGCTCGACCCGCTCGGCAGCTGCATGTCCGCCTGCAGTGTCGCTGCGATCACCTGGCGGTTGAGGTCGAGCAGCGTGTCGAGCACCGCGACCAGCGTCCTGCCCGGCCTGCCCGAAAGCCCGTTCGGCGGGCGGATCGCGGCCAGGCTCGTCGGCGTCACCGGCGTCGGCGGCAGCGCATCGACCGCCCCCGTGCACGGCGGCACTACCTCGCCCGCGAAGAAGGCCGACAGCGCCCTCGCGGCACAACCGGTCAGGTCGCTGCCGATCACCGAGTGACCGGTGAAGGGCACGACCTCGACCTGTGCGTCGGGGATCAGGGCGGCGACCGCGCGGGCGTTGGTCGTCGGCGTCCTCAGATCCTGCCCGCCGGAGAGGATCAGCGTCGGCACGTCGGGCAGCGGCCGCTGCGCCGGCGGCGGCGGTGAGGCGTCGGGCCAGCCGGCGCAATCTTCGATCAGGCTGGCCCGCAGCGCGGTCGAGGCATCGAACGGCGAGAAGTCGGCTGAGGGCTGGGCGCGCAGATAGGCGAGCGCTTCGGCCAGCCGGGTTGCGGAGGAGGCGCCTCGCTGCCATGGGAACGGGGCCTCCTCGCACGTTGTCGTCACGAACAGGGCTTCGTCGGTTTCCTCCGTGCCGGCCGCCGAGCTGGTGCCCGGAACGTTCGGGATCAGGCCCTCCGAGAGCGCCTGCAGGCGCAGCAGCGGGTCGGGGTCGCCCTGCAGCGCCGAGCGGATCGCCGCCGGCAGCAGTGCTCGCAGTGCCGGGTTCAGATCGCCGGCCTCGAGCACGTCGAGCAGGCTCAGCTCGTCCATCGTCGTGTCGTGGCGGTGGCCCAGGCCGTCGTAGACCGAGCCGCTCAGCGAGTGCCGCCGCAGCCGCGCGATCAGCGTGGACAGGTCGGCAAGCGGTTCGGGCGTGATCCCCGCGCAGGCCCGCTGTGCGCACAGTTCGCGCACGACGCCCGGCACCGCCTCCAGCGACGGGATCCCGAACGGTTCGGGCCCGCTGGTGGGAACGACCGAGTCGAGCACCAGCGCTTCGACCCGTTGGGGGTAGCGTTCGGCGTACTCCAGCGCGACCTTGGTGCCGTATGAGGTTCCGTACAGCACGAGCTTTTCATACCCGCCAGCCTGTCTGAGAGCCTCGATGTCCTGGACGGTTTCCTGCGTCGTGAAGCCTCCCCGGGCTGCTCCGATCTGTTCGGCGCAGGCCTGGAAGGTCCCCTTCAGCCCGGCCGTCTCGAAGCCTTCCAGCGCGGGGCAGCTCAGCGGGTCTGAGGTGCCGGTGCCGCGTTGGTCGAAGACGAGCAGGTCGCGTGAGCCCATGCCCGCCGCCATCGTCTTGGCGTTGAATTCGGCGAACGGCAGCGCCGGCTGCCCGGGGCCGCCCGCCAGCGCCACCATCGCGGTGGCGCTGGGCTGGGCGCCGGCGAGCTTGCGCTCGACGCTCAGCCCGATCGTGCCCGGCACCCCACCGGCGCGGTCGAGCGGGACGGGCAGCTGGGCGCAGGAGAAGCCCGGCTGCCCGGGGCAGGGGGTGAAGCTAAGGCTCGAGGACGCGACGGAGCTCGCCGGTGAGCAGGCGAGCCCGATCAGCGCCAGCGTGACGGCCAAGAACGACCTCTGAGCTGGCCGTGGCATCGGTTCCGACAATAGCCATCGCCGATTGCGGGGACGCCGGTAGCCGTACCGGGGTACCGCCCAACCGCCCGACGAGGATGCGTCCTGCCCCCAGCCTCAGGGTGCCGCGGGCGGCTGACGAGCCACCCACCCGCAAGTCGGCTGTTTCCTCCCGCAGCGAGCCCGACAGCGTCACGCCGGGGATGAAGGCGTAGTCGTGGAACTCGAGGCCGCCGCTGCCCAGACGGACCCAGCCGGAGCGCAGCCCGCCGATGCGCAGGCTGGGCAGCGAGAGCAGTTCTTCAGCGGAGAAGCTGGTTTCGATCGTGAGGGAGAGCTGGCGGGCGAGGTCTTCGATCGTCACCTCCAGAGCCCGCACCGTGCGCCCGGGCTGCCCCGGGTAGCCACGCGCGGGGCTCAGCGCCGCCAGGCGCAGCGGCGGGCGCGGCTCGGGACGCAGCGCCGGCGGAACCTGCTGCGGGGGGCAGGGCTCGATGTGGCCGGAGGCGAACAGCGCCTGCAGAGCCTTCGAGGCGCACGGCGTCTGGTCGGAGCCCAGCACCGAGTGGCCCACAAACGGCACGACCAGCAGATGCGAGCCCGGGATCTCGTGGGCGACTTCCACGGCGTTGGCCGTCGGCGTGCGGAGGTCGTCCGCGCCACTCAGGATCAAGGTCGGAACCGCCGGCAGCGGGGCGTCTGCCAGGGGCGGGAGGGGCGAGGTGAAGGGCCAGTTGGCGCAGGCCGGGATGTCGCTGAGGCCGATCGCATCAGCGGCGTCGAAGGGCGCGAAGTCCGAGCTCGGCAGCGCGCGCGCCGCTGCCAGTGCCTGCTCGATCCGCTGCGCCGGGCTGGATGCCCGGCTCCAGGGGAACTGCTGCTCTTCGCAGGTCGTGGCGTAGTAGAGCGGGACGTCGAAATCTTCGTGTTCGGATTCGCCCGCCATCACCGTCGCCAGCAGTCGGGCCAGCGGCGCGAGGTCGCCCCGCGCGGCCGAGCTCGTGCTGCTCACCAGCGCGGCGCGCAGCCCCCCCGAGAAGTCTCCGGCGAGCAGCGTCGCCAGCAGCTCCTGCCGCGTGATCGTGATCGTCTGCGGCCGGCCGTCCGGCCCGAGCGCGCGCCCGCGCAACGGCCCGCTGCGGAGCTTCGCCAGCAGGCGCGCCAGGTCCGCCACGGGATCTCGCGTCACCCCGGCGCAGCCGCCCCGCAGGCAGATCTGGCGGAGAATCCTGGGAATCGCCGCGAAAGTCGGTCTCGCCAGCGTGTCGGGCCCGTTCGGCGGGACGACCGAGTCGAGCACCAGCGCCTCGACGCGATCGGGATGAGCCTGGGCGTACTCCTCGGCGACCTTCGTGCCGTAGCTGGTCCCGTACAGGACGAGCTTTTCGTAGCCGCCCGCCTGTCTGATCGCCTCGATGTCCGCGACCGTGTCGGCCGTCGTGTAGTCGCTCCGCGCGGACCCGAGCTGCCCGGCGCATTCCGACAGCGTCCGCCCCGGCGCCGAGACCGCAGCCGGGAGCCGTTCGAAGGCGTGGCAGGAGAGCGGATCGGACAGGCCGATCCCGCGCTGGTCGAAGACGATCAGGTCGCGGGTCGCGGCGATCGGCCCGAGCAGTTCGGCGAACTGTTCGGCGAACGGGATCGCCGGCTGCCCGGGACCGCCGGCCAGCGCCACGATCGCGGTGCGCGCTTCGCCCACCGCCGCACGGTGGCGGCGGATCGCCAGCGTCAGCGTTCCCGCTGTGGCCCCTGACGGGTCGAGCGGGACGGTCAGGTGCCCGCAGGCGAAGTCGTTGCTCTCGCCGCAGGGAGCGAACGAGATCTCCCCGGCCGCCAGCGGTGCGAGGAGGCACAGCGCCGCCAGCGAGCAGGCCAGCGCGAGCAGCGCCGAAAGGGGCCTTGGCATGACTCGGAATCTATTGCCCCGGCCAGCGAACGGTCGCAGCCGACGCCCCCGGCCCGGCTCGGGCCGGGGGCACGGTAGGCTGCCCGCGATGGACGCTCGCCGGCAGGCCGTGCACGCCGAGGACGCGCCGACCGCGGTCGGCCCGTACAGCCACGCGGTGCGCAGCGGCGAGCTGCTGTTCTGCTCGGGTCAGATCCCGCTCGACCCGGCCGGCGGCGAGCTGGTGGGCGCGACGCCGGCCGAGCAGGCCCGGCGCTGCCTGCTGAACCTTCAGGCTGTCTGCCATGCGGGCGGCACCTCGCTGGAGCGCGCCGTGCGCCTGACCGTCTACATGACCGACCTGGCCGCCTTCGCCGCGGTGAACGAGGTCTACGCGTCCTTCTTCCCCGGTGAGGCGCAACCTGCTCGCGTGGCGATCGGGGTCGCCTCCCTGCCGAAGGGCGCTCGGGTCGAGATCGACGCGATCGTTGCGCTGTAGTCCGGGTCCTCGGCCGGCTCCACGCCCCGCAGCGCTCGGGTGAGCAGATCCCAGAGGGTTCTGCGCTCGTCCGTGTCCAGCGCCTGCAGCACGTCGTCCTCGATCGCTTCCTGAGCCCGCTCGGCCCTGGTCAGGGCGCGGCGCCCCGGGGTGGTCAGCCTGACCACGTGGCGGCGGCGGTCCCGCGGGTCGCGCTGGCGCGTCGCGTAGCCCATCTGCTCGAGCTCGTTGAGCAGCAGCACGACGTTGTTGGCGTCCATGCAGAACGCATCGGCAAGATCCTGCTGGGGGCAGCCGTCGTGATCGCGAACGTAGGCCAGGGCGACGAGGTGGCGCAGATGCATCCCCAGCAGGTCCTCGTCGCTGCGCCTGTAGACCTGCTTGGCAAGGCGCGTCAGGAGCACCATCGAACCGGGGGCACAGGGCCTCTCCTCGTCCATCTCGCTGAGTCTACTCGTCATCATCGCAGTATCAACGCACATGTTACCAGCGATTATAAATTTTTCAGCGATCATCCCCGCTACAAGGATCATCCTGTTACGATGGACGCCTTACCCCGGAAGGAGGAACGAGATGACCACCGAGACACTTCAGCTCCAGGACACCGACGAGCAGCAGGCCCGCTCCCAGCGACGCCGCTGGATAGCCCTCGCCGTGCTCTGCCTGGGGCAGCTGATGATGGTGCTCGACGCGACCATCGTGAACGTCGCCCTGCCGTCGATCCAGCGCGACCTGCACTTCACCCAGGCCAACCTGACCTGGGTCCTGGACGGTTACCTGATCACGTTCGGCGGCCTGCTGCTGCTGGCCGGGCGGATGGGAGACCTGGTGGGGCGAAAGCGCGTCTTCCTGACCGGCCTGGTCATCTTCACGACCGCCTCGGTCCTATGCGGGCTCGCCACCAGCCAGGTGATGCTGATCGCCTTCCGTCTCCTGCAGGGCGCCGGCGGAGCGGTCGCCTCGAGCGTGATCCTGGCGATCATCGTGACCGAGTTCCCCGAGCGCGTCGAGCAGACGCGGGCGATGGGCGTCTACGCGTTCGTCTCGGCGGGCGGCGGCTCGATCGGCCTGCTCGCGGGCGGCGCGCTGACCCAGTCCCTGAACTGGCACTGGATCTTCTTCGTCAACGTGCCGATCGGCGTGATCGCGTTCCTGCTCGGATCGGCCCTGATCGAGGAGAACGAGGGAATCGGGCTGCGCGGCGGCGTCGACGTGCTCGGCTCGATCCTGATCACGCTGGCGACCATGCTGGGAGCCTTCGCGATCGTGAAGTCCAGCGACTACGGCCTGCTCTCGGCCCGGACGCTGTGCGTGGGCGGGGCCTCGCTGGCGCTGTTGGCGGGCTTCCTGGTGCTCGAGTCGCGGGTCGAGAACCCGATCATGCCGCTGCGTGTCCTGCGCCTGCGGAACCTGATCGGCTCGAGCCTGGTCAGGGGCCTGCTGGTCACCGGCATGTTCTCGGCCTTCTTCCTCGGCTCGCTCTACCTCGAGCGCGTGCTCGGCTACGACGCGATCCAGACCGGGCTGGCCTTCATGCCGCTGACGCTGTCGATCGCGGCGTTCTCGTTGGGCGGCGCGGCGCGCCTGATCAACCGCTTCGGCGGCGTCCCGACGCTGATCGGCGGGCTGGGGTCGATCATCGCCGGGCTGCTCCTGCTGGCGAGCCAGGGGATCGACGCCGGGTACTTCCCGGGCCTGTTCCTCGCGTTCCTGCTGCTCGGGATCGGCGCGGGCGCCTCGTTCCTGCCGCTCCTGACGATCGGCATGTCCGACGCTCCGAAGCGCGACGCCGGCCTGGCCTCCGGGATCGTCAACGTCTCGGTGCAGCTGTTCGGGGCGATCGGCCTGGCGACCCTGGGCACGATCGCCACCGACCACACCAAGGCGCTGGCCCGGCAGGGCGAAGGCATGCTGACGGCGCTGACGGGCGGCTACCACCTGGCCTACCTGGTCGCCGCTGCCTTCGTGGCGCTCGGCATCCTGGCCGCGCTGCTGGTGCTGCGCACCCCGTCTGCGCCGGTCGTGCAGGAGACCGAGGACGAGCTGCTGCGGATCGAGTCGGTGCAGGCCGCTGAGCCGGTGGCGCAGGCGGTATGAGCGCGCCGGCCGGACAGAGCGATCGGGCGGTCCGCCGGGTCGGCGCGCAGCGCCGGCGCCAGGACGGGCGGTCGCGGCGGGCAGACGCGGGCGCCGTCACCGAGATGGCGCGCGCGCTGCTGCGCGATGCCCGCGAGGCCGAGGTGGGACGTCGCCACGACGTGGCCCGGCTCGCGCGCATCGAGCCCGCGGGCCCGGCGGAGCCGGCGGCGCGGGCAGCCTGAGCAGAGGCCGGGCAGGCGCTCTCAAAGCGCCTGCCCGCGCAGCTGCGCCCGCTTCACCTTGCCCGAGGCCGTCTTGGGCAGCTCGCTGGCGAAGTCCACGATCCGTGGGTACTTGTATGGCGCTGTCTCACGCTTGACGTGCTCCTGGAGCTCGCCAGCCAGCGCCGGGCTGGGCTGGTGTCCGTCGCGCAGCACGACCACCGCGCGTACCACCGCGCCCCGCTCCTCGTCCGGCGCGGCCACGGCCGCCGCCTCGGCGACGGCGGGGTGGGAGACCAGCGCCGACTCGACCTCGAAGGGCCCGATCCGGTAGCCGGCCGAGACGATCACGTCGTCGCCACGCCCCTCGAAGTAGAGCCAGCCCTCCTCGTCGCGGGCGACCCGGTCGCCCGTGTGCCAGCTGCCGGCCGCGCGGCGGTCGGCCACCCGCCAGGCTCCGTCCTCGCCGCGAGAGGCCTGCTCGCCCAGGTAGCCCAGGAAGAACGTCGGCACGCTGGCCGGGTCGACCAGCAGCTCACCCTGCTCGATCGAGAGCCCCACGCCGGGCAGGGCTCGACCCATCGACCCGGGGCGGACCTCACCGCCCGGCCGCGCCCCGGTCAGCTGGCCGGTCTCGGTCTGCCCGTAGCCGTCGCGGATCTCCAGACCCGTGACCTCCTCCCAGGCTCGCAGCACCTCCGGGTTCAGCGCCTCGCCCGCGGCGACCATGCCGCGCAGCCGCTGCAGCGGGCGGAGCGTGGCGCGCTTGGCGATTACGCGGTACTCCGTCGGCGCCATGCAGAGCACGGCCACCCGCTCGCGTTCGAGCAGCTCGAGCCGCTCGTGCGGGTCGAACCGGGCATCGTGGAGCAGCGCCGCCGCACCGGTCATCCACGGCGCGATGAACACGTTGCGCGCCGACTTCGACCAGCCACTGGCGGCCGTGCACCAGACCAGCTCCCCGGGCCTGGCGGCGAGCCAGTGCTCGGCCTGGAGCCGCTGCCCGTGCAGGTAGCGCTGCGCGTGCAGCACGCCCTTCGGATCGCCGGCCGTGCCGCTGGTGAAGGTGATCAGGCACGGGTCCTGCTCACCGAGCTGGACGCAGGGGAGAGGCTCGGCGGCGTAGAGGGCCTCGTCCGGCACGGCCAGCACGGGCACGTCGGTGCCGGCCAGCTCGCCCAGGTTGCGACGGTCGGCGACGATCAGCGCCGGGCGGGACAGCCCGATCCGCAGCTGCAGGTCCTTGGCCCGCAGCTGCTCGGTGCAGGGCAGCACGACCGCCCCCAGCCGGAAGCAGGCCAGCATCGTCAGGACCCACTCCGGGCGGTTGCCGATCACGGTCATCACGACATCCCCCCGCCGCACCCCGCGAGAGTGCAGCGTGCCGGCCAGCCGGGCCGAGCGATCGGCCACCTCGCCGAAGCTCCACTCCCGGCGCGAGCCGTCGCGGGAGCGCTCCACCCGGGCGAGCCGCCCGGGCGGAGCGGCGTCGACGATCTCGCCGGCGAAGTTCATGCCGGTATTCTCCCCGTAGACGCCCGTAAACCGAACCTGGAGCCTCGAGAGCATGGCCGTAGCCGCCCCGTACACCGAGAAGACCGACGAGCAGCGCGCGATCACCGACATGGTGCATCAGTTCGTCGACGAGCAGATCCTGCCCAACGCCGAGCACTACGACCACGAGGACCTGTTCCCGGAGCCGATCGTCGAGCAGATGAAGGAGTTGGGGCTGTTCGGTGTGACGATCCCCGAGGAGTACGGCGGGATGGGGCTCGACCTGACGACCTACGCGATGATCGTCGAGGAGCTGTCGCGCGGTTGGATCTCGATCTCGGGCGTGATCAACACCCATTTCATCGGCTCCTACCTGCTGATGAAGTTCGGTACCGAGGAGCAGCGCCAGAAGTACCTGCCGCGCATGGCCACCGGCGAGATCCGCGCCGCGTTCTCGCTGTCCGAGCCAGAGCTGGGGTCCGACGTGCAAGCGATCAAAACGTCGGCCAAGAAGCTCGACGACGGGACCTACGAGATCAACGGACAGAAGATGTGGGTCACCAACGGGCTGCTCTCGACGCTCGTCTTCGTGCTCGTCAAGACCGACCCCGATGCGGACCCGCGCCACAAGGGCTTCACCTGCTTCATCGCCGAAAAGGAGCCCGGGGTCAGCGAGAACACCGGTGAGTTCGCCGGTCTGAACGTGCCGCCGAAGATCAAGAAGCTGGGCTACAAGGGCGTCGAGTCGACCGAGCTCGTGTTCGACGGCTACCGCTGCCCGGCCGAGAACATCCTGGGCGGCGAGGCAGAGGGCCTCAATCACGGCTTCGGGCAGATGATGGACGCGCTGGAGGTGGGCCGCGTCAACGTCGCCGCCCGCGGCGTCGGCATCGCCCAGCGGGCGCTCGAGCTGGGGCTGCGCTACTCGCAGGAGCGCAAGACCTTCGGCAAGCCGATCGCCGAGCACCAGGCGATCCAGTTCAAGCTGGCCGACATGGCCACCCAGGTCGATGCGGCGCGGCTGTTGACCCTGCGTGCGGCGCGCCTGAAGGACGCCGGCGAGCGCTCGGACCTCGAGGCCGGCATGGCGAAGCTGTTCGCATCCGAGGCGGGGCGCTTCTGCGTCGAGGAGAGCTTCCGTATCCACGGCGGATACGGCTACTCCAAGGAGTACGAGATCGAGCGCCTCTACCGTGACGCGCCGCTGCTGCTGATCGGCGAGGGCACCTCGGAGATCCAGCGCATGGTGATCGGCCGCAAGCTGCTGCAGCGCCACAGGATCTGAGCATGAGCTCACCGGCCCCGCACCTGGGCGTGGACCGACCGGCGAGAGAGGTGCGCGCGGATGTCCGATGACGCCAAGGCCCTGATCGAGCTCGCGACCCGCAGGTTCATCGTCGAAGTGCCGGCGCTGGCGCCGATCAAGCTGGTCGTCGGCATCGAGCTGCGGGGCAGGGGAGATGTGCAGCAGTTCCGGCTGGAGATGCCCGATGTGAAGGTCACCCGCGGCCCCGCCGCGGACGCCAGGCTGCGCCTCGACATGCGCCGCGAGTTCTTCAACGTGATGGCCCGCGAAGCAAAGATCCCCGACTGGGTCGAGGCCTTCACCTACGGCCAGGCCAAGGCCTCGGGACCGGACCAGATCATGAAGCTGATCGTCAACGTGGTCGAGCGCCAGCAGGAGCGCGAACGCACGCCCAAGGCGCGCCACCACGCTTCCTAGAGGAGCCCCCGGGGGCGGGCCGGCCGCGGCGCTCAGTGGTAGGAGGTCAGCTGCTCGGCGAGGAAGGCCAGCGACCCGAGCAGGAACAGGCACATCACGATCAGTGAGAAGTTTTCGTTCACGGATTCTCCCCAGGGCCAAGCATAGTGGACCGCCTGACCGCCGCCGCGCTGTGACTCAGGCCAGGACGGCACCGTTGTCGTAGAGCTTGATCACCTTGACCGCGCCCGCCGGGCTCGCGTCCAGGCACAGCCTGCAGAGCACGCACTCGTCGAGATTCTGCTCGACGATCTCCAGCCTGCCCGAGTCGTCCTGGGCGAAGATGTCGACGGGGCACGCCTCGGTCAGCCGCCGAGCGATCTCGGTGTCGGCCGCGACGGCATCGTCGACTTCGACCGCGATGAACGTCGCCTCGGCCCTCACGCGGGGCTCCCGGTCCGCTCGGCGATCTTGGCCCGGATCATCGCGGGGATGTCCTCGATCCGCTCGGCCACCGCGATGCCCGCCTGGGCCAGGCGGGTGATCTTCTCGGAGGCGGTGTCCTCCTTGCCTTCGACGATCGTGCCGGCGTGCCCGAAGCTCATCCCGGGCATCTCGTCCATGAAGCGCCCCGCCATGAAGGCGACGATCGGAAGTCGCGAGTCGTTGTCGGTGACCCAGCGGGCCAGCTCCGCCTCCATGCGCCCGCCCGGCTCGGTGTAGATCACGATCCCCCGCGTCTGCTCGTCGGCCTCGAACAGCGGCATCAGCTCGGCGTAGGTCGAGCCGATGATCGCGTCGCCGCCGATCGACACGGCCGTCGACTGGCCCAGTCCGGCTGCGCTGAGCGTCGAGGACATCTCCGTGGTCATGCCGCCGGAGCGCGAGATCACGCCGATCGGCCCCGGCGTGTAGGCCTGCGCGGCGTTTTTGGCGGGCCCGCCGATGCCGCCCATCTTGATCACGTCGGGGACGATGATCCCGAGGCAGTTGGGACCGATGATCCGCGCACCTCGCAGGGTCGCCAGCTCGACCATCTCGGCTACGTCGCGCCGCGGGATCCGCTCGGTCACGATCACGATCAGCTCGACGCCGTTCTCGATCGCCTCGAACACGGCGTCCTTGGTGAAGGCCGGCGGCACGGTCACGACCGAGCCGTCGATCGGGCCGCCGTGGTGGGCGACCGCCTGCTCGACCGTGTCGAAGACCGGGACGCCGTGGACGTCCCTGCCCAGGCGGCCCGGGGTGACGCCGCCGACCACCTTCGCGCCGGCTCCGTAGTCGAGGCACTCGCGGGTCAAGTTGACCGCCTCGCGGCCCGTGATGCCCTGCACGATGAACGTCGTCTCGGCGTCGATCAGGATGCTCACTGCGCGCCCTCCATGCCGGCCGGCGCGCCCTGGATCTTCTCCACGGCCCTGCGCGCGGCCTCGTTGAGCGACACCGAGCGATCCGCGTAGTCGACGCCGTAGCGCTCCAGGATCTTGAAGCCCTCCTCCTCCCAGGCGCCGGGGATGCGGAAGATCGCGATCTTCTCGGAAGGGTCGTAGCCCATCTCGAGGCAGGCTTTGATCACGCCGCGAGCGACGATGTCCACGCGGGTGTTGGAGACGATCGACATCATCACGGCGATCTGCTCGACGCCGGGCTTGCCCAGCACGAGCTTGGCCAGCCCGCACGCCTTGGCGACCGACGGGTTGCCGCCGATCTCGCAGTAGTTGGCCGGTTTGCCGCCGTGGGCCCGCACCGCGTCGAACAGGGTCAGCGAGCCGCCGCCCGCCCCGATCACGAGCCCCAGGTTGCCGTCGAACTCGGTGACGTTGCCGGCCACGCCCCGGTGGTCGGTGGCGTCGACCTGCTCGCCCGCCAGCTCGAACGGGGTCGCCTCGCGGGCCTGCCTGGTCTCCTCCTCGCCGACCCCCAGGTCGGCGAGCAGCTTCTTGTGGCGCCCGCGGGCCTCGTTCTCGATGTCCATGTGCGCGTCGAGCGCGACGAACGAGCCGTCGTCCAGGCGGCCCAGCGGGTTGATCTCGGCCAGCACCATGTCGTTCTCGACGAACAGCCGGGCCAGCCTGGTGACGATCGGGACGAGCCGGTTCAGCGCCGAGCCGGTGACGCCGGTGGAGGCGATCACCTCCTTGGCCTCGAAGTCGCTCAGCGGCAGGATGTTGGAGAAGTGGCGGCGGCCGACCTTGTCCGGCTGCTCCTCGGCGACCTGCTCGATGTCGATCCCGCCGACCGGGGAGAAGATCATCACGGGCTGCTTGCGCGTGCCGTCCCAGACGACCCCGGCGTAGTACTCCTGCTCGACCTCCGCCTTCGGGTCGACCAGGACACCGCGCGGCATGTGTCCGTTGATCTCGAGCGCGAGGATGTCGCGGGCGTGCGCTTCGGCCTCCTCGGGGGTGTCGGCGAACTTGACGCCGCCGGCCTTCATGCGCCCCCCGCTCAGCACCTGCGACTTGATCACGGTGGGGCCGCCGATCCGTTCGGCGATCGCCCTCGCCTCGGCGGGATCGGTCGTGAAGCCGTAATCCGTCACGGGGATGCCGGCCCGCTTGACGACCTCGCGGGCCTCGAACTCGAAGAACCTCATGCGGCGCGGAAGCCTACATGCAGACGCCGGCAAAGGCGCTCATGCCGCGGCGTGAACCCCCAGCAGCCCGTAGGCCTCGGCCAGCTCCGGGTCCTTCCTGGCCAGCATTTCGGCCAGGTTGACCATCACCTTGCACTGCTTCCAGGTGGCGTCGTCCTGCATCTTGCCGTCGATCATGTGCACGCCGCGCCCATCCGGAATCGCCTCGATCACCTTTTTCGCGAACGCGACCTCGTCGGGATCGGGCGAGAAGACGCGCTTGGCGATCGCGATCTGGGCGGGGTGCAACGACCAGGCGCCGACGCAGCCGAGCAGGAAGGAGGCGCGGAACTGCGTCTCGCAGCCCTCCAGGTCGCGGATGTCGCCGTAGGGGCCATAGAAGGGGAGCGCGCCCACCGAGGTGCAGGCGTCGACCATGCGGGCGATCGAGTAGTGCCAGGGATCCTGCTGGTAGCTCGCCCTGGGGGCGTCCGGGTTGTCCGGGTCAGGGTCGGCGATCGTCCGGTAGCCAGGGTGCCCGCCGCCGACGCGGGTCGTCTTCATACGCCGCGATGCGGCCAGGTCTGCGGGCCCGAAGCTCATCCCCTGGATGCGGGGCGAGGCGGTCGCGATCTCCTCGAGGTTCGCCACGCCCTGGGCCGTCTCGAGGATCGCGTGGATCAGGAGCGGGCGCTCCAGCCCGGCCTTGGCCTCGAGCTGGGCGAGCAGGCGGTCGACGTAGTGGATGTCCCACGGTCCCTCGACCTTCGGGATCATGATGACCTCGAGCCGGTCGCCGATCTCGGCGACCAGTTCGGTGAGATCGTCCAGCACCCACGGCGAGGCCAGCTCGTTGACCCGCGTCCACAGTGCGGTGTCGCCCAGGTCCATCTCCCGCCCCACCTTGATCAGCCCGGCGCGGGCCGCCAGCTTGCGGTCGACCGGCACGGCGTCCTCGAGGTTCCCCAGCAGGATGTCGACGGACGGCGCGATGTCGGGCACCTTGGCGACCATCTTCTCGTTGGAGAAGTCGAGGAAGTGGATCATCCGGGAGGGCTTGAAGGGGATCTCGCGGATCGGCTCCGGAGCGTCGATCGCGAGCGGCTTGAAGAAGTCACGGGGGTTGCGCAAGTGGGTCTCCTGGGTCGTCTGGAGCTACAACCGTATCGCCGGGCGGACGCGGACGCTCTAGAGTTGCGCCCGCAATCAAGCAAGGAGACCCATGAGCGAGACCCACCCCGTCGAGACCGATCAGGCCGCCCGCGAGGCGAGCGGCGCGCATCCCTACGGCCGCTACCTCGAGGAGTTCGAGGTCGGCGACGTGTACAAGCACTGGCCCGCCAAGACGGTCACAGAGGCCGACGACCATCTCTTCTGCCTGATCACGATGAACCACCACCCCCTGCACATCAACGACGTCTACGCGAGCAAATCCCAGCAGGGCCGCAACGTCGTCGTCGGTCCCCTCGTCTACTCGCTGGCGCTGGGCATGTCGGTCAGCGACGTCAGCGGCAAGGCGATCGCGAACCTCGCGACCGAAGAGCTCAAGCACCCCGCCCCCGTGTTCCATGGCGACACGCTGTTCTGCGAGTCGGAGGTGCTGGAGAAGAAGGAGTCGCGTTCCAAGCCCGACCGCGGGACGGTCAGGGTCCACACCCGCGTGCTCAATCAGGACGGGGTCCTGGTGGCCGAGTTCAAGCGCCTCGTGCTCGTGCCGCGCAGGGATCCGGGCCTCGACCCGGGCGCGGAGAGCAACGTCGACTGAGCGCCTGGCCGGGCGAGGTGCCGCTGCTGGACCCGTGCGGTACGCTTTCTCTACGTCCTCAGCGGGGCGTTTTTCCGTTTTCCGAGCGAGTTGGCCCGGGAACAGCGCCGTACGAAGGGCATCACCTTGACCGCGACACGAGGGAGCCGTATTCAGCCCATGAGCACCACCGCTTCTGCCCCCACGACGAACGCGCGCCTACTGGCGTGGGTGGACGAGGTGGCCTCGCTCACCGAACCGGACCAGATCCACTGGTGCGACGGATCAGCCGAGGAGTACGACCGCCTCTGCCAGGACCTGGTCGATGCGGGGACGTTCGAGCGGCTGTCAGACGCCAAGCGGCCGAACTCCTACCTCGCCCTGTCCGATCCGGGTGATGTGGCCCGCGTCGAGGACCGCACGTTCATCTGCTCGGCGACCGAGGAGGAAGCCGGGCCGACCAACAACTGGTGCGACCCAGCCGAGATGCGGAGCACGCTGGCCGAGCTGTTCAGCGGCTCGATGCGCGGGCGCACGATGTACGTGGTGCCGTTCTCGATGGGCCCGGTGGGCTCCGACAAGAGCCACGTCGGCGTGCAGCTGACCGACTCGACCTACGTGGCCGTGAGCATGCGGATCATGACCCGCATGGGCCAGGGCGCGCTCGACGCACTGGGCGACGGTGCGTTCGTCCCCTGCCTGCACTCGGTCGGCATGCCCCTGGCCGACGGCGAGCAGGACGTGGCGTGGCCCTGCAACGCCGAGAACAAGTACATCGTGCACTTCCCCGAGAGCCGCGAGATCTGGTCGTTCGGGTCCGGCTACGGCGGCAACGCCCTGCTCGGCAAGAAGTGCTTCGCGCTGCGGATCGCCTCGGTGATGGCCCGGGACCAGGGCTGGATGGCCGAGCACATGCTGATCCTCAAGCTGACCTCCCCCGAGGGCGAGGTCAAGTACGTCGCCGGCGCGTTCCCGAGCGCGTGCGGGAAGACCAACCTGGCGATGCTGATCCCGACGCTGGAGGGCTGGACGGTCGAGACGATCGGCGACGACATCGCCTGGATGAAGTTCGGCGCCGACGGCCGTCTCTACGCGATCAACCCCGAGGCGGGCTTCTTCGGCGTCGCCCCCGGGACGGGCGAGAAGACCAACCCGAACGCGGTGCGGATGGTCTCCCACGACACCGTCTTCACCAACTGCGCCAAGACCGACGACGGCGACATCTGGTGGGAGGGGCTGACCGAGGAGCCGCCCGCGCACCTGCGCGACTGGCACGGCAAGGACTGGACCCCCGCCTCGGACGGCCCCGCCGCCCACCCGAACGCGCGCTTCACCGTGCGGGCCGACCAGACGCCGGCGATCGCGCCGGAGTGGGAGGACCCGGCCGGCGTGCCGATCGACGCGATGCTCTTCGGGGGGCGGCGCTCGACGGTCGTGCCGCTGGTCAGCGAGGCGCTCGACTGGGAGCACGGTGTGTTCCTCGGCTCGGTGATGGCCTCGGAGAAGACGGCCGCCGCCGCCGGCACCGTCGGCGAACTGCGCTTCGACCCGTTCGCGATGCTGCCGTTCTGCGGCTACAACATGGCCGACTACTTCGGCCACTGGCTCGAGATCGGCCGCACCCCCGGCGCCAAGCTCCCGAAGATCTTCTACGTCAACTGGTTCCGCAAGGACGAGGACGGCAGCTTCCTGTGGCCGGGCTACGGCGAGAACTCGCGAGTGCTGGCCTGGGTGTTCGCCCGCTGCGCCGGCCACGGCGCGGCCAACGAGACCGCGATCGGCATGGTCCCGCCGGTCGGCCCGGAAGGACTCGACACGCGCGGACTCGACGTCTCCGATCAGGCGATGGCCGAGCTGCTGCGGGTCGACGTGGAGGAGTGGCGGAGCCAGCTGCCCCAGTTCCACAAGCACTACGCCCAGTTCGACAACCTGCCGCCCGAGCTGACCGCCCAGCTCAAGGCGCTCGAACAGCGCCTGGCATAGGGCCGCCGTGGCGGTCTCGGGGGGAATACCGCGAGTCGACCCGGAGACGATCGAGAGCTCCCGCTTCAAGCGGGCGATGTTCGCGTTTGCGCTGAGCAAGCCCGGCACCTGGTACTCCTCGCAACTCGGCGCACGGATCGACCCGTGGCTGCTGCGCGCCTCGCGGGGACGGCTCGACCACGCCCTCGGCGTGATCCCGATCGCACTGCTGCTCGTGCGCGGCGCGCGTAGCGGGATCGAGCGCAGCGTGCCGCTGCTCTACTTCAGCGACGGCGAAGACGTGATCCTGATCGCCTCGAGCTACGGCCGCCCAAGGTTCCCGGCCTGGTACTACAACCTCAAGGCCAATCCGGACGTCCGCCTCGAAGCGATGGGGCGCTCGGCCGCCTATCACGCCGCCGAGACGAGCGGCGAGGACCGCGACCGCCTGTTCGCCCTGGGCAAGAAGGTCTATCGCGGCTATGAGGACTACGAACAGCGCACCGAGGGCATCCGGCGCATACCCGTGATGCGCCTCTCGCCCGCCTGACCGACCGGCGCCGGCGGGCTACTCGTGGCCGTGCGCTTCGCCGGCCGCCGCGGGCGGGCGCGACTCCTCGGCCAGCGATGTGATCGTCAGCGCGCCGCGGGCCGAGGACTCGAGGACATCGGTGGCCTCCTCGAGCGAGCGGGCGTACAGCTCGACGAGCAGGTGGACGATGATCCGGGCGTCGTCTTCGTGCTTGTGGAAGCGGACGTGGGTGAAGAACTCGCGCACCCCGTGGTCGCCGAAGGCGGCGTAGGAGAGGGCGTCGCCGGCCTCCGGTCCGGAGCACGTCTCGACGTCTTCGGAGTCGACCGTGACCGTGCAGGAGGCGACCCAGGGCGTGCCCGCGATCATCCGCTCCCAGCGGTCCTCGATCGGCTCGACCCGGCCGTTGCTGAAGCCGAGGTGAGGCTGATCGTGCATGCAGTCGAGACACTGCACGACGGCCTCCTGGAGCTCGTCGACCACTTCGGCGCGCTCGCCGCTTTCCGGGTCGATCTTGTGGATCCCCTCGTAGTGGACCTGCACCTCAAGGTCCTGAGACCAGCAGCGGTAGCAACGCAGCCAGCTGCGCGCGCCCGTGTCCGCCATCGAACCCTCCATGGCGACCATTGTAGGCGGCGCGAGCGGGTTCGCGGACCCGTGCCGGCCCGGCGCCATCCAGGAGGCTCCGGACCGGCTCGAGGTTCGCCGTTTCGCTAGTGCTTGTGCTTCTTCTTCAAGTGCACCGTCACGTAGCTCGTCTTCACGATGTTGATGGCCGTACCCGTGGGCTTGAAGGTGAGTTTCAGGCGCACGTGGACGGTCTTGCCCTGCTTCAACGCTGTGAGGACTGAGTGTGTCGGCTTGAAGCGGAACTTGTGCTTACCAGCTGCCGTCAGTTTGACTTTTATGCGTCCGTAGACAACGGGCTTCTTGCCAACGCATTTGCCGTCCTTGCGGATGTCGCCTTTCTTGCATTTTTTGGTGGTGGTCGCGAATGCGTAGGGCTGGAAGGCGAACTGTCCGTGACCCAGGCTCGCCAGTTCGGCTTCCGATACGACTTCCGCGTCGACTTCGGCTTCGCCACCCTCGGGGAATTCCCATTCGCCTTCGACTTCGCCGGTGTAGACGTAGACGACGACGTGGTGGGCTTCTTTCGGAGGCGACGACGGATAGACGATCGGCTCCAGCGGCGGCGGCGAGGACGGGCCGGGCGGGCCCGGCGGGGCCGGGATCTTGGTGCACGGCGTAGAGGGAGTCCGTGCGTAGCCCGGCGGACACGGAGGGATGCCTTCCGCGCTTTCTTTGATGATCTCGGTCAGCTTCGCGTCGAGCGATTTGCTGCCTTCGGCCGCGCTGATCGCCTGCCCACCGGTGGCCGCTGCCCAGTATTCCCAGTAGTGGATGTAGTTTTCCGATTCGGAGGTGTAGGTGTGGAAGTAGTCCACCATCGCCAGCGGCTTTTCGTCCCCACCGAGGGTCCGCAGGATTTCGTGGAACTCGAGTTTTTCGCCCGTTTTCAACGGCGTGCCCGGTATGCCCCATTTGCCGGGGAGTTCTTCGCCGGTGTCGAATGGGTTGGCCAGCCAGAGTTCCTCGGGGATGGCTTCGTTGACGTTGTTGGTGTGAGGAACCTGGTCGCCGATCATGATGATCTCGTGGCGGGCCCCGGCGCGCCACCCTACGTTGGGGTTCCTGTCGGTCTCCCACAGTGCCCGGCCGTAGGATTCCGGCGCGTCGCCGCCAGCATGGGCCACCTCGGGGCCCGAGAGTTCTTCGATGGCCGTTTCGACATCGGCCTGGTTCGACGTCAGCGCCTGGTCCAGCCGCCACGGTTTTTCGAGGTCTTCTTCATATTCCAGTTCATCTTTTTCTTCCTCGAGCACTCCGAAGAGGTACCCCGGGTAGTCTTCGACGTTCGCCACGCCGAACTCGACGTCGGGGAGACTCGTCTCGGTGTTGGCGATCAGCTCTTTGATTTCTTCTTTCGCTTCGTTGAGCACGCCTTCCATCGAGCCGCTCGTGTCGAAGATGATCATCACGTCGGTTTTCGCGGGGACCGCCGCCGAGGCTGTCGAGGCGAACGTCGCGAGAAGCCCCGCCAAGACAGCCGCGACCACCCCCACCAAGGACAGCAGCCGTCCCCTGCTCGAGTACACACACGATCCAGTCATCAGAACCCCCCTCTCTATCCGAAACCGGCCCCCCAAGGACCCCGATGCGCGGATCCGGGCCCCCAAGGACCGCAGTGCACCCCCGCGCAGGGCAGACTCCGAGGCCCATGCGGCGTTCAGGTCCTGCACTAGGCCGGATCTACGTCGCGACAACGTGCCGCGTACGCTGAAAGCGCGCCCTACCCGAACGTGAACGCGTATCCGGTCACGCCGGGCGCGAACTGCAGGGTGAGATGGTGGCGCTCGTCCCGCGGCAACGAGACCAGCCAGTAGAGCCGCTGGCGCTTGACCGTGACCGCGCCGCCGTGCACGTCTGCGCCCGCCTCGGAGGCCGAGATCGGGCGCCCGTCGAGCAGCACCTTCACGCTCCGCGGCTGTTCGCCCGGAGAGGAGAGCACGAGGTAGACGTTCTTGGCCTGGAACTCGACGTCGATGCCGGCGTTCGAGACGGCCGTGGCGGGCTGGGGTGCGATGTTCCAGGTGCCGCTGTAGGCGAACTCGTTGAGCGACAGCTGGCCGGTCACGGGGCCGCCGTAGCTGTGCAGGCCGTCTCTGGGCTCCTGCAGCCAGCCTTCGGCGCGGTTGGTGCCGAGGTAGGTCTCCGGCGTGGCCGCTTCGGAGGGAACGACCACGCCCTGCGGGTGCCCGTAGCCACCGACCGCAGCTCCTTTTTCGGCAAGCAGGGCGCGGATCGCCGTTTCGGTCTTGTCGTAGTCGCCCTCGCCGAAGGCGGTGTAGCGGACCTGACCGCTCGCGTCGATCAGGTAGTCGGCCGGCCAGTACTCGTTCCCGTAGGCGTTCCAGGTCCCCATGTTGTTGTCCTGCACGACGGGGTAGTGCAGGCCGAACTGCTGGATCGCGTCCTCGACGTTGCCCGCGTCCTTCTCGAAGGCGAACTCCG
The DNA here is from genome assembly GCA_052145475.1 of Solirubrobacteraceae bacterium. Classification (GTDB taxonomy): domain Bacteria; phylum Actinomycetota; class Thermoleophilia; order Solirubrobacterales; family Solirubrobacteraceae; genus Palsa-744. The sequence goes on from JBKQOO010000039.1 coordinate 22,761, forward strand.
GCGTCTCGACTCCCACGATGGTCAGCCCGTCAGAGCGGTAGGCCGCGTCCCAGGCCTTCAGATAGGGCAGCGTGCGGATGCAGTTGATGCAGGTGTAGGTCCAGAAGTCGACCAGCACCACCCTGCCGCGCAGCGAGGCGAGCGACAGAGGTCGGCTCCCGGGGGTGTTGAACCAGTCCTCCGTTTCGGTGAATTCAGGCGCCGTGCCGAGGTCGGGGAGCGTGTGGGCGGCCGCCAGCAGGGTCGATACGGGCGCGCCCGCCGCGGCCACCTTCACCGCGCCGGCCGAGCCTTCGCAGCTCGAGGACCCGTTCGCCGGAGCGAACTTGGCATGGCGCCCAGTGATTTCGTGCAGGCGGCCCGTGACCGTGTGGGAGCACTCGAGCGACGCGGTCAGGTTGACGTCGGGGATCCGTTCCGCCACGAACTGGTCGAAGTTGACATCGAGGTTGGATGCGATCGCGACGGCTGTGAGGATCATCACGACGCCCAGGGCCCGTTGCAGCATCGGCCCCCGACCTGCTCTGCGGACTCGCTCGAAGACCGAGCGCCCGCCCAGCGTCAGCACCAGCAGCACGAGCGCCGAGCCACCCGCGTAGGCGATCGCCAGCGCGACGGTGCGGCCCGAGGCCGCGCTGACCGAGATCACCGCCGCGAGGATCGGGCTCGCGCATGGCGTGTAGACGAAGCCCAGCGCGCCACCCACCAGCATCCCCGACCAGAAGCCGTCGCCACCCGAGCGCGGCCCGAAGCGCGCCAGGCGCGAGAGCGGCGCCTCGAGGCGCGCGCTCAGGCGCGGCATCAGCAGCACCACCCCGAAGATCAGCAGTACCGCGATCGACAGGTCCCTGAGGGGGTCGCTGCCGAGGCCGACGCCGTCGACGACGCTGGCCACGCCGACGATCGTGACGGTGAACGTGATCGAGAGGCCGAGCACGATCCCCAGCGGCCGCCTGTGGCCGCCGACGGCTCCGGCCGACAGCAGGGCGGGAAGCACGGGCAGCACGCACGGCGACAGGGCCGTGCCGGCGCCGGCTAGGAAAGCGAAGCCAATCAGGACGATCATCTGCTGTGACCCTTCAGTCCGCCGTCGGCTCGATTCGTTACGCGCGGGCCCCGCGCCGCCTCGCCGGTCGGGATCGGAGCCTCCGCCAGAGCCTAGATCGCGGGCTGGCGCTGCGCGCCGGCAGC
>JBKQOO010000040.1:0-7846 GCA_052145475.1 Solirubrobacteraceae bacterium
TCGAGAGCAGCTCGAGCTCGTCCTTGAGCTTCTGGAGACCTTCAGGGGTGAGGATTACGTCCTTCGGCATTGGACCCTCGATCGCGGATTTGGCCCGGCGCCCTGCACGGAAAACCCCGCACGCAGCGGGGATCTCAGGGGACCATTGGCTCTTGCGAGCGCAGCAGTATAGCGAGGCCCGCAACGCCCGGGGCAGGCTCAGAGCGACAGCGCCGCGTCCCGGGGCGCGAGCTCCAGCAGCTCCCTCGCCAGGCTCAGCGTCTCGGCGCTCTGCAGGCTTTCCTGCAGGGCGCGGGACCGGGGCGGCGAGAGCCCCAGGCGCGGCACGTACCAGGGATAGAACTTGCGCAGGTAGCGCGTCGCCCGTGGCTCGCCCAGGTGCTCGACGGCACGCTCGATCGTCCAGTCGAGCTCGGCCCGGACCTCATCAGGGGTCGGCTCGCGGTCCAGGCGCCCCAACAGGCGGGCGAACAGCCAGGGGTTGCCGAGCGCGCCGCGCGCCAGCATCACGGCGGCGGCGCCGGTCGCGTCGAGGGCGCCGCGCACGCTGTCCGGATCCTCCAGCCCCCCGGTCAGGATCACGGGCACCTCGAGCGTCGCGACCAGACGGGCCGCCAGCTCGTAGTCGGGATGGCCCTTGTGATGGACGGCCGCCGAGCGCGGGTGAAAGCCGATCGCCGCGACCCCGGCCTCGGCGACCAGGCGTTGCGCCAGCTCGAACCCGCTGCTGTCGCCCGCCGACAGCCCCGAGCGCAGCTTGACTGTGACCGGAATCCCGCCCACACCGCCCGCCCCGATATTCGCTCGGCCTGCTCCCTCTACGGTCGCGCGGGCAACCGCGACAGCGCGGTCGGGATCGGCCAGCAGCTCGGCCCCGGCGCCGGTCTTGCGCACCTTCGGCTCGGGGCAGCCCATGTTGATGTCGATCGCGTCGGCGCCCCGCTCGGCGACCACGGCAGCCGCCTCGCGCATCATCGCCGGGTCTTCGCCGAACAGCTGGATCGCCACCGGGCCGCCCTCGCGCTCGCGCGGGTCGATCCGCAGCATCTCGGTGCAGGTCTTCTCGTTGCCGTAGTGGATGGCGTGGGAGGAGACCATCTCGGAGACCGCCATCCCCGCCCCGTAGCGCTTGGCCTGGAGTCGCACGAACCAGTTGCCGATGCCCGCCAGCGGCGCCAGCAGCACGCGGTTGGGAACCTCCAGCGGGCCCAGCTTCCAGCTCTGGCCAAGTCGCGCCTCGGACACGCTTCCCATTATGGTCGCCCCGGGCCGGCGCGGCCGCGGCCGCTCGCGGCTCAGCTGTTGCGCTCGTGCAGCAGCCGCAGCCCTGTCAGCGTGAGCAGGTCGTCGACTTCGTCGATCTCCTCCGAGTAGGGCACGACCAGGCCGGCCAGCCCGCCCGTGGCGACGACGTCGGCCCGTTCGCCCAGCTCGTCGTAGATCCGCCGCAGGATCGCGTCGATCGCCCCGGCGTACCCGAACACCACCCCCGAGCGGATCGCGTCGATCGTGTTCTTGCCGATCACGCTCCGTGGCGGAGCCAGCTCGATCTTGGGCAGCCGTGCGCCGCGCTCGGACAGCGCTTCGAGCGAGATCTCGATCCCCGTCATCAGCGAGCCGCCCAGGTACTCGGAGTCGGCCGAGACGACGTCGAAGGTCGTCGCCGTGCCGAAGTCCACGCACACGGCCAGGCCGTCGAAGCGCTCGCGCAGCGCGACCGCGTTGACAAGCCGGTCCGCCCCGATCTCGCGCGGGTTGTCATAGCGGATCGCCATCCCGGTCCTCGTGCCGGGGCCGACGGCCAGCATCTCGTGACCGAGGTAGCGGGTCGCGACGGAGGTCCACTCAGGCTCCAACTGCGGGACGGTCGAGGAGACGATCGAGGAGTCGATGTCCTCGAACGAGCAGCCCCGCAGCTCCAAGAGGTTGCGCAGCGCGGCTCCCAGCTCGTCGGCGGTGGACTGCCTGACCGTCGCGAAGCGCCAGTGCTCGAGCAGGCGCTCGCCGTCGAACGCACCGAAGTGGGTCTGGGTGTTCCCGACGTCGACGGCCAGCAGCATCGGCGACCATTATGCTCGGCGCGAAGATGGCGGCACCCGATGAAGGGCCACATGCGAGCGTCCCCAGCTTGTACGTGCTCCCCGGCTCGCATCCATGCGCAGCGGTCGAGGCCGCGCTGCGGCTCAAGTCGATCGAGTACAGGCGGGTCGACCTGCTGCCGATCACGCCGGTGCTGCTCGGACCGCTGCTGTACGGCGGCACGACCGTGCCGGGCATGCGCCTGGCCGGCGAGCGGCTGGTCGGCTCGCGGCGGATCATGCGCCGTCTGGACGAGCTGGCCGCGCAACCCCCGCTGCTGCCGCCCCCGGGAGACCCGGCCTACGCGCGGGTCCTCCAGGCGGAGCGCTGGGGAGATGAGGTGCTGCAGAGCGTGCCGCGACGGCTGATCGACGCGGCCTTCCTGCGCCGGCCCGCGGCGATGGAGAGCTATGCGGGCGAGGCTCGCCTGCCGCTGCCGCGGGCCGTGCTGCGCCCTGCCCTGCCGCTGACGGCGCGACTGATGGCGATCAAGAACCGTGCCGACGACGACAGCGCCCGTGCCGATCTGGCGGCGCTGCCCGCGCAGCTGGATCGGATCGACGGCTGGATCGCCGAGGGGCTGCTGGGGGGAGAGCAGCCGAACGCCGCCGACCTGCAGATCGGCAGCACCGTGCGCCTGCTGCTGAGCATCGGCGACGTGCGTCCGCTGATCCAGGGTCGCCCGGCCGAGGGCCTGGCGCGTTACTTCCCGCCGATGGCCGGCGAGGTCCCTGCCGGGACGCTGCCGGCGGAGTGGTTCCTCCCGGCGCTACAGTCGCAGTAGCGAAGTGGGGGCGCCTTCGCTTGCAGTCCTCTTCCCTACTCCATGCGCACGCTCGACCCGCAGTCGCTGAGCAAGCACGTCGACCGGCTCTACCGCGCCGCCTGGGCCCTGTGTGGCTCGCGCGAGGATGCCGAGGATCTCGTCCAGGAGACATTCGCCAGAGTGCTCTCGCGCCCGCGCGTCCTGACCGGGGACGACGACGCCTACTACCTGATGCGAGTGCTCCGCAACACGTTCCTGACCTCGCTGCGAACCGCCTCCCGCCGACCCGTGACGGTCGCGACGCTGGAAGACGTCGTCGCGGCCGACCCGCGGCCGACGGCCCGGCCCGATCAGGCCGTCGAGGTGCAGGAGCTCTATGGGACGATCGCCCAGCTGCCGGAGGACTTCCGCCTTGCCCTCGTCGCGGTGGACGTGCTCGGCCTCACCTACCGGGAAGCGGCGCGCGCCCTGAAGGTGCGCGAGGCGACACTGACCACCAGGCTGTTCCGCGCCCGCAAGCAGGTGGCCAGACAGCTGGACGTCGACGCCCCCGCCGAGGGGCGATCGCAGGACCCGCACCCCACCGGCCGGACCGCACCGGCGGGGGACCGGGAAGGGAAGAGCGCGGGCGGAGTCCTTTCGGGTGGTGAGAGCCCATGACTGAACAGGTTCCCGACGGCGAGCCCGAGCTCGCCGAGCTGATCCGCTCGGTCGACGTCCGTGCTCCGCAGGAGCTGTACGACCGGGTCCAGGCGATGATCGACGAGCGCTCCCGGCGACGCCGCCCGAGCGCAGGTCTCGGCTGGCGGCTGGGCGGTGCCGCGGCCGCGCTGGCCGCCGCTGCGGTCGTGCTCGTGCTCGTGCTGGGCGGCGGGAGCGCCGGCAGCGGCCTCACCTTGGAGAGGGCCTCAGCCGTCGTGCGCCGGCCGGCGACGCTGCCGGCGCCGAACGAGAGTCCCAGCAACGGCAAGCAGCTGGCCGTGGCGGTCGAAGGGGTCGCCTTCCCCTACTGGGGCGAGCACTTCCGCTGGAGCGCCTCGGGGGCGCGGGTCGATCGTCTCGACGGGCGCACGATCACGACCGTCTTCTACCAGGACGAACGGGGCCGCCGGATCGGCTATGCGATCGTGGGCGGCACCCCCCCGCCGGCGATCTCCGCGGGCACGGCGTGGCGGCACGACGGGACCGTCTTCCATGTGGCCACGGTGAACGGCGCGCATGTCGTCACCTGGCTGCGCGACGGCCACCTCTGCATCGTTTCGGGTCGCGGCACGAGCGCCGCGACGCTGCTCGCCCTGGCCAGCTGGCCGGCGAACGCGACAACCACATAGCGGGAAGGTTCAGCGCTGGCCGGCGTCCTGAGGTGGTGTGAGCTTGCCCGCCCCCACGGACGATGCGGGGCCGGATCGTCGTGCACTGAGGCCCAGTGGGAGCCCCCTCCGGCCCGGGCCTCAGCCGCGAGGGCTGAGCGCTGGGCGGGTCAGGGGTGGCCCGGCCCAGCGCACGCCCTCCCCCACGCCCAGCCCGGCCAGCGCGTCGGCCAGCCGCGTCCCGTCGGGCGCGCGCAGATCGAAGTCGAGCTCCAGCGCGGGGACGAGCACGAAGCGACGGCTCAGCAGCTGCTCGTGCGGGAGGCTCATGCGCGGGTGGCCGAGCGTGATGTCCCCGAGCAGCAGGATGTCGATGTCGATCGCACGGGGCCCGTGGCGGACCGCGGCGTCCCCGCGACCAAGCCGGGCCTCCAGGGCCTTGACGGCGTCGAGCAGCTCGAGCGGCTCGAGCGCGGTCCGCACCAGCAGGCAGGCGTTGAGGAAGCTGGGCTGATCGAGCACCTCGCCGACCGGGTCGGTGTCGTAGGCGCTCGAGCAGGCGCTCACCTCGATGCCCAGCCCGTCCAACCCGTCGACGGCCGCCTGCAGGTTCGCCCGCCGCTCGCCCACGTTCGACCCGAGGCCGAGCAGTCCGGTCCGCGTCCCGGGGCCTGGCATCAGCCCAGCCCGCCCGTGAGCTCGCTCACGCCGGAGTCGTCTGCAGGCCCGCCTGCTGGACCTTCTCGCCCATCGCCTGGGCGAACGGCAGCAGCCCCGAGATCGGCCGCAGCATCACCGTGAAGTCGGCGATCAGGCCCTGCTCGTCGGTGCGCAGGATGTCGATCCCCTCGATCTCGCGTCCGCCGATCGCGGCGCGGAAGATCAGCGCATGGACGCCGTCCGTCTCGACCTCGTCGGTGTAGCGGAAGTCCTCGAAGGTCTGCGCGACGATTTCCAGCAGGCGGCTGACCGTCTCGCGCCCGACGAATGGGTGGAACGTGGCGGGGCTGTGGAAGACGATGTCCTCGGCGAACAGCTCCCTTGCCGCGTCGAGGTCCATGCGCTCGACCGCCGCACGGAAGCCGGCGGCGGCGCTCACGGCCGCACCCCGGCCGGCGCGGCCGGACGGCTGCTGCAGCGACTGGTCATTGCTGTGCCTCCTGTCGAGATGGGCGGCTGAGGTTACCCGTCCGCTTCGCGCCAGACCTCGACGGAGACCTCGTCCACGCTGAGCGCGATCGGCGGCTCGGGCTTGCTCGCCTTCACCCACACGCCCTCGAGGTCGTAGTCGGCCAGCAGCCTGTCGGCGATCGTGCTGCACAGCCGCTCCAGCGTCCGGTGCGAGCGCTGTTGCGCGACCAGCGCGACGAGCTGGCAGACCTCGGCGTAGTCGACCGTGTCCTCGATCGAGTCGGTCACGGTCGCATCGGTCTCGCCGATGTCCAGGCGCAGGTCCAGCACCAGCCGCTGGCCGACCTCGCGCTCCGCCTCGCTGACACCGTGGTGCGTGTAGAGGGACAGGCCGGCGATCTCGATCGTGACCGACTCCGCACCCTGTTCGCGCTCCTCCTCGAGGCCGTCGTCGTCTAGCTCGTCGCCCTCGTCTCCGCGCTCCCCGCTGTCCATCGCCCGCCCAACGTAGCAGCCGTCACGGCCAGCGCATCGCGCAGCGGGGCGGGGTCGTGGACGCGGAAGATGCTGGCCCCGCGCTCGAACGCGAGCACGTTCGTGGCGATCGTGCCCGGCAGCCGCCCGTCGGGGCCGGGCGCGCCCGGGGTGAGCCTGCCCAGGAAGCCCTTGCGCGAGGTGCCGATCACGAGCGGACGGCCCAGCGCCGTGAGCTCTCCCAGCCTGCGCAGCAGCTCGAGGTTGTGCTCGACCGTCTTGCCGAAGCCGATGCCGGGGTCCAGCAGCACGCGATCCTCGGCGATGCCCTGGCCGACGGCGAACTCGAGCCGCTCGGCAAGGAACGCCTTGACCTCGTCGACCACGTCCTCGTAGCGAGGATCGCGCTGCATCGTGCGCGGCTCGCCGAGCATGTGCATCAGGCAGCATTCGGCACCGCTGTCGGCGACCAGCCCGGCCAGCTGCGGGTCGGCGCGGAAGGCGGTCACGTCGTTGACCAGCGTGGCCCCCTCCCGCAGCGCGACCTCGGCGACCGCCAGCTTCGACGTGTCGATCGAGAGCTGCGCCTCGCCGGCGACGCCGGACAGGCCGGCCAGGACCGGCTGCACGCGGGCGATCTCCTCCTCCGCCCCGACCGGCCCGGCCCCCGGACGGGTCGACTCGCCCCCGACGTCGAGGATGTCGGCCCCCTGCTCGAGGAGGCCGCGCCCGTGCTCGATCGCCGCGCCCGGGTCGAGAAAGCGTCCCCCGTCGGAGAACGAGTCGGGCGTGACGTTGACGATCCCCATCAAGCGGTAGGGCGCCGGCGTCCGCTCGACGGAGCTCACCTCCCCTCACCGTCCCGCGCCGGCGGGCAGGCACTGACCGATTGCCGACGCGCTCGCCTCATCGGGCCAACCTACCGCGCCCGAGGTGGGCCGTCGGTCGGCCGGTTGCGGCGGCTGCCAGGCAGCCTCGCCTCGGGACCGGGGCGGGCCACGGTAGCGTTCAGCCGATGCCCGAATACGGTGTCTGGCTGGAAGATGCCTACGGCGGCGCCGCCGGCGCGGCGCAGCGGGGCGAGGCGCCCGCGCCCCAGCCCCCTGGAGCCGGTCACAAGCTCGCGTGGAGGGGAAGCGCCGCCAGCGGCGAGGAGGCGCTTCGCACGGCTTCCGCTGCTTGGGAAGAGCGCTTCGGCACCACGACCGACGGCTGTCTGGCACAGGTCGTCGAGATCGAGGAGGACGACGAGGGGTTCAGGGGCGGCTGAGGGCAGCCCGTGATCGGGCACCTGCCGCCCTGGGCCGGTGTGGCGCAGCGCGCCGCAGGACGGCGCGCGTCGCTCAGGAGACGGTCGGGGGCTCCGGGCCGTTCCCGCGCAGCTCGGCGGTGCCACCGGCCAGGCCGGGCCGCGGGATCGTGCGAGGCACTTCCCGCTCGGAGCGCTCGGGCGCGACGGGCGGCGGGGCGGGCAGTTCGGGCTTCGGCTCGTCCTCGATCCCGAACACCTCCTGCTCGCTCTTGCCATCCAGCAGCGCCAGGAACTCCTCCTTCTCGATCGTCTCGCGCCGGACCAGGATCTCGGAGATCTTGGTCAGGTCGCCCTGGTGCTCGGTGAGGATGCTCCGGGCCCGCTGGTGGGCGGCTTCGATGATGCGCCGCACCTCGTCGTCGATCTCGCGGGCGATCTCGTCGGAGTAGTCGGGCTCGGTCGTGAACTCGCGGCCCAGGAAGGGCTGGCCGTGGTCGTGACCGTACACGCGCGGGCCGAGCTTGTCGCTCATCCCGAAGCGCATCACCATCTGCTTGGCGGTCGCGGTCACCTTCTCGATGTCGTTCGATGCGCCCGTCGTGATCTCTCCGAAGATGAGCTCCTCGGCGGCCCGTCCGCCCAGGGTCATGGCCATCGTGTCCTCGAGCTCGGCGCGCGTCGTCAGGAAGCGGTCCTCCTGGGGCATAGAGATCGTGTAGCCCAGCGCCTGGCCACGCGAGATGACAGAGATCTTGTGCACCGGGTCGGAGTGCTCGAGGAAGTGGCCGACCAGCGCGTGGCCCATCTCGTGGAACGCCGTGATCAGGCGCTCTT
>JBKQOO010000041.1:0-17389 GCA_052145475.1 Solirubrobacteraceae bacterium
CGCAAAAGCGGTATGGAAGGGGTTTGGGGTAGACGGCGCTACGACCCCGAAAGATCAAACAAGGCTACCGCCCTGCGAAGATGAAACCGGTGACGGGTGATCGGAGCGGGAGCGGCGGAAAGGCCGGAGGACGGGAAGGGTGAAGCCTTTGCGTCTTCGCGGCCCATGTCCTGTCCGAGACTGCCGGCGCGTAACCCCTTCAGGGGACACGCTTAATTCCTAAAGCCCCATCGGGGCCGTGGAGCCAGCATAGACGGGGAAGACCGAGTTTTTGCACCCCCTCCGGCGCTCCCCGGGCGGGTGAAAGCGGTTCGAACCTTCTGTCCGGCGCCGGGCGTTTCGCCCGCCTCCGGGGACAGGCGCAAGTGGCTGCGGCGTTCGATTCTGACCGAATCGCGCATCGCGGCGTGTGCAACAGGCGGGTTTTGAGCAATTGAAGCCCGCTAACCGGAGATGAGCACCGTGGATAGAACGGAAAAGAAGGAAGCCGTCGCGGCCTTGCACGACGTTTTTTCGAAAACGTCGGTCGTGGTCGTGGCGCATTATTCCGGCCTGACGGTCGCCCAGATGCAGCGTCTGCGCAAGCAGATGCGGGCCGCTGGCGCAAGCGTTCAGGTCGCCAAGAACCGCCTCGCCCAGATTGCTCTCGAAGGCACGGACGTCGCCTCGATCGGCTCCCTTCTGAAGGGTCCGACCCTGATCGCTCACTCGAGCGACCCGGTGGCGGCGGCCAAGGCAGCCGTGGCTTTCGCCAAGGATCACGAGAAATTCGTGCTCCTCGGCGGCGCCATGGGCAAGACGGCCCTCGATGTCGATGGGGTCAAGGCGCTCGCGACCTTGCCGTCCCTCGATGAGCTGCGCGCGAAACTCCTGGGACTCCTCATGGCCCCTGCGACCAAGATCGCCCAGCTCTCGACCGCTCCCGCAGCCAAGCTGGCGCGGGTGGTCGGGGCCTATGCCGCCAAAGACGCAGCCTGAGCCAAAGGCTCTTCAAAAATCTCGGTTCGAACCCATATAAGGAACACCAGAAATGGCCAATCTCGAAAAAATCGTCGAAGAACTCTCGAGCCTCACGGTTCTTGAAGCCGCTGATCTTGCGAAGCTTCTTGAAGCCAAATGGGGCGTGTCGGCCGCCGCCGCGGTGGCGGTTGCGGCTGCTCCGGCCGGGGGCGGCGCCGCTGCGGCGCCCGTCGAGGAGCAGACGGAGTTCACCGTCATTCTCTCCGCCATCGGCGACAAGAAGATCGAAGTGATCAAGGAAGTCCGGGCGATCACCGCGCTCGGCCTGAAAGAAGCCAAGGACCTTGTTGAAGGGGCGCCGAAACCGGTCAAGGAAGGCGTCACCAAGGAAGAAGCCGAAAAGATCAAGGCTGCCCTCGAGAAGGTCGGCGCGAAGGTCGAGCTCAAATAATGGGCGCGGGCCCGGTCGGGCTCGGTCTTTCAGGAATGGACGGTCCCTGGCCTCGGGCCGGGGCCGTTCCGGCGTTTTTGAACGTGGGCGTTTTAATAGAAAGTCTGATGGGGCGAAACGGCGGCGGCGGGACATCGAAACGCTGTGGAGATCAAAAATGGGGCAGTCGCAGCGCCCCGCAGCTCAGGGACGGTCGCTGTGCGTATCGGGCGCGCGGCGGACCGTCGTGACATTTGAGGCTTGAGGAACGACATGGCGCAAACATTTACCGGCCGCAAGCGCGTTCGCAAGGTTTTCGGGCACGTCAAGGAAGTCGGCGAGATGCCGAACCTGATCGAAGTGCAGAAGGCCTCCTACGACCAATTCCTTCTCATGGACCCGCCGAAGGGCGGCCGTCCGACCGAGGGCTTGCAGGCGGTTTTCAGGTCGGTGTTTCCGATCAAGGATTTCGCCGACACCGCGCATCTCGAGTTCGTCAAGTACGAATACGAAGCGCCGAAATACGACCTCGACGAGTGCCGCCAGCGCGGCATGACTTACGCCGCCCCGCTCAAGGTGACGCTGCGCCTCATCGTGTTCGACGTCGATCCGGAGACGCAGGCCAAGTCCGTCAAGGATATCAAGGAGCAGGACGTCTACATGGGCGACATGCCGCTCATGACGCCGAACGGCACCTTCATCGTCAACGGCACCGAGCGCGTCATCGTCTCGCAGATGCACCGCAGCCCCGGCGTGTTCTTCGACCACGACAAGGGCAAGAGCCATTCCTCGGGCAAGCTCCTCTTCGCCGCCCGCATCATTCCCTATCGCGGTTCGTGGCTCGACATCGAGTTCGACGCGAAGGACATCGTCTACGCCCGCATCGACCGGCGCCGCAAGATTCCGGTGACGTCGCTCCTCTATGCGCTCGGCCTCGACAACGAGGAGATTCTGACAACCTTCTATCGCAAGATTGTCTACAGCCGCCTCAAGGACGGCTGGCGCGTGCCGTTCGACGTCGAGCGCATGAAGGGCATGAAGGCGGTCGCGGACATGGTCGACGCCGACACCGGCGAGGTTGCGATCGAGGCCGGCAAGAAGCTGACCGTCCGCTCCGCCCGCCTGCTGGCCGATAAGGGCCTGAAGGCGCTGCTCGCGGCTGATGCGGATCTCTACGGCCAGTACATCGCGGAAGATCTCTACAACCCGCAGACCGGCGAAATCTATGCCGAGGCGGGCGACGAGATCACCGAGAAGTCGCTCGCGGGGCTGCTCGAGGCGGGCTTCAAGGAGTTGCCGATCCTCGACATCGACCACGTCAACGTCGGGCCCTATATCCGCAATACGCTCAAGGTCGACAAGAACTCGTCGCGCGAAGACGCGCTCTTCGACATCTATCGCGTGATGCGTCCGGGCGAGCCGCCGACGATCGAAAGCGCGGAGGCGATGTTCCAGTCGCTCTTCTTCGACTCCGAGCGCTATGATCTTTCCGCGGTCGGTCGCGTCAAGATGAACATGCGCCTCGACCTCGATGCCCCCGATACGCAGCGCACGCTGCGCAAGGAGGACATTCTGGCGGTCGTCAAGGCGCTGGTGGCGCTGCGCGACGGCCGCGGCGAGGTCGACGACATCGATCACCTTGGCAACCGGCGCGTGCGCTCGGTCGGCGAGCTGATGGAGAATCAGTATCGCATCGGCTTGCTGCGCATGGAGCGCGCGATCAAGGAGCGCATGTCTTCGGTCGAGATCGACACGATCATGCCGCAGGATCTCATCAACGCGAAGCCGGCGGCGGCGGCGGTGCGCGAGTTCTTCGGCTCTTCGCAGCTCTCGCAGTTCATGGACCAGACGAATCCGCTCTCCGAGATCACCCACAAGCGCCGCCTCTCGGCGCTTGGCCCGGGTGGCCTCACCCGCGAGCGCGCGGGCTTCGAGGTGCGCGACGTGCATCCGACGCATTACGGCCGCATCTGCCCGATCGAGACGCCGGAAGGCCCGAACATCGGCCTGATCAACTCGCTCGCGACCTTCGCTCGCGTGAACAAATACGGCTTCATCGAGAGCCCTTACCGCCGCGTGCGCGAAGGCAAGGTGACCGAGGAGGTCGCGTATCTCTCGGCCATGGAAGAGCAGAAATACGCGGTCGCACAGGCCGACACGCCGATCGACGCCAGCGGCCATCTGGTGGGCGATCTCATCGTCTGCCGTCATGCCGGCGACGTTGTGTTCCTGCCCGGCGATCGTGTCGACTATATGGACGTCTCGCCGAAGCAGCTCGTGTCCGTCGCCGCGGCGCTGATTCCGTTCCTCGAGAACGACGACGCCAACCGCGCGCTGATGGGTTCGAACATGCAGCGTCAGGCCGTGCCGCTGGTGCGCTCGGACGCGCCGCTCGTCGGCACCGGCATGGAGGCGATCGTCGCACGCGACTCGGGCGCAGCGATCGCTGCGAGGCGGGCCGGCGTCGTCGACCAGATCGACGCGACCCGCATCGTCGTGCGCGCGACCGAGGAGACCGACGCCGCCAAGCCCGGCGTCGACATCTACCGCCTGATGAAGTTCCAGCGCTCGAACCAGTCGACCTGCATCAACCAGAAGCCGCTGGTCAGAGTCGGCGACCGGGTCGAAGCCGGCGACATCATCGCCGACGGTCCCTCGACCGATCTCGGCGATCTGGCGCTCGGGCGGAATGTGCTGGTCGCGTTCATGCCCTGGAACGGTTACAACTTCGAGGACTCGATCCTGCTCTCCGAGCGCATCGTCAAGGACGACGTTTTCACCTCGATTCATATCGAGGAATTCGAGGCGATGGCCCGCGACACCAAGCTCGGGCCTGAGGAAATCACCCGCGACATTCCCAACGTCTCGGAAGAGGCGCTGAAAAACCTCGACGAGGCGGGCATCGTCTACATCGGCGCGGAAGTGGTGGCCGGCGACATTCTGGTCGGCAAGATCACGCCGAAGGGCGAAAGCCCGATGACGCCGGAAGAGAAGCTCCTGCGCGCCATCTTCGGCGAAAAGGCCTCGGACGTCCGCGACACCTCCTTGCGCGTTCCGCCCGGCGTTCAGGGAACCATTGTCGAAGTGCGGGTGTTCAACCGCCACGGCGTCGACAAGGACGAACGCGCCCAGGCGATCGAGCGCGAGGAGATCGAGCGTCTCGCCAAGGACCGCGACGACGAGCAGGCGATCCTCGATCGCAACGTCTACGCCCGTCTCGCCGAGACGCTGGAAGGAGAGCGCGCGCTTTCGGGGCCAAAGGGCTTCAAGAAGGATCAGGTGCTGACCCGCGCGCTGATCGACGAGGTCCCACGCTCGCAATGGTGGAGCTTCGCGCTCGAGTCCGACCGGACGATGTCGGAGATCGAGGCGATGCGCAAGCAGTACGACGAATCGAAGAAGTCGCTCGAAAGCCGCTTCCTCGACAAGATCTCGATCGTCGACGAGCGCGGCGATGGCCACTCGACGTCCTTCCAGTACGAGGGGGGGATCGAGGACTTCGTCGTCTACCTCAACGAGAACAAGGACACGGTGCACCGCAAGGTGATCTTCTTCTCCGGCGAGTCCGAGGAGGGGGCGGCGGAGGTGGCGATGCAGTGGAACTCCTCCTACCAGGAATCGGTGCACGCGTTCGCCAACAACATCAACACCCGCGAGGGGGGCTCGCACCTGAGCGGCTTCCGCAGCGCGCTGACCCGCACGCTGAACAAGTACGCCCGCGACCATGGGCTGCTCAAGGAGAAAGAGGACAACCTGTCGGGCGAGGATGTCCGCGAGGGGCTGACGGCGGTGATCTCGGTCAAGCTGAGCGACCCCCAGTTCGAGGGCCAGACCAAGACCAAGCTGGGCAACCCGGGCATGGCGGGCTTCGTCGAGAACATCGTCAACACCGGCCTCGGCGAGTTCCTCGAGGAGAACCCGAGCGAGGCCCGTGCCGTGATCAACAAGGCGGTCGCGGCCCAGCGTGCTCGCGAGGCCGCCCGCAAGGCCCGCGACCTGACCCGCCGGAAGTCGGCGCTGGAGAACTCCACGCTGCCCGGCAAGCTCGCCGACTGCGCGGTCAAGGACCCGCGCCTGGCGGAGCTGTTCGTGGTCGAGGGCGACTCCGCCGGCGGCTCGGCCAAGCAGGGCCGGGACCGCAACACGCAGGCGGTCCTGCCCCTGCGCGGAAAGATCCTGAACGTCGAGAAGTCGCGCATCGACAAGGTCCTGCAGAACGTCGAGGTCCAGGCGCTGATCACCGCGATCGGCACCGGCGTCCGCGATGAGTTCAACATCGAGAACGCCCGCTACCACAAGGTGATCCTGATGACCGACGCCGACGTCGATGGCGCGCACATCAGGACGCTCGCCCTCACCCTGCTGTTCAGGGAGATGAAAGAGCTGATCGAGGAAGGCTACGTCTACATCGCCAAGCCGCCCCTCTACAAGCTCAAGCAGGGCTCGCGCGAGCGATACATCGAGAAAGAGTCCGAACTGGAAGAGATCCTGCTCGCCGAGAAGTGGGAGAAGATCACGGTCTTCGACCGCTACGGCAAGCAGTTCAAGCTGACCGAGGCGCGCTGGCAGCGCTTCACGCGCCTGCTCAAGCAGTACGAAGGGTGGGCGCTCGCGCTGCGTGGCCAGCACGGCCACGACGTCGTGCAGTTCCTGGAGGAGTCCTCGCTGCTCGGAGAGCAGGTCACGAGCGCGGAGGAGGCGGTCGAGCTGCTGCGCCGCGCCGACATCGAGGGCGACTCCCACAGGACCACCATGGTCGACGAGGACCCGATCGAGATCCGCGTGAAGGCCGTCGAGGCGCGAACGGGCTTCGCACGCACGCACCGCATCAAGCGGGCGCTGTTCGACTCGCCGGAGTACCGCCAGCTCGTGAAGGTCCACGGGCAGCTGATCGAGCTCGCCGGCACGCCGCCCTTCGAGGTCTCGCTCGGCGACAGCCGCGAGACGGCCCTGTCATTCGAGGCGCTGCACGAGGCGGTGCTGACCGTCGCTCGCAAAGGCGCGAACGTGCAGCGCTTCAAGGGGCTCGGCGAGATGAACGCCGACCAGCTCGGCGAAACGACGATGTCGCCGTCGACGCGCGTGCTGGCGCAGGTGACGCTCGAGGACGCCGTGGCCGCCGATCGCATCTTCTCGAAGCTGATGGGCGACCAGGTGGAGCCGCGGCGCGAATTCATCGAAGAGAACGCACGGGCCGTCGCGAACCTGGACGTCTGAGGAGGTGAGCCATGGCCAGCGCTGATGTGATCGGCGGCGGAAACATCGAACCGCGCGCACTCGAGGACGAGATGCGCACCGCTTACCTCGACTACGCGATGTCGGTCATCGTCGGGCGCGCGCTGCCCGACGTGCGCGACGGGCTCAAGCCCGTCCACCGCCGCGTGCTCTACGCGATGAACGAGCTCGGCCTCGGCCCGACCCGCTCGTACTCCAAGTGCGCGCTGATCGTCGGCGAGGTGATGGGCAAGTACCACCCTCATGGCGACTCGGCCATCTACGACACGCTGGTGCGGCTCGCCCAGGACTTCTCGATGCGCAACGAGCTGGTCGACGGCCAGGGCAACTTCGGCTCGATCGACGACGACCCTGCTGCCGCGATGAGGTACACCGAGGCGCGGCTGGCCCGGATCGCGACCGAGATGCTCCGCGACCTGGACATGGACACCGTCGACTTCACCCCGAACTACGACGGCAAAAAGCAGGAACCCGTCGTCCTGCCCGCCCGCTTCCCCAACCTGCTCGTCAACGGCTCCTCGGGCATCGCGGTCGGGATGGCGACCAACATCCCCCCCCACAACCTCCGCGAGGTGATCGCCGCGACGATCGCCTACATCGACGACCCGTCGATCGGGGTGGAGGGGCTGATGGAGCACATAACCGGCCCGGACTTCCCGACCGGCGGCGTGATCCTCGGCCGCGCCGGCATCCGTGACGCCTATGAGACCGGCCGCGGCCGAGTGCGTGTCCAGGCACGTGCCCACATCGAGCCCCTGAGCCACGGGAAAGAGGCGATCGTCGTCACGGAGCTGCCCTTCCAGGTCAAGAAGGGCGGCGACGGCGGCCTGATCCAGAAGGTTGCCGACCTGGTGAAAGACGGACGCATCACCGAGATCGCCAACATCGAGGATCACTCCGACAAGCGCGGCATGCGCCTCGTGATCGAGCTCAAGCGGGACGCGATCCCCAAGGTCGTTCTAAACAAGCTCTACAAGCACACGCCGATGCAGACGACCTTCGGCGTGAACATGGTGGCCCTCGTCGACAACGTCCCCCGCACGCTCGACCTGCGGGCCGTGATCCACAACTACGTGGCTCACCAGCGCGAAGTGATCGTGCGGCGCACCAAGCACGAGCTCTCCGAGAAGGAAGACCGCGCGCACATCCTCGAGGGCCTGCTGACAGCGCTGGAGCACCTCGACGCGATCATCGAGCTGATCCGCGGCTCGCGCGACCGGGACAGCGCACGGGAGCAGCTGATCGCGCGCTTCGAGCTGAGCGCGATCCAGGCCACCGCGATCCTCGACCTGCGCCTCTCGCAGCTGACCGCGCTCGAGGCCGACGGCATCAAACAGGAGCACGCCGACGTCACCGAGCGGATCGCCGAGCTGAGATCGATCCTGGGCGACGAGTCACGCGTGCTGGCCGTGATCAAGGAGGAGCTGAGCGAGATCTCCGAGCGGTTCGGCGACGCGCGCCGCACCGAGATCAGCCACTCCGAGGACGAGATCGACATCGAGGACCTGATCGCCGACCAGCAGATGGTGATCACGATCACCCAGAGCGGATACATCAAGTCGCTGCCGCTGGCGACCTACCGCCAGCAGCAGCGCGGCGGGCGGGGCGTCACCGGCATGGACATGAAGGACGGCGACTTCATCGAGCATCTGTTCGTCTGCTCATCCCACGACTACCTGCTGTTCTTCTCCAACCGCGGCAAGGTCTACCGATCGAAGGTCTACGAACTGCCGGAGGCGCAGCGCACCGCGAAGGGGCGGGCCCTCGTCAACATCCTGCCGCTGCGCGAGAGCGAGCGGATCGAGGCGGTCGTCTCGACCCGGGACTTCTCCGAGGCCCAGTACCTCGTGTTCGCGACCCGCAGCGGCACCGTCAAGAAGACCGAGCTGCAGGCCTACAACACGCCGATCAAAGCCGACGGGATCATCGCGATCAACATCCGGGGCGAGGACGAGCTGCTCGCCGTCCGGGCCGTCGACCCGGGCGACGAGATCATCATGGTCTCGCGCGCCGGCCTGACCGTGCGCTTCGCCGAGTCCGACGTGCGGGCGATGGGGCGGGACACGACGGGCGTGCGCGGGATGGACGTCGGCAAGGGCGGGCGAGTGATCGCGATGGATGTCGCCCGCGACGACATGGACCTGCTGGTCGTGACCGAGAACGGCTACGGGAAGCGCACGCAGATCGGTCAGTACCGCAAGACCAATCGCGGCGCAAAAGGCGTCAAGACGATCGGCCTGACCGAGAAAAAGGGGGCGCTGGCCGGCGCGCTGGTGGTGCGCGAACACCAGGACCTGGTGTTCATCAGCGTCGGTGGCATGGTGCAGCGGACCGGCGTGGCCGGGATCTCCCAGCAGGGTCGCTCGGCGACGGGCGTGCGGGTCATGAACCTGAAGGACGAGGATCTGGTCAGCGCGGTCGCCCTGGTGGTCGACACGGGCGAGGAGAACGGAGTCGAGACCGCCGAGCCGGAGCCGCTCGCGCAGGACGAGCCGTCCCAGTCAGAGAGCTGACCGCAAGCTCTTTCCCAGCGCCGCCCGCGGCGGCTTCTAACCGTCCAGATTTCCCTCCCCGGGCTCAGATAGCCGCAACGTCCGTCCGAAAGCGTGGGGGTGCGCGTATCCCCCAAGCCGCTGGCAGCAGCCCTCCTGACCCTCTGCTTCGCCACCTTCGGGAACACTCCTGAGACAGCGGGGGCGCGCAACTCGCGCCACCACGCCGGGGCCCCCGCCCAGCGCAGGACCAGCCCGCACAAGAGCCCCGCCGCAACCAGCCACGCTCCTCATCAGGACAAGGGAGCCAGCCACCCCTCTCATCAGGACAAGGGAGCCAGCCACCCCTCTCATCAGGACAAGGGAAGCCCCCGCTCGGACACCGCCCCGACCCCGGCGCACGGCCACGAACGCACCGACCGCGTGCCCCACCGGGAAACGAGGCGCCACGAAACGCCGGCTCCCGAACTGGCCGTCGCCGACCAGACGGCCGCAACGATCGCCGCGGTGCTCGCGACGCCCTGTCAGAACGCCGAACTGGACCCGAGCGAGGAAAACCTGCCGCTGCTCCGCGCCGCCGTCCTCTGCCTGGTCAACAGGACCCGGGCCGAACACGGGGTGCTGCCGCTGATCGACAACTCGCAGCTCGAAGCCGCAGCCGAAGGGCACTGCGCCGAATTGATCTCCGACGACTACTTCGCCCACGTCGCGCCCGACGGCGAGACACCGGTCGACCGCATCAAGCAGACCGGCTACATCCCCAGCCCGTCCGTGGGTTACGTGATCGGCGAGAACCTTGCATGGGGCACCTACAGCCTGTCGACGCCCCAGGCGATCGTGGCTGCCTGGATCGCCTCTCCGGGCCACCTCGCGAACATCCTCGAAGCCCGCTACACCGAAACGGGGATCGGCATCACTCCATCGGTGCCGCAGTCGCTCGGCGAAGGCAACCCGGGCGGGACCTACGCGCAGGAGTTCGGCGTGATCATCCACTGACCGCCCCTCCCCGGGGTGCGTCCGGTCCACGTCGTCTCCGTTCGCTACTCTGGCCAGACCAGAGAAAGGAGGTGGTCCAAACGTCAGGTGACAGTTTTTGCGGGACCCTGGAGGTGACCGGCCGGTAGGTCGGGAGGCTGGACCGCCTAGCGGAATCCAACCCGGGACACCCCGAGACGGCTGCCGGACCTGGTCCCTCCGGCTCAGTGCTGCCGCTCTCGGTTCTTTCCAGTCAATGCAGCGAAGCGAAGGGCGTCCGTCAGGGCGCCCTTCGCCGTTTCCGGGAACAGGGTGAGCCATGCAGAAGCCAAGCGAGGCAAGGACGTAGCGAGCGCTGCATGCTCTCCACGTGAGCGAGCGAGGAAGCCGGATCGCGCCGGTTACTGCAGGGCTACGCCGCTTGGGGGAGGTACTGCAGCCATGCCGCCGGGATCGTCGGGCTGGCGACATGGATGAAGATCTCGGCCCGGGGCGTGCGCGGGGTGCGCCGCGGGTGCATCCCTGCCTGGCGGGGGAGCCGGTCGGCCTTGCGGCGGTTGCAGGGAGCGCACGAGGCGACGATGTTCTCCCAGCTCGATGACCCGCCCTTGGAACGGGGTATGACGTGGTCGACCGTGAGATTGGAGCGGGAGCCGCAGTACTGGCAGGTCCAGCTGTCCCGGGCGAAGACGGCTCGCCGGGTGATCTTGCGGCGATGCGCGTCGCGCGGCACCTTCACGTAGGCCACCAGCCGGATCACGACCGGGCGCGCCAGCGTCGAGTGCTCGGAATGGAGCTCCCAGCGCCCGCGCTCGACCAGCTCGGCCTTCTCCTTCAGCAGCAGCACGACGGCCCGACGGACCGTGCAGACGTTGATCGGCTCGAAGGTCGCGTTGAGGACGAGCACCCGACCACCCATCGCCGCCCGCGGCGACGCGTCAGGTCCGTGTCGCTGGTGCTCTGAAGGCGACACGGACCCCACCGGCTCTGGTGGGACAGTGCTCTCCATCTTCAGCGCCGCAGTGTAGCGGGCGCGGGCTCCGCGCAGCACATCAACCGGCGGCCCGGTCAGCTCGAGCGGCACGATAGGAACCAAGGACCCGGACCTCATCACACAGCGAGCGCAGCCCGGCGAGCGCCTCCAGAACCGGCTCGGACCGACCGTCGTCGGCCAGGTCGGCGAAGAACATGTACGCGCCCATCTGCTGGCGGCGCGGCCGCGACTCGATCCGGGTCAGGTTGATATCGCGGCGCGCGAACTCGTCCAGGCAGCGCCCCAGCCACCCGGGGCGGGACGCGCCGGGGCCCCAGAAGACGATCGAGCAGCGCCGGTCTCCCGCGTCCTCCCCCAGCGGCGGCGGGAGTGGGCCGCCGGCCCGCTCGGCGCGGGCGAGCCAGGCGAAGCGCGTTTCGTTGTCCTCGCGGTCCTCGACACCTTCACGGATGACCGTGCCGCCATAGATCCGGGCGGCGAGCGTCGTTCCCAGCGCGGCCGCCCCGGGGTCGCCGCCGGCGACCACGGCCCGCACCGCCTCGGCGGTGGAGCTGGCCGGAAGGATCGTCGCCCAGGGCAGCTCGGTGCGCAGGAATCGGGTGCACTGGCCCGGCACCTGGGGATGGGAGACGACGGTGCGGATCTGCGCCAGCTCCACCTCCCCGCAGGCGATCAGCGAGTGGCGGACCCGCAGCAGCGCCTCGCCCACGATCCTGACGTCGGCGGCCTCGCCGGCTAGCAGGTCGAGCGTGACGCTGATCGAGCCCTCCAGCGAGTTCTCTATCGGCACGATCGCCAGGTCGACATCGCCGGCCCGCAGCGCCGTCACCGTCTCGTAGATGCTGGCCAGCGGAACGGGCTCGAGCAGGCGCTGCTCGACGCTGGCCAGCAGCGCCTCCTCGCTGAAGGTGCCCGCCGGCCCCAGGAACCCGACCCGCCACGCCGGCGGATCAGGATCGCTGCTCATCCTCGACCGGGAGCGCTCCGTCGCCGGCCAGGGCCAACCTGACCGCCTCGGACTCCTCGGGGGACAGCTCGAGTTCGCCGCGACCGCCCTGGACCCGCTTGCCGTACACGCGTGCCTGGTCGCGGTGGTGGATGCAGGACAGCACGATCCCCGAGCGATCGTCGTCCAGCAGCGCGATCGACATCGACTGCTGGCCCGACAGCTCGTTGTAGGCGTCGTAGCGGACAAGGGCGCGGTGGGAGATCGTCCCGCGCAGCGTCTGCTCGACGCCGGCCAGGCGGGCATCGAGTCGCACGGCGGTCTCCTCGACGTAGTCGCGCAGCGATTCGAAGGCCTGCTGCATCGTCGCGGCATGGGCGATCAGGTCCTGCTCCCCACCTTCGCCCATCACGAGCCGCTGGGCCCGGCGCAGCCGCCGCACCTGCACGCTCAGCATCGCGCAGCCGAGCAGCGCGGCGACGGCCACGGCGGCGGCGGCGATCGCGACGATGCCCTGCGTGTCGGTGATCGTTCCGATCATCGCCACAAGTTAGCCGCTGGCGAGGCTGGCGCGGCTGGGGGCCCTACTGGCTGAAGATCGCCAGGTAGGTGTTCTTCGTGCCTTCGCGGCTGGTTTCGCCGGGCACCGCCCCGACTTCGACTTCGATCTTGCTCGCAACGCCCAGCGGCACGCCGGCGACCGGAATTTCGACGGTGCTGGTCTTGCCCGGTTCGGTCATGCTGATCGAGCGCGAGGCCTTGATCGCTTTGCCTGCCGCCGTGACGGTCACGTCGACCTTGACTTCGCTCTCCGGGAATTCGCCGTCGTCTTCGACCGAGACGGTGAAGGTCGGGCTGCTTCCCCCGCTGATGTGGTTCAGCGCAGGTTCCGGTTCGAGCGTCGTCGAGCCCACGCTCACGCCCTTCAGGACGCTCCCGTGATGACCGGGCGCGACCGTGCCCTGGCTGCTGGAGCCGGCGGCTTTGCCGGTCAGGCGGGCGTAGACCGTTTCGGGTTCCAGCCAGCCGAGGTTGGGCAGGAAGCGGCTGGATCGCGTCGCGGCCTGGATGCTGTTCGCCACCAGCGCTTCCTGGATCAGCGGCACGACCCGCTGCGAGTAAAGGACATCGGAGGCCAGGAAGATCTCCATGTCGCCCGCGATCTTCACGCTCTCCTGCTTGGCCTGCCCGCCCAGCGCCGTCGGCAGCAGCGCGGCGATCTTGCTGACCCCTTCGCTGCGAAGGTTGTAGACGCTCAGCACATAGCGCTGCGCGCCGCTCATTTCCGAGGGAACCTTCAGTTCCTTGGCCCGCGTCGCCTGTTTCTGCGCTTCGACCCGCAGCTGGTCGACCTGCTCCTCGACGACCAGAGCCGACTTTCCGGACGCCCCCGACAGCGCGGTGAACAGGGGTTTCGCGACCTGCGCTTCCGATTCCTGGGCCAGTTCGTTGACCTGGTGGTTGTAGTTCTTGAGCGACTGCTGCTTTTCCGATTTCAGGCACCCGTTGATCAGCAGCACGATCACGATCAGCAGTACGACCGCGACGCCGGCCGCGACGCGGCGGCGCACCATCAGGGTGTGCTGGTCGTAGCCCGAGGGGCCGCCCGAACGGGCCGGACGCCTGGGGCGGGGGCGTCGCGGAGCTCCTGCCGAGGACCGGTCTGCGACCGGACTCGATCGTGGTGCTCGGGTTGATGGTCGAGTGGCCGTCTCCTCGCCATCGTCAAAGAACGACAAAAGCCTCGGCTCCTTTGCAGGTCCTGGAAGGGCCTCAGTATGACTGCAGGCCTCCTCCCTGACGATCCTGCAACTTCTCGCTCATTGCGGGAATTCCTGCTCCGGACATGGAGGAATCCGAGCCGAAGGCGGCGAACGCGGGAGCCGGTGGAGTCGCCGCAGACCCTAGTCCAGGCACCGTCCGACCTCGGCACGCCCGAGGAGGCCACCCGTCCTGGGCTCTTTCGTGCCCGTCTCGCGCGTCGCGCCGGCGTACCGCCGCAGTCCGGCGGGGGGGAGCTCGTGCTGGATCGCTACCGGCTGCTCGAACGGCTGGGGGCCGGAGGGTTCGGCGTGGTGTGGCGTGCCCGCGACGAGCTGTTGCACCGCGAGGTCGCGGTCAAGCGAATCTGGCTCGGCCCCGATGGCGACGGCGATCGCGCCGCCCGCGAGGCGCAGGCGACCGCACGCCTCTCTCACCCCGCGATCGTGGCGCTGTACGAGGCCTGCCCGCAGGGGGAGGCCTTCTATCTGATCTCGGAGCTCGTGCACGGACCGACCCTGGGACGCCTGATCGCCGAGGACGCGCTCGAGGACCGGCAGATCGCCGAGATCGGACTGGCGCTGAGCGACGCACTGCAGCACGCGCACGCGCGCGGCGTGATCCACCGAGACATCAAGCCGCAGAACGTCCTGATCCCAGAGCCGGCGCAGAGCCGCTCTCACGCCGAGCCCTTCATCGCGGCGAAGCTGACCGACTTCGGCGGAGCCAGCATCGCGGAGGAGGACGCGCTGACCCGCACCGGCGATGTCCTCGGCACGCTCGCCTACATGGCGCCCGAGCAGAGCGAGGGCCGGGAGGTGGGGGAGCAGGCCGACCTCTACGCGCTGGCTCTGGTGCTCTACGAGTCGCTGTCGGGGGTCAACCCGGTTCGCGGCTCGACCACCGCCGCCACGGCCAGGCGAATCGGTACCCGCCTGGAGTCGCTGCGCCGCCACCGTCGCGATCTGCCCCGGCCCCTGATCGCGGCGATCGACCTCGCGCTGGCGCCCGCGCCCGCGGACCGCGGCGCTCTCGCCGACCTCCGCGAGGCGCTCCAGGACGGCGTCGACGCCGGCGAGCGCGACGGCCCGCGTCGCTTCTCCCCGGCGCCGCGCTGGGAGCAGCCGCTGCACGAGGCCCGCCCGCCCCGGCGTCATCCTCAGCTCCCCACCCCGGCACACTCGCCGCAGCCGACGCTCGAGGCGCCGCCGCCGCAGGCGCCGCGCGAGGCGCCCTCGCCGGCTCGGGGTCTGCCACGGATGCTGTGGGCCGGCCTGGGCCTGGCCGGGGTGCTCTGGCTGGTGGCCGCCGGGCAGGCCGGCGCAGCGCTGCTGCTGGTCGCAGCCCTCGCCCCGCTGGCGGCGATGCCGCTCGAGCGCGCCTCGGGGCGCCTCTCGGGCCTGTGGCTGTCGTCGCTGCTGGCGCCGGTGCTCGGGCTCGCCGGGCTCGCCGGGGCTTATCCCGCGCTTGCCGGTCAGGCGCGACGTGCCTCGGTGCGCCTGGCCCTCGGTGCGCTGGGCTACTGGTGGCTCGTCCTCGCCGAGCCGCTCCTGGCGCGGCACCTGTGGCTCGGTCCCGCCGCCGGCACGCCCGCCCGCTCGGCATGGGAGGGCTCGCTGGGCGCGACGGCCGCTCACGTGATCGCGCCGCTGCTGACCCTGGGGGTTCTGCTGGGCGCGCTGCTGTGGGGGATCGGCGCACTTGTGCTGCCCTGGGTCGTCCGCGGACGCAGCGCCGCACTGGACGTGGTCGCGGCGACGGTCTGGTCGGCCGCGATCGTCTCGGCTGCGGCCCGGCTCGACGCCGGCCTGGGCGCCGCCGCCCATCCGTCGCCCCGTGGCGCCGTGCTCGGCGCCGTTCTGGGCGGGATGGTCGCAGTCGGCGCGCGCGCCCTGCGCGGCCCCGTATAACTCTGCCCGCCCACCCAGTGCGCGTAGCATGGCCTGGGGACTCGCGACCCCAGATCACCGCCGCAGCCCGCTGACCCCCTGACGATGAACCTGCTCAAGAGCGTCGAGAACACCATCGCGAGACTGGTCGAGGGCTCGTTCGGACGCGCCTTCCGCTCGGAGGTGCGTCCGATGGAACTCGCCCGCAAGCTCGCGCGCGAGATGGACGCCCACCGCACCGTCTCGGTCTCGCGCGTCTACGTCCCGAACGAGTACCTGGTCTGGCTCTCTCCCGAGGACCGCGCCCGCTACGAGGGAGTCGAGGAGGAGGTGATCGAAGAACTGTGCGGCTACCTGCTCGAGCACGCCCGCGGCGAGGATCTGATCCTGGCCAGCGCCCTGAGGATCACGTTCCACACCGACGAGCGCCTGGCGCTCGGCGAGTTCGGGATCCAGGCGCGGTTGGTCCGCCCCGACGGTCAGAGTGCAGGCGAGGGTGCGTCCACACCCCATGCCCCACCGGCGGCTGGCGGTGCGGGCGCCCCCCCACAGGACGTGCACGGGAAGACGATGATCTACAGCACCTCAGCCCGCGTGCGCGGGCCTGTCGAAGCGACCCAGGCCCGCCGGCGCTCCCGCGCCCTGCTCGCCGTCTCGGGACGGCGCATCCTGCTGCCCCCCGCCGGGGGCACCGTCGGGCGCAGCCGGGACTGCGACGTCGTGCTCGAGGACGCCGGCATCTCGCGCCGCCACGCCACGATCCGGCCGGCCGGCGCCGGCTGGGAGATCGAGGACCTCGGGTCGACCAACGGTGTGCTGGTCAACGGGCTCGAGATCTCCGGTCCGCAGGCGCTCGAGGCCGGCGACCGCATCGAGTTCGGTTCGACCGAGGCCCTGTTCGAAATCGGATGAACAGCCTCGACCCGGTATCGGTCGCGCTGAAGTTCGGCTTTCTCGCCGTGCTCTACCTGTTCCTGCTGTGGGTCGCCCGCAGCGCCCGCCGTGACCTCGGTGGCGGCGCCCGCGACCGGCGCGAGGCGCTCGGCATCGACGCCCCGCCTGACGCGACCGGCATGTACTCGGCCTCGACCGTGGGGAGCGTGGACTACGTCGCGCGCGCCCCCCGGCTCGTCGTGGAGCGCGCCCCGGGGCACGAGGCCGGGATGATCTACGACCTCGACGGCGATCTCGTGCTGGGCCGGGGCGACCGCGCCGAGATCCGCCTCGAGGACCCGTTCGCCTCCTCGCGCCACGCCCGCATCTACGAGCAGGGCAACAGCGTCGTGGTCGAAGACCTCGACTCGACCAACGGCACCTACCTCAACGAGGAGCTGCTGCAGACCCCGCGGCCCCTGCACCCGGGCGATCGGGTCCGGATCGGCGACAGCGAATTCGCCTTCGAGGTCGACTCGTGATGGTGCTGCGAGTCGCCGAGCAGTACGCGGGCAGCGACACCGGCCGCCAGCGCCGGGCCAACGAGGACTCGCTGATGGTTCGCGCGCCGCTGTTCGTCGTGGCCGACGGGATGGGCGGCGCGCAGGCCGGGGAGGTCGCCTCGAAGGTCGCCGTCGAGGCCTTCCAGGAGGGCCTGCCCGACTCCTCCTCGCCGGAGGCGGCGCTCGCCTCGCTGGCCCTGCTCGCCAACGCGCGCATCCACGAGCTCTCCCACGCCAACGCCGAGCAGGCCGGGATGGGCACGACCCTGAC
>JBKQOO010000042.1:0-8877 GCA_052145475.1 Solirubrobacteraceae bacterium
AATCGCGCCGGGGCCATCGCCGGGCGCTTGTATGTTCACCGGCCAGATGTCGGACGCGCCCATGAGCGAAGCGACCAGCCGGCTGTCCGGCGCCGCGACGCCACGGCAGCCCGGGCAACCACAGTGCCTCGTGCTCGGCGCCACAGGCCATCAGGGTGGCGCTGTTCTCGATGCGCTGCTGCAGCGTGGCGCGGCGGTGCGTGCGCTGGTCCGCGATCCGGACAGCCCGCGAGCTCGCGGGCTCGGCGCTCGAGGCATCGAGTTGGTCGCCGGTGATCTCGCCGACATCGATGAGCTCGGCGACGCGATGAGGGGCATGAAGGCGGTGTATGGCCTCACCGTCAGCGGGCCGGGCGAGGTGGACCAGGGCCTTGCGATCGTCGGCGCGGCCCGCCGGGTATCGCTCGCGCATCTTGTCCTGGCCTCCGTGGCGAGTGCCCACCGCTCCAGCTCCGTGCCTCATTTCGCGAGCAAGGCGACGGTCGAGCACGCTGCCCGGGCGAGCGGCGTGCCGACAACCGTCCTGGCACCCACTTGGTTCTTCGAGAACCTGCTGGGGCAACGGGATCAGATCGATGCCGGCCGGCTCGCGCTGGGGATCAGCCCGGACCGTCGCCTGCAGTGCCTGGCGGTGGCGGACCTCGGCACGCTCGCCGCCGAGGTGATGCTCTCCCCGCCGGTCGGGTCCTGGCAGCGGATCGAGCTTGCGGGCGACGAGTTGACGCCGGCAGAGATGGCGGCCAGGCTCAGCGCGATCCTCGGTCGCGCGGTGCGGGCGGTGCGGATCCCGCCGGACGAGCTCGCGTCGCGCTCGAGCGACCTGGCGGCGATGTACCGGTTCCTGGAGCGCACCGGCTACGGGGTCGACCTACCGGCGCTGCGCGCGGGGTACCCGGAGACTCGCTGGAAATCGTTCCAGGAGTGGGCCGGCGATCAGGCGTGGGGGCAGGCGTCCGGCTAGAGGCGCGGGCGTACCAAACGGCAGACCGAGCCGGTAGGCTGCCCGGCTCGAGCGATGGCCCTGCGAACGCCGGACAGCATCAGCGGCGCTGACACGGATCCCGTGGGCCGCCGGCACGGGTGGCGCGTCGTAGTCGCCTACAGCCTGGTCTGCGCGGCCACTCAGCTGCTGTGGCTGACCTACGCCCCGATCACGACGGAGTCATCGCACTACTACGGGGTGTCGGTCGGCGCGATCGGGTGGCTGGCAGAGATCTTCCCGCTGCTCTACGTGGCGCTGGCGATCCCCGCCGGAAGGCTGCTGGACCGGCGCTTCAGGCCTTCGCTGGCGGCAGGGGGAGGGCTGGTGGCGGCGGGAGGGCTGCTGCGGCTGGGCGGAGACACCTTCGTCTGGGCGATGGCCGGTCAGACGCTGGTCGCCGTCGCGCAGCCGGTCGTGCTCAGTGGCGTCGCCAAGCTGGCGGGCGAGTACCTGCCGGTGGAGGACCGGGCGAACGGGATCGCGGTCGGCTCGGCCGGTAGCTTCGCCGGGATGCTCGTCGCGCTGCTGCTGGGTCCCACGCTGGGCGCGCACGGACACATCCAGAGACTGCTGGAGGTCGAGGCGGCGCTCGCGATCGTGCCGGCCGTCGCGCTCGCCGTCGCCCTGCGCAGGCCGGGGCGCCGGGGGCAGGAGCATGCGGCGATCGAGGGCAGCGCCGCGCTCTCGCTGTGGCGGCTGCGCCCGATGCGCACGCTCTTCGGGCTCGTCTTCGTGGGCTTCGGGATCTTCGTCGCGCTGGCGACCTGGCTCCAGCAGCTGCTGCAGCCCGCGGGCGTGAGCGAAACGCAGGCCGGGCTCTTGCTGGTCGTGATGATCGTGGGCGGGCTGATCGGGTGCGCGGTGCTGCCCGAGCGGGTCGCGCGGCGCCGTGACGAGCGCAGATTCCTGCAGCTTGTCGTGCTCGTCGCCTGCGCCGGCTGCGTCCTGCTCGGCCTGGTCCACGGGATCGGGATCAGCGCGCTGGTGCTGCTGGCGATGGGAGCGGTGCTGCTGCCCGCGCTCCCGGTCATCCTCACCGACGCCGAGCGCATCGCCGGCGCGGCCGCGGGAACGGCGGGCGCGCTCGTCTGGATGGCCGGCAACCTGGGTGGACTCGCGGTGGCGCTGGTCGTGCAGGTCCTCGTCCACCACCCGCTGCCGGCCTTCTTGGCGATGGCAGCGGTCTCGCTGCTCGGGCTGCCGTTGGCCGCTCGGCTGTCCACACGGGACACCGACCGGGCCGCGCCCGAGCCCGCCCAGGCGACCTGAGCCGGCCTGGCGGGCCTGCCATCGCAGGCGCGTGTCCGGCTCCGTAGGCCGCCCAGCCACGCCCGGCGTCGCCGCTGTCGTGTCGGCTATGGCGCGGTCGGAGCCCAGCCGGCCGGATAGGCGCCGGCCGGCACTTCACCGGGATAGTCCGGGAACAGGCGCAGCGCGATGCTCTCGGCCGCCGTGCCGGCCAGCAGCGGGCGCAGGTCGCCGATCGGCAGCAGCACGCGGATCGTCGCGCCGATCTGCAGATCCGCCGCATTCGGCTGCTCGCCGCCGATCACGCCGTCCTGCGCCAGTCGCTCGACGTGCTGGACCTTGGCCGGCAGGCCGGCGAG
Organism: Solirubrobacteraceae bacterium; assembly: GCA_052145475.1. Classification (GTDB taxonomy): domain Bacteria; phylum Actinomycetota; class Thermoleophilia; order Solirubrobacterales; family Solirubrobacteraceae; genus Palsa-744. The sequence continues at coordinate 2,590 of JBKQOO010000042.1, forward strand.
GTCGTCGTGAAGGCGCGAGGCCGTGATGCCGTGGTGGCGCCAGGTGGCGCGAACGAATTTGATCGCGAAGTCTGTGCCCGGACCGTCGAGTTGACCGGCGCCGGCAAAAGTGCCCATCGACTCCGGGCGAAAGTACATCGCCCCCCAGGGCAGGCAGCGGCCGAGGCTCTGGAGCTCTTCATCGCCCCAACGGTCTGCCTCGCGCACCTGCTCGGACGGATACAGCTGCGGCTCGGGCTCGAGCTGCTCCAGGCGGGCGAGGATCGCACGCGAGCCGTGCACCAGCTCGCCGTCGATCACTGCGCCCGGGACCGTCGAGTTGCCCTCGCCGTAGATCTCCTGCATTCGCTCGAGCCGCTCGGTGTGCGGGAAGTCGATCCGCTCGTACTCGAGGCTCTTCAGCTCGAGCGCCGCTGCGACCGCCATACAGGGATGCGAGGGCGGGACCGCGTGGAGCGTGATGGTCGGCGGCATCGTTGCGGAGACTACCCATCTCGGTGCCGGCGGGGCTCACGAACGCCGATCGGGCCGCTCGGCGGAAGCTTCCGGGCGAAGGTCGACCTTGTGACGGCGCTCACGTTCATTCGATGCAATCAGGAGTAGGCTCGTCTTTGCCTCACCGTTGACGTGACCGCCAAACGGTCGGTGCGTCAGGCTGAGAAGGGGTGAGATGACCGGAGCAAAAGAGCCGGAGGAGAGTCCGGGCAAGGGCGAGAGCGCCGCCGCGAATCTGCTCACCAGGCTGGCGCGAGTCACCGAGGAGCTGAAGAACGCACAGCGGGCCGTAGGAGCCGAGGGGCTCGATGAACGGGACACGCTCGGGGAGACGCGCTACGCGCGCAGCGGCGACCTCAGCATCGCCTACCAGGTGAGCGGAAAAGGCCCGGACCTGGTCTTCGTCCCCGGCTCCTTGTCCCACGTCGAGCTCGGCTGGGAGACGCCGCCGATGATGCAGATGTTCCGCCGGCTTTCGCAGTTCTCGCGGATGATCACCTTCGACAAGCGCGGCACCGGTCTCTCGGACCGAAGCACAGAGCTGCCGACGCTCGAGGAGCGTATGGATGACGTCAGAGCGGTGATGGATGCGGCCGGGTGCGAGAAGGCCGCGATCGTGGGCATCTCCGAGGGAGGGCCGATGGCGCTGCTGTTCGCCGCCACCTACCCCGAGCGGGTCACGGCCCTGGTGCTCTGGGCGACGTTCGCACGCATGACATGGGCGCCCGACTATCCCCAGGGAATCGACCCGCAGATCGGCCACGCCTTTTGCGACCAGATCGAGCAGAACTGGGGCCACGGCCTGATGTGGCCCCTGATCGCCACGCAGGATGCTCCGACCGACGAGGCCACGCGCCGCCACCTCGCTCGCATGGAGCGAAGCTCCGCCACGCCGGCGATGGCGGCCGCGGCGAACCGCTTCTCGCTGCTCGTCGATGCCCGTCACGCGCTGAGCTCGATCTCGGCGCCGACACTCGTCGTGCATCGGACCGGGGATCCGATCACCAGCGTCGAGCACGCTCGCTATGTCGCCGCACACATAGAGGGAGCACGGCTGAAGGAGTTCCCCGGCGAGTTCCACGAGAGCTATCTGGACAAGGACGAAGAGATACTGGACGAGATCGAGGAGTTCCTGACGGGGACGCGACAAGACCACGAGATCGATCGCGTGCTCAAGACCGTGCTCTTCACCGATATCGCCGGCTCGACGGAGCGAGCCTCACGGCTGGGCGATCGGCGCTGGCATGAGTTGCTCGAGGCCCACGACTCGGCCGTGCGGCGAGAGCTCGAGCGCTACCACGGCCAAGAGGTGAAGAGCACCGGCGACGGGTTCCTTGCCTGCTTCGACGGACCAGCGCGGGCTATCCGCTGTGCGACCGCGATCGGCGAGAGGACTCACAGCATCGGCCTGGAGGTCCGCTCCGGGCTGCACTCCGGGGAGTGCGTCGCTCGTGGCGAGGACTATGCCGGCGTAGCGGTGCACATCGGCGCGCGCGTGGCCGGCCTTGCTGAGCCCGGCGAGGTGCTCGTGACGGGCACGGTGCGCGACCTGGTGACCGGTTCGGGCATCGAGTTCGTCGATCGAGGCCTTCACACCCTGAAGGGCGTTCCAGGCGACTGGCAACTGCTCGCCGTCACGTCCTGAGCGATCGCCTGCCGGCCCCTACGTTTGCGGTTGCGCTGGACGGGTAGAAACGGCCAGTCGGGCTGGTGTCCGGCAGGTCTGTGCGACCGATTTGCAGGGCGACACGAGAGTGGGACGGACATGACGACAAGCGCAGGGGGGACGGCGGCGTCCCAGGCCGGGAGATCTCAGCCTCGCCGGGGCGTCTGGGCGTGCGCCGTTCTGATGCTGGTCTGCTGGGCCGCGCTCGCCGCACCGGCCGCGCGAGCAGCCCTTACACCCGAACAGGATCCGTTCTACAGGTACGAAGGCACGACGCGGCTGAAGCGCATCGCGCCGGGAACGGTCTTGAAGACGCGGACGGTCCCCTTCCACATCGCGGAGATCCCACTGCCGATCACCGCGGTTCAGCTTCTTTACCGCTCGACGTCGGAGCTCGGCAAGCCGACGGTCAACGTGACCTCTGTACTGCTGCCGCCCGTGCCACTCGGCACGCCGACGGCGCTGTCCTATCAGTCGTTCTACGACAGTCTGAGCACTGAAGACGACCCGTCCTACGCGATCTCGGGCGGCTTCACGACGGGCGGCGAAATCCCACAGGCCGAGTCCGTGCTGATCGCGCCGGCGCTGCTCGCGGGCGAGACCGTCATCGTTCCCGACACCGAGGGCGAGGAAGCGGACTTCTCCGCTGGGCCCGTCTACGGCTACAACACGCTCGACTCGCTGCGCGCGGCGCTCAGCTCGCCCGCCACAGGGCTGACGGCCAACTCCAAGATCGGCCTGGCCGGCTACTCCGGTGGCGCGATCGCGACGGAGTGGGCCGCTCAGCTGGCACCCACCTATGCGCCCGAAATCAACTCGGACCTCATCGGCGCGGCGATGGGCGGGGTGCTGGTCGATCCCGCGCACAACCTGAAATACGTCGAAGGCAGCAGCAAATGGGCATCGATCATTCCCATGTCGCTGGACGGCCTGGCTCGCGCCTTCCACCTCGACCTGACGCAATATCTCACCGAATACGGCCAGGAACTCCTCAACGAGGACCAGCACGACTCGATCACCAACGAGCAGGAAGTCCCCGGCCTCACCTGGTCTCAGCTGGCCAAGCCGGAGTACCCGACGCCCGAATCCATCCCGGTCTTCGTGCGCACGGCAAACAAGCTGATCGTGGGCCGCGAAGGGACTCCGACGGTGCCGCTCCTCATCGGTCAGGGCAACGGCGGCGAAGAACTCGAAGGGACACCGGGCAACAAGCCCGGGATCGGACCGGGTGACGGCGTCATGATCGCCGGTGACGTCCGGAGCCTGGCTCGCCAGTGGTGCAGTCGCGGCCTCGCCGTGCAGTACACCGAATATCAGCACCTGGGACACATCGAGGGCGCAGCTCCCTGGCTGTCCGAAGCTGCGACATGGCTCGCCGGCCGGTTTGCAGGCACCACCGCGCCCCAGGACTGCGGGGAAATCGCGCCCGGCAACTCGCTTGCACCGATCAAAAGAGCGAAATAGCTCCGCCTGCACCCGCGGCGCTGAGCCCGCGGCCGCCGGTGCAACTGCCCGTCACTGCCCATGCCCTCGGTGAGCAAGAGCGCGCGCTCTCTTTCCGCCCGGTTCGAGTAGTCTGACGAACGGCGATTCGTGGAGGGAGGACAGCGTTTTGCGTCGGGCAGGGATGTTGTGTTTCGTGGTGCTCCTGCTGGTTTTTGTGCTGGCTTCAGCTGCGCAGGGTAAGGAAACGCCGTACCCGCGTGTGAACGTCATCGGCGTAAACGACCACGAAGAAGTCTGGCTCTCGGTGACGCTGGAGAGCTATTTGATGGTGCCGACCTGCACGCTGGAAGGTACGGTGTCGCTCCTCCGTAACGATAGGCCGACGGTCAAGCTCTTGCCAGACCACCTCGCCGTCGCGTGTGTCGGGTCAAACCGCCTGACCGCCGGCGTCAGGGACATCGTCCTGAACCCGTACCCGTCCACTCTGTTCATCGAACTCACTGCCCTGAAGGGTGGGTTGGAATATCGAGGCGAAGGAGGATTCGTCGAAGAAGAACAAGTGGCGTGCGGAAACCGTGCTGCCAGTCCCGACCACCGGAAATGGGAATGGGGGGCCGAAGGTGGTGCGCTCCAAGCACTGGAAGAACCGCAGGAATACGTGTGTCGACCCGGCAGGGGGCAGGTGTCGTCCGGTCTCGTCGAATCGAAAGCGGAACTCTCGACCATCGACAGCCGGGAACCGCTGCGCTTTCGCATCGAACCGCCCACGAGTTAGCCGAGCAGGTGTCGGTCTCAGGACCAGTTCGGCCCACGGTCGCTCCGCGGCGGGGGACCCAATGCCGGGACGGGCCGCCTGCTCGACGCGGCAACGCAGGCGCTCGGTGGCCTCGCGCGGTGGCACGAGATCGCGTGAGGGGAGGTGAGCATGTGATGGGACGGTCTTCCCGCCGTCCCGCACTTGCCGCCGGGTGCGGGCCGGCGTCGCCCGCGGGCTAACGTAGAGGCACGATGTCTGTATCCGGGGCGATGATCAGACGGGGCGCCCATCACACGTCTCTCCTCTAGGCGATCGAACGAGCTGGCTCCGCGGCGTTGCACCCGGCGGAGCGTCAGCAGCTGCTCGACGCGGCTGACGCCTTTTTCTTCGCCGAGCCGGAGAACCGCCGCCGCCTCCGCTCTGAACCCCACCACGTTGGGCGGTCGGGGGGCATGACCACCGAGGGGCCGGACCTCGCGCGGGTGCGAGCTGACCTCGAGCTCCGACGACAGAGGATGCGCGAGCAGATTGGCGCCCTGGCTGAGCGTCCCGAGCTCGGCAGCGCTCAGGGCTTCGGCAAGCGCATCGGCGACGGCACCGTCGAGGCGATCAGCCGTCTCACGGAGATCGGTGTCGGCGAATCGCTCGAGGCGAGCCTCGACCGGACGGAGCGCGCGCTGGCGAAGCTCGCCGAGGGAAGCTACGGTCGCTGCGACGCCTGCGGCGAGCCGATCGCCCCCGCCCGTCTGAAGGCGAGGCCGGAGAGCGCGCTGTGCCTCTCCTGCGCGGGCTCGGCCCCGCGGAAGCCGGTGTCGAGGCGGCGATGAAGGCGGCTGGAACGGCGGTTGGTCCGCCTTGACACTGGCTGCCGCGGTCCTAGCGAGAGCGACGGCGCCAATCCCAGGGAGGTAGCCATGGCGACCGCAACAGCCGGCCGTACGAGCCCGCGGATACCCGCCGGCACGCGGGTCGTGGACCCGTCGCACTCGACGATCAGCTTCACGGTCAAGCACATGGGCATCGCCAACGTGCGGGGCCACTTCCACGACTTCGAGGGCACGCTCGAGGTCCGAGAGCGCCTGTCCGATTCGAGCGCGCGGGGGAGCGTCAGGGCCGCGTCGATCGACACCGGCGAGCCCGGACGCGACGACCACCTGCGCTCACCCGACTTCTTCGACGCGGAGCAGTTCCCGGAGATCACGTTCGAGTCGACCCGTGTCGAGGCGATCGATGAGGAGTCGACCCTCGTGGCCGGCAACCTCACGATGCACGGCGTCACTCGCGAGATCAAGCTCGACGTCGTCGCGCAGGGAACGGACGTCGACCCCTGGGGCAACACCCGCGCCGGCCTCGAGGGGGTCGGCACGCTAAGCCGCAGCGACTTCGACATGAAGTTCAACCAGGCGCTCGGCAGCGGCAACATGCTGGTCGGGGACAAGGTCGCGATCGCGCTCGACATCTCGGCCGTGCTGCAGGAGAAGCGGTAGCGGAGGATCGTGTGTCCGCCGGCTGGTCGAGCAGCAGCCGGCCCTGGATCTCACGCGAGACAGCGCGCGTCCCGCATCGGCAGACGTCCACGCGAATCCTTCAAGCCTCCCGGCCGCCAGGCGAACCTTGCCGCGTCCCGGAGCGGCTCCGCGGTCGGATCTGGACGTGCCGGACCGCGTTGGTCCGCCGCAGCCTCATAGTGCCGGAGGAGGGACTCGAACCCCCGACACGCGGATTATGATTCCGCTGCTCTAACCGACTGAGCTACTCCGGCGGGGTGGCGCAGTTTAGCCTCGTCGGATGCGCCCCCGAACCGTGCTGGCAGTCCCCAACGTCTCCGAGGGCCGCGACGCCGCTCTGATCGAGCGCATCGGCGCCACGGTCGAGGCGCCCGGGGACGGCGCGGCGCGCCTGCTGGACGTCCACTCGGACGCCG
>JBKQOO010000043.1:0-2545 GCA_052145475.1 Solirubrobacteraceae bacterium
CGCCTTCATCACCTCGGCGGAGGTCAGCACGAACGGCAGCTGCATCTGTCCCGAGCCGAACAGCTCGCCCACCGTCTTCATGCCGTCGAGGAGCACGTCGTTGACGATCTCAAGGGCGGGCCGCTGCTCGAGCGCCGCGTCCAGGTCGGCCTCCAGGCCGGATCGCTCCCCGTCGATGATCCGGCGCTTCAACCGCTCCCCTAGCGGCAGCCCGGCCAGCTCGGCGGCCCGGCTCGCCTTCAGCTCGGCGGCGTCCACGCCGTCGAACAGCTCGAGCAGCCGGGCCAGCGGGTCGTAGTTCTCCCGCCGCCGGTCGTATACGAGGTCGAGCGCCACCTGCCGCTGCTCGTCGGGTATCCGGGCGATCGGCATGATCCGCGCCGCGTGCACGATGGCGGAGTCCAGGCCCGCCCGCACGCACTCGGCCAGGAAGACGGAGTTCAGCACGGCGCGGGCGGCGGGCTTGAGGCCGAACGACACGTTGGATACGCCCAGCGTCGTCTGTACGGCCGGGTAGCGGCGCTTGAGCTCGGTGATCGCCTCGATGGTCTCGATCGCGTCGCGTCGCGTCTCCTCCTGGCCGGTGGCGATGGGGAACGTCAGGCAGTCGACGATGATGTCCTCGACGCGCATGCCCCAGTTCCCGGTCAGATCCGCGATCAGCCGCTCGGCCACGGCGACCTTCCACTCGGCCGTGCGCGCCTGGCCTCGCTCGTCGATGGTCAGCGCGATCACGGCGGTGCCGTGCTCGCGGACCAGCGGCATCATCCGCGCGATCCGCGAGTCTGGCCCGTCGCCGTCCTCGTAGTTGACCGAGTTGATGACGGCTCGGCCGCCGGTCATCTCCAGGCCGGCCTCGATCACGGCGGGCTCGGTCGAGTCGAGCACGAGCGGCAGCGTGGCCGCGGTGGCGAACCTGCCGACGACCTCGCGCATGTCGGCGGCACCATCCCGGCCCACGTAGTCCACGCACACGTCGAGCAGGTGAGCGCCGTCCCTGGTCTGTGACCGGGCGATCTGAACGCAGTCCTCGAACCTGCCCTCGAGCATCGCGTCCCGGAACGCCTTGGACCCGTTGGCGTTGGTCCGCTCGCCGATGGACAGGAAGGCGGTGTCCTGGCGGAACGGCACGTGTTGGTACAACGAGGCCACCCCGGGCTCGGGGCGTGGCTTGCGGCTGCCGGCCGGCCGGCCGCCCACCCGGTCGGCCAGTGCGGCCGTGTGCTCGGGCGTCGTGCCGCAGCAGCCGCCCACCAGGGACAGGCCGAACTCGGCGGTGAACCTGTCGTGGGCGTCGGCGAGCTGCGCCGGGCTCAGCGGGTAGTGTGCGCCGTCCGAGGTGAGCACGGGCAAACCGGCGTTCGGCTCGCAGGAAATGGGGATCCGGGCGTGCGCGGCCAGGTAGCGCAGGTGTTCGCTCATCTCGCCGGGGCCGGTGGCGCAATTCAGCCCGATCACGTCGATGCCGAGCGGCTCAAGCGCGGTCAGCGCCGCGGCGATCTCGCTGCCGAGCAGCATGGCCCCGGTGGTCTCGATCGTGACCTGCGCGATGACCAGCGCGTCCGGGGCCATGCCCCGGACGGCCCGCGTGGCGCCGATGAGGGCCGCCTTGGCCTGCAGCAGGTCCTGGCAGGTCTCGATTATCAGCGCGTCGGCGCCGCCGCGCAGCAGGGCCTCGGCGTTGACCTGATAGCTGTCGCGCAGCTCGCGGAAGGTGGTATGGCCGAGGGTGGGCAGCTTGGTGCCTGGTCCGATCGAGCCAAGGACCCATCGGGGGCGGGACGCCGTAGCATGGCGCTCTGCGGCGGCTCGGGCGAGCCTGGCGGACGCCTCGGACAGCTCAGCGATCCGCTCCGCGATCCCGTACTCGCCGAGGTTGCCCAGGTTGGCGCCGAACGAGTTGGTGGTGACGCAATCCGCGCCCGCCTCGAGGTAAGCGTCGTGAATCCCGGCCACGATGTCAGGCCGGGTTACGTTCAGGATCTCGTTACAGCCCTCGTAGCCACCGAAATCGTCAATGCTGGCCTCGCTCGCCTGGAGCATCGTACCCATGGCCCCGTCGGCCACGACGACTCGCTCGGCCAGGGCGGTCCGAAGCGTGCTCATAGCCCCCCCACTGTAGGCGTCCGCCGCAGCCAACCATTGTAGGCATTGCCGCTAACTTTTCCCACATCGCGCTCGACTCGCCGACCGATCACCCAACGAGCAAGGCCGACCACGTAGGCTGTTACAGGACGGCCTGCGCTGTGCGAGGATCGCTTTGGGGATCTCGGGTTGGGGAGGTGGCGAGTCATCGAGTTCAACGACATCGGCGAACTCGCATCCCCGGTCGCCATCGCCGGGTTCGAGGGCTGGAACGACGCAGGCGAGGCGGCCAGCGGGGTGGTTAACCACCTCGGCATTGCCTGGCAGGCGACTCCGATCGGCGCCATCGACCCCGAGGACTTCTACGATTTCCAGGTCAACCGGCCGGTGGTCGAGATCGAGGGCGGGCACACCCAGCGGCTGATCTGGCCGACGACCAGGATCTCGCTCGCCCGCGCCC